>NZ_ASPR01000002.1:0-415423 GCF_000517845.1 Paenibacillus sp. FSL R5-192 | reverse complement strand
CCGGAAGCAGCGGCCTGGCGTCTAGCCCGCCCCGCGGCGCAGCGCCAGGCCCAGCCGCGCCCGCGCCTAGCGGCGTGCTCGCGGCTGCGCAAGCGCTCGCCGGCGTAGGCGCCTGGGCCGCATGGCTGCGCCTGCTGCAAGCCCTGCCGCCTCGCGGCGCGCTGGCGTTGCTTGCAGCGCTTCCGCCTGCGGCACGCTGCGGGCTGCTGCGCGCACCCGCGAGCGTCCGCGAAGGGCTGCTTGCGCTATGCGGCACGCCTGACGGCACGCAGCAGCCCCACGCGGACGAAGTGTCCGCCTCGGAGCTCACCGCTCACGCGCTCCTCGCGGGCACGCTCGCGCTGCTCGCCGGGCGGCAGAACCTGGCGCGTGAATGGGCCGAGTTGGCCCAACTCACTGCGCGGCAACCTGCCGCCACAGGTCACCCGGCGAAGACAATCCCGCCGGGCCTGCAAACCCTGTTGCGCCTGACAGCACCCGGCGCAGCCTCTGCTGATGAATACACCAACCAGTGCAACATGTTACTGGTACACCTATAATTTCCTTTAATCCTTAATCCTTAATCCTTAATCCTTAATCCTTAATCCTTAATCACTAATCTCTAATCTCTAATCTCTTATTTCTAGTCTCTAGTCCCGAACCTCCAACCCCTGTACATCCCCACATATTCCCGCACTAGCCCATCCAATTGAAATTGCAAAAGCAACGGAGCTACCGGTAATCGGAGCATTGCCCGAACCGTGTATTGTTCCGTTGCTAATGGGTCGAGCCCGTAAGCCCTCAATCTTCCACTCTGCACTTAACTCAACGTAACCCAATTCGTTTCAACCTTTGCATATCACCGCTCGAAAACAGCGGATCGGCGTGCCATACATGTCAGACCAGATGGCATCGTCCGGCTCGTTCACGTTCAGCTTATCTTCAATGGTTAATCCGGTGACAGCCATAATCGTCTCTAGCAGATCAGGCCGCATCTCGGGCACATCGAAGGTAGCGATTAACTGTCCGTTTGGTTTCAGCACCCGAGCGAATTCACGAAACGCCCGCAGCATCGTGCCTGTATCCAGATGCTCCAGTACAGAGATACAGAACACCCGATCAAACTTACCCGACTCGTACGGAAGCTGTGCCAGATTGGCCTGTGCACGGTGCAATCGGACGAGAGTTGATTCCGGCAGATCCTGAGCGGCTTGCTCGCCAAAATCAGAAACGATATCCAGTCTTATCGCCTCTTCAGACAAAATACGTTCATCCCAGTCACAGGCGTGAACCTCACGGCAGTGTTCGGCAAGCCAGAATTTGAACGGATGGGAGATGCCGCAGGCTGCATCAAGGACGACATCATCCGGACGTGCAAACTGCCGGGCCCATTCATATTCGTAGGGACGGCTCCACCATGCCGGATGCAGTGGGAAGACCAATGTGTCCGTTTTAGGATCACTTTGCCGAATGTATCTTGATTCCATGAATTCCGTTGCCTTGGGCGTATCCATCATCCCCGAATTCCCTCCTTTAATCCTGTCTCTGCCAAAAAAGATTCCAACACCGTGCTCCACCGGCTCCGCCACCTGGCAAGATCATAGGATAGTGCAGTCTCGCGCGCATAGATTCCCAGTCGTTCTCGCTCGGCCCGATCCTGTACAAGACGTACCAGAGCGGCGGTTAGTTCCTGCTCACCAGGAGGTACCAGTAGCCCATTAAAACCATCCTGAATCAGATCATTCAATCCGCCAACATTGGAGGCAATTACCGGAAGTCCACAGCTCATCGCTTCCAGACAGGCATAGGAGGTGCCTTCCGAGAACACGGTTGGAATTACGGCGATATCTGCCTGATGGTAGGCCTCCCGAATATCCCGGAAATCATACGTGCGCTGGTTAATTCGCTCCGCATGTGGATGAGTACGATGCCAGTAACGAAAGACTCTCCCGACCGTGCTGCCTTCGACCAGTTCCCCGGCAAATTCAATTTCCAGATCCGGAAAGGCTCCAAGTAGTTTATCTGCCGCCAACATCATTGGAATAATACCCCGTTCCATGCTGATGCGGCGTGGATAGATAATGCGAATTGGGCGGGGAGAGGTCATCCGGGCATCCACAGTTTTCTTTTCAACCTGTCCCTGAATCGGACCATTAATCTGATACTCAGCATCTGCTTCTACTAGAATCTCCGTAGCGCAATCCTTTGAATGCCGGTGGTTATGAGCAAACCTATACGTTGCGCCATCTGCCTCGACTTCTTCCAGTTTCGATATATTCAAATGGAAATCTACCGTTTCTTTCCCCTCTCGTTCTTGATCGCTATCTGTATCCTCACCTCCATCTCTGTTAGCCTTACCACTGTCCGCTTCATCACGACTCGTTCCCCCCTTGCCTTCTACAGCTTGCACCCCTGATATAACTGCACCAACATTTTCTTCATGACTCGCCAGATCATTCTTCCATGCGAAAAGCCATTCGTCTTCCTGTTCTTGCTCGAAGGTCCGTGTTGGTGGGGCTGGTGTGAAATAGGACGTATCCACTGCATTGGGAATCAGGACAACCTGTCTTGGGTCGGTATAGGTACAAGCGGCCCGGCAAAAGGTCTGGAAATGGGAATCCACGGATACAATGCGCACGAGTCCATCCAGAGCCAGTTGAATATGTTCCGCGACTTGTTGTTTGGTCTCCAGTGGCAGTCCGGGACGATCCCAGTTAATGCCGTGACAGATGCCAAGACTGCCGGGTTTATAGGTGATGGGTTGCCACAGACAGCTGGCATAGATCACTGGGCCGCGCGCTGCTGCTGCCATCCGGTCAAAGGCTTCCGGTACATTATCCATATCGTACGAATAACCAAATACGTCAATCTGCTCCGTCCGAGTCTGGAATGCTTCAAAATAAGAGAGCTGATGAACCTCGGGAATATGCCCGAGTCCTCGGATGACACTGCACAGATCCAGAATATAGCGTTCCAGTCCGCCACCAAATACACGACCGAATTCCCGGTTATACCCATCGGTGAAACTATGCGTCAGAATACTCACCACGCCCATCTCACGGTCCCTCCTTCCAGGGAATCAGCCGAGGTTCCGGATCGAGAATAGACTCGTAATGTGCAAGATTGCCCCACTCACCGCTAGGATCAATGCGCTTGTAACGCAAATATTTACGAACCCGGTCCTCCAGACTGCCGGCCCAGCCGAGATGCTGAACCTTCAGTTCCGTACTGACCCCAGGCAATACAGTGCAGGACAAGGGAAGACGGGGAACGTGATGATTCTGTTGTGGATAAAAATAAGGATATCCAGGCATATACCGTACAAGTGAAGCGGTATGCCGTTTGTGCAGAGACCAGAGATCATCTTCCCGGTAGTGGGTCCGGCCACCCCACATGTCGTAGAAACGGAATGCAAACCAGTCAGCATACTCCTGATTAATCAGAGTACGTATGGCTTTCTTGGCCTCTGAGCTGTACAGCTCATCCGCATCAACCGAGAGCAACCAGTCGGGACATGTTCCCGCAGCCGCTTGCCATAAGGTGTTGCGAAGCCGCCATTCCTCGGCGAACAGTGGTTTCTCCAATACCTCCAGACGGACCACCTTTGGATAGGCTTTGCATATGTCCGGTGTTCCGTCAGTGCTGGCATCGTCCACAATCACGATCTCATCCACGAACTCACTCAGATCATGCAATACTTCTTCAAGGTATCGGCCGCGTTCATTGCGAACCTGGAGCATGGCGGTCAGCTTGTTGCCTTTGCTTTTGCGAACCCGACGAATGGAGAAGGGTTCTTTGAATACACTTGTTTCCTCTTGTGTTATAGCTGCACTCTGTTCTTCCTGACCTTGTGTGTCGCCCCAGTGATGCACTTGGCTTCGGATGTCCTGCGTTGGTTGTGTATGATCAGGGGTGTGATCGCCATTTTCCAATGCGTCTGTATGTGTTCGATCGACTGTTTCGGTTGGCGTGTAAGTGGTTTCGGTTCGGATATTCCTGTGCACCATTGGCCCATTCAACTGTTGCCTACGCTTCTTTGGGTCCAGCATCATGGCACCTCCCCAAGCAATTGCTGTACAGCATGATCCAACAGCTCCAGCTCGACAATCCGGGCCAGCGCATCTTCATCCTCCAGTGCTGTCTCAAGGAAATGTCGGACTGCCCCGTGTCGTTCCCCTCGCAGTGCCAGCGCACTACCGGATAATTGCTGATAATCCCGGCGACTGGCATCATCCTGAATATCGACTGCATGCACCAGAGCCAGTGCTTCTTCCACACGTCCAGTCTCCTGGTAGATGCGGAATTTCCAATGTCTCGCCGTTTCTCCGCCAAGTTCGTCCAGGATACGCAGGGCATTTCCGTAATCATCGTTTATACGCAGTAGTTCCGCTCGTACAAGTTGATCTTCTCCCGCCTCAAGCCAGCGACAGAGCTGTTCATAATGATGCCGTTCTTGTTCATCGGCTGCACTAATTCCGTACACCCGCAGGGCGTCCTCCAAGTTCCCGGCCCGGGCATGGATGGCAGACAGGAATCTATAGTGGGAGACTACACAGTCACTGCGACCATTCAAGACCGCATGGGAGAATGCCTCTTGAAGTGAATGGATAGCCCGAGGATCTTCAAGCAAGTACTCATAGGCTGCCAGCAAAAAGGATATCGTCTCATGTGCACCTGCTTTGGCACGCAACTGACGGTAGAAGTCGGCACGTACACTGCATTGAAGCAGGGTGACGCTATCCGGAGTGCCTGACAGGATCTGCCGCAGCGCATGCAAGAAGAGCAGTTCGTAGTCCCGGAGAGGGACTTCGAGATCATCCTTTTGCATCGTACCCGCAGGTGCAGGGTCTTCGCCGCCCAGCCAGATAGCACGTACGCCTTGGAATAACAGCTTCATATAACGTGTTTCGGAGGATGTGCCTACCAGATCGGCGATGCCGACCAGTTTGGAAATACTGCTCTCCCATAGCGGAGATTCTGCTTCGTTTCCAGCAGGCTCAGGGAGCAGGGCAATACATAGCTCAGGCTCTAGCGAAGCTGTAGCCATTAGCCAGTAGGGATGGGCGACTACGGCTACGGTGCGAGGTTCCAGCAATAGCTGCTCGGCTTCAGGGAGGGAGATGATGGTAATGACCGGAGGTACATCTTCTGTTTGCGTCAGGCTGCTGACATAGTAGACCTCTCCCTCGATCGACAGCAGTGCAGCAATATCGGGATAGGGAAAGGATGACCAACCTCCTTTGCGAGGGAAGAGAACATACCGGACAGGAGGCTGTGTTGTACTGGCCTTATCCAGGCTGGCTTCGGTGTCTTCACCTGGTAGTGGTGCAGGTTTTTCCATGAATAGTTCACCTCACCTTGACTGTAATATGGAGCGTCATTCGCTCTGCTTGTGTTTCATGCTTTCACTTCATATGTAAAGCCCTCACGGTACTTCGCATGATATGCCTGAGACTAACATATGGGCATTCCGTCCTAAACATGAGTATCTTCCATGAATAGATGAAGTTGGCAAGCTGTGATAATAGGCTGAATTTTATCTTTTGTGTGACCAGGATCACTTTTTTTTGCTCTAGAGACGAAGATTGTGATAATTCTCACATGTATAAAATAGGTAATCTGGCACAATACGTTCATCAACGTATTTGGCGGACAGACAGCGAAGGTGCAGCTTCAATGCCAAATACGCATACTGCGAAGTGAACAGAAAGAAGGGGTAACGGTATGGATCCGATTATGTTATCGCGTATCCAATATGCACTTACAACGATTTTCCATTTCTTTTTTGTCCCGCTATCCATCGGTCTTGTACTGTTGGTTGCGATCATGGAGACGTTGTACGTTGTTAAGGGGAAGGAAATCTACAAAACGATGGCCAAGTTCTGGGGCAAGCTGTTCCTGATTAACTTTGCCGTCGGGGTTGTTACAGGTATTCTGCAGGAATTCCAGTTCGGTATGAACTGGTCCGAGTACTCCCGATTTGTCGGGGACGTGTTTGGTGCGCCACTGGCTATTGAAGCGCTACTGGCGTTTTTTATGGAGTCTACATTTATTGGATTGTGGATATTCGGATGGGATCGTTTGTCCAAAAAAGTGCATCTGGCCTGCATCTGGCTGGTGTTTGTCGGCACATTCCTGTCCGCGCTGTGGATTCTGGCAGCCAATTCATTTATGCAACATCCTGTTGGGTTTGAGATTAACAACGGCCGAGCCGAGATGAATGATTTTTTTGCACTCATCACAAATGGTCAGCTTCTCGTTGAGTTCCCACATACAGTCTTTGGGGCATTGATGACAGGGGCCTTCGTCGTAACCGGGATCAGTGCCTACAAATTGATGAAAAAGCAGGATGTGGAGATCTTCCGCAAATCGTTTAATATTGCGATCATTATCGCTCTTGTTTCTTCATTCGGCGTCGCATTCTCGGGTCACTTCCAGGCGCAATATCTGGTGGAGACACAGCCGATGAAGATGGCAGCAAGTGAGGGCACATGGACAACGACAGAAGATCCGGCGCCATGGACGGTGGTCGCTTTTATTGACCCGGATAAACAGGAGAGTACGGGTGAGATCAAAATCCCTGGATTGCTCAGTTATCTGTCCTACAGCAAGTTCTCCGGTAGTGTCAAAGGTATGAAGGAGCTTCAAGCTGAGTATGAACAGACGTATGGACCGGGGGACTACATCCCGCCGGTACGGACAACATTCTGGAGTTTCCGCATTATGATCGCAGCGGGTGGTTTAATGATTGCATTGGCGCTATACGGTACATTTCTAGCCATGCGTAAGAAGCTAGAGGTCGCTGGAAAGTGGTTTATGCGTCTGATGGTGTTCGCCATCTCCCTGCCGTTTATCGCCAATACGTCAGGTTGGATTATGACCGAGGTAGGAAGACAGCCATGGACAGTATTTGGCTATATGACAACCGAAGCTGGGGTCTCGCCGAACGTATCCGCAGGAACGATCCTGTTCTCGACCATCGCTTTTACCGCTGCGTATACGGTTCTCGGAATCGTGATGGTATACCTGTTCGTACGTGAGATCAAAGCAGGACCGTTTGCGGTCGATAAGCCGGAAGATCACGATGAATCGGCCGATCCGTTCGGCGTGGATGGAGGTTATTCCGTTGTCACTAAGTGAGTTGTGGTTTTTGCTGATTGCCGTATTGTTTGTTGGTTTCTTCTTTTTGGAAGGTTTTGATTTTGGTGTGGGGATGTCTACAGGCATTATTGCCAAAACAGATCGTGAACGCCGGACCCTGATTAACTCAATCGGTCCGTTCTGGGATGGTAATGAAGTATGGCTGATTACGGCAGGGGGCGCGATGTTTGCTGCCTTCCCGCACTGGTATGCCACGTTGTTCAGTGGTTTTTACCTGCCACTTGTGGTGGTGTTACTCGCCTTGATTGGCCGCGGAGTTGCTTTCGAATTCCGCAGTAAAATGAAACAGCAGCGCTGGCGCAAAACATGGGACATCATCATTGTGGTCTCCAGTGCGCTTTTACCGTTCCTGTTCGGCGTGGTTTTTGCCACGCTGATGAAGGGTCTGCCCATTGATGGGGAGATGCAGTTGCGTGCAGGATTCCTCGATATTGTTAATCCGTACACCGTGATTGGTGGCTTGAGTGTAACCCTGCTGTGTCTGGTTCATGGATTGCTGTTTGCATCACTACGAACAGTAGGTGATCTCAGAGAGCGTGCCTTGAAGACAGCGCAAAAATTGATGCTGCCGCTGGCTGCACTACTCGCTGTTTACGCGTTAATGACGTATTTCATGACCGATGTGTTCGCCGTACGCGGCTGGGCTCTTTGGATCATGGTTGTACTTGGCGCAGTTTCGCTTGCACTTGCGGCATACTTTGTTCGTCAGAAGCGTGAAGGCTGGGCTTTTGGTATGACAGGGGCAGTGATTGCAATTGCCTTTGCCTCGGTATTTATCGGACTTTTCCCAAGAGTGATGGTGAGTTCCTTTGGGGCGGCATATGACCTGACTGTATACAACGCCGCATCCGGCGCTTATTCATTGAAAGTAATGACCATTGTAGCTTGCGCATTGCTGCCGTTTGTTCTCGGTTATCAGATCTGGAGTTATTATATCTTCCGCAAACGTCTGAACGAGCAGCACCACTTGGAGTACTGATATGGGACGGGGGCTGATGAAGCTGCCGGGCATCCGGCCGGTACTTGCGCTGGCCTCAGCGCTGGTGCTGCTACAGGCGATGACGATCATTATGCAAGCCAAATGGCTGGCACAGGCCATCACGGCATTGTTTGAAGGTTCATCCGTAACGGAGCAGTACCCGGTACTGCTGCTGTTCCTGGCTGCTTTTGCCGCCCGCTACGCCCTATCCTTCTGGTTACAACTCGTGACTTCACGATATGCGGAGAAGACAGGGACTGATCTGCGTAGACAGATGGTGGAGCAGTGGTTCAGACTTGGACCGCGTTATGCGAAGACGGAGGGAACAGGCCATCTGGTCACACTGGCACGTGAGGGAACAGCTCAATACAAGACGTATCTCGAACTATTCATTCCTCGCATGCTAGGCATAGGATTCACACCTATCGTCATTCTGCTGTATGTGTTCAAGCTGGATCTGATGTCCGGGGTTATTCTGATGCTGACACTCCCAATCCTGATCGTGTTCATGATTCTGATTGGTCTCGCTGCGCAGCGGAAGATAGACGGACAATTCAGATCTTACAAAGCACTCGCTAACCATTTTGTTGATACCTTGCGTGGACTAGAAACGCTAAAAACATTGGGACAGAGCAAAACACATGAAGGGTCCATTTTGCGGGTCAGTCAGCGGTATCGGAAAGCAACGATGTCTACTCTGCGCATGGCTTTTCTTTCTTCGTTTGCACTCGATTTCTTTACGATGTTGTCCGTTGCTTCCGTAGCAGTTGGTCTGGGATTACGTCTGACAGAAGGGCATATGCTACTTGGCCCTGCGCTGACGGTACTGATCTTGGCACCCGAATATTTCCTGCCTGTACGTATGCTCGGCGCTGATTATCATGCCACATTGGACGGTAAGGAAGCTGGAGCGGCTATCAACCAAGTGATTGAACGGGGGAAAGCTGCTGAACAGAAACAAAAAGAAGCCTATGCAAATGTTGTTGCGCATGCGGACATGGCAGAGGATGGGACGGGATATGCATCATTGTCTTTGGGTAAAAGGAAAGCCGCTACTTCGACCATACGTGTCGTGTTGAATGATAAAATGGCTGCGGGGCATCTTGCTCCTGATTCTGCTTCTGTTTCTACTACTCCTGAGCTTGTTTCTTCCTCTTCCTCAGTGTTCTCTTGGAATGAGAGTAGCAGACTAGCACTAACGGATGTACAGGTACGGCATGATGATGAAGGTCCTTATTCGCTAAAGGATGTCACATTTCAGATCACGGGTCTTGGCAAAATCGGTATTATTGGTGCCAGCGGAGCAGGCAAGTCCACGTTGATTGACGTATTGGCTGGATTTCAGCTGCCTACTTCGGGTCAAGTACTGGCTAACGGCCAGCCGGTTACACCAGATATGCTCGAATCTTGGCAAAGACAGACGGCAGCTATCCCACAGCATCCGTATATTTTCAGTGGAAGCCTGGCCGATAACGTTCGTTTCTATATGCCGGAGGCTTCGGATGCGGAAGTGGCCAAGGCCATTAGCGCAGCTGGATTAACCAAGCTTCTGACCTCATTATCCGGTGGGCTGCATGAGCTCATTGGGGCTGGCGGCAGACAACTCAGTGGTGGGCAGGAGCAACGGGTAGCGCTGGCAAGAGCCTTGCTTAGTAAACGCAACATTCTGTTGCTTGATGAACCGACAGCACATCTGGATGTGGAAACAGAGTATGAACTGAAGCAGACGATGTTGCCGCTGTTTGAAGGAAAACTTGTATTTTTGGCTACCCATCGTCTGCATTGGATGCCACATATGGATCGAATTATTGTCATGGATGGCGGCACAGTGGCAGAGACGGGAACACATCAGGAATTGCTGGCACGACAAGGTGTATATTATCAGATGATTCAGGCCCAGATGGAGGCGATATAAAATGAAGTCCGGATATGAGCATATGGAGACCGTCCGTAACGAAAAAGAAAAAAATAGCTGGATTGCTCCGTATGTGGCACAGTACCGCTGGAGATTCATCGCAGTTATTGCGCTAGGTACATGCGCTGCACTGTGTGCGGTACTGCTGCTGTTCACCTCCGGATTTCTGATCTCCAAGTCTGCGCTGCGTCCTGAAAATATTTTGATGGTGTATGTACCTATTGTTGGTGTACGTGCATTTGGGATATTCCGCGCCGTGTTTCGATATATCGAGCGATTGGCAGGACATGATGCCGTACTGCGGGTGTTGGCCGATCAGCGGGTGAAGTTATATCGCATTCTGGAGCCGCAGGCCCTGTTCCTGCGTTCTCGTATGCAGACCGGGGATGTACTTGGAGCACTCGCCGATGATGTGGAGCGGCTGCAGGATATCTATCTGCGTACAGTCTTCCCCGCCGTTACCGCGCTCGTGATGTACGGTGGGGCTATGATTGCCTTTGGCAGTGTTGATCTGGGATTTGCGGTATGGATGGGTTTGTATATGTTATTTCTCGTTGCCGTGTTACCTGCGATCTCCCTGAAAGTGACGTGGAAATGGCGTGTACGGCTGAAAAAGGAAAACAGCAGGTTGTATACCCGTCTGACCGACGGTGTACTTGGACTGGGAGATTGGCTTGCAAGTGGACGAGCGGCCGAATTTGTTCAGCAGCAGGAAGAAGCGGAGGAACAGGTCGACGCGATTCGTCGCAAGTTGCGGCGCTGGACACGCTGGCGTGATCTGATGGCTCAGTCTGTCATTGGCCTGCTGGTGGTATCGGTTACGTTATGGGCCGGAAATGCCGCTTCTATCGGGCAATTGCCTGCCGTGATGATTGCTGCTTTTGTATTGGTATTATTTCCGCTCACGGAATCAATTCTGCCTGTAGGGGATGCGGTGGAGCATCTTCCCCAGTATCGAGAATCGCTGGATCGCTTGAAACAACTCGAAGGGAAAGGGTATCTTCCGTTGCAGAATGGAGTTGGTGATGCGGATGGAACGGGCGAATCGATCTCTGTAGTAAAAAACGGCAACGTGATGGCCGGACAGACATCGGAGTCCTTGCCAGCTGCGAATGTTATCCCGGACAGACGAATTCGTCTTCGCATTCCACCCAAACTCAGAGCAGACATCGAGATTAATCTCGTAAGTTATCGTTATGCAGCGGATGATTCCTACGCCGTACAGGACGTATCCCTTCATCTGCCACAAGGCAAACGATTAGCTATTCTTGGACGAAGCGGCGGCGGCAAATCAACCTTGTTGAAGCTGATTCAGGGGGCATTACTTCCGTCTGCGGGGAAAGTTCTGATCAATAATATGCCTGTGCAGACCTTGGGTGAGAGTGTCACTGATGTCATCGCAGTACTGAATCAGAGCCCACACCTGTTCGACACCACGGTAGCCAATAATTTGCGGATTGGTCGTCCACATGCAACGGATGAGGAGATTCGTCAGGTGGCCGCGCAAGTAGGGTTATCCGGTCTAATCGAATCTTTGCCGCAGGGATATGATACGCCAATGCTGGAGACGGGCCTACGTTTCTCCGGTGGGGAAAGGCAACGGATCGCTCTGGCCCGGGTACTGCTTCGGGAGACGCCTGTTATTATATTGGATGAACCAACCTTAGGGCTTGATCCGATGACGGAACGAGAGTTGATGCGCACCATCCTGGACAACTTGCAAGGCAAAACGATGATCTGGGTCACCCATCACCTGATTGGTGCGGAACAGATGGATGAACTTATTTTTATGGAAAATGGAAAGATTGCCATGCAAGGTTCTCACGAACAATTGCTGGCTGGGGAAGAGAGATACCGCCGTCTCATTGAACTTGATCGACCCGGATGGTCTGACTTGCAGACAGTAGAGGGCAAGCTGCCTACTGCCGCTTCCAGATAGCAGGAACTTTCTCGGCAAATGGAAGCGAATAGCGTGTCTCAGGTTCATTAAAACAAAATAACACAAACAAGGGACGTCACCTGTCATATTCATGACTTATGGGACATCCCCTTTTCGTTTCTTGATGTGGAGTTTTATAAAAAATCGCTATGTCTATGATGTGAATTGATCTGCAGTAGCCAGTCCCAAAGACTTAACGCTCAGATTTCCTGTGCCAGCAGCATGGCTGTGCCACAGGATTGACGTACAACCAGTTCCGGCTCTACTTTAATGCAACGATTATCCATTTGTTTGTTCATCAGATCAAACAGAATCATGGCAGCAAGGCGGCCAATTTTGTCCGTATCCTGCTTGACGGTTGTTAGCGGTGGATCGGTATAACGGCAGGCTTCGATGTCATCACAACCTGCCACAGCTATATCTTCTGGAATGCGCAACCCCACTTCCTTAAAGGCGCGAATAGCTCCAAAGGCAAGTAGATCTGTGGCTGCAAACACGGCACGTGGAAGAGTTTTGCAGGCGAGCATTTTCTTGGCCGCTTCGTATCCATCCGCTGCGGCATAATCTTTGCTGTATACAACCCACTCGGGCTTTTCATCAAGACTAAACTGATTTAGTGAACGTTTGAAAGCCATCTCTCTCTGTTGCATCACAAGAGAGGCGCGCTCCAGCCCGATAAAACCAACATCTCGATAACCGTTCATATAAAATTGTTCTACAACTTTGGTTGAGATCTTATCGTTATCGGACATGATGTAACAGGAGCTTTGTCCTGTTAGCTCGATATCTATTCCGATACAAGGAATCGGGCTGGCATCCAGGTCGAATATGCTGCTCTCGACCTCATCCCCCGCAATAATAATACAGCCATCCACTTGAAAATACTTGGATCTCGCCAAGTAGTCCTCACCCTGATCCAGAAACTTCTCATTCGAGAAGAAGAGTAGATCGTATCCAAGCAAGCCAATTTGTTTCTTAAACGCATTGATAACCTGTACGAAGAAAGGGTGGCTGAAATCCACGTTCAGCTTCCCTGCAAACACAACGCCAACGAGGCTGGATTTTTTGGTTGCCAGTGTTTTGGCTGAAGAAGATGGACGATAGCCTGTCTCTTCCATAATTTTAAGCACACGCTGGCGCGTTTCCTCGCTAATATCTGGATAGTTATTGATAATCTTGGACACCGTGGCTACAGACACGCCGGCTAAACTCGCTATCGTTTTGATATTCATAAACATCCCTCGGATTCCTAAACTGGTTTCGTAAACTGGGGCTGTATCGGTTTTTTCGCTTTCTTGCAAGTATTCTATGCTACATAGACCGGAGAGTCAACAGCAGAGAGAGGGTTTCACACTTGAAATGATATGCATCCATAGGTATTAAGTGATCAAGGATGTTTGTTGCGAAAATAAAGACTAATTTTAGCTCGTAATCTTAATTGTTTTACAGATTTTTAGTCCATTTAAAGGAAAACCGGGCTATCTGGGGCTGTATATGAAATTATGTCATGTGCTGTGTTTCGTAACTTTCGTGACTATCGTAAAGGGTACCTTGATTTCAACGTATACAGCAATAAATAAAGCTTTTATCAAGCGGGTTGGAGCATAGAAATCAAAAAAACAAAATGACTATTTACAAAATAAAGATCTGAAGTCATAATAAGGGTGAAATTAACGAAACTGATTTCGTAGATTTAATTCAAAAATATGGGGGACAACGAAAATGAAGAAAATGACTTTAGCCATTGTACTTGTAACCGCTTTATTATGTGTGCTCGCCGCTTGTAGTAGCAGCTCTTCGGAATCAGAAGGAACTCAGGCTACAGACAGCAGCAAAAAAGTTACCTTGAAGATCATTCACTGGCAGCAAGAGAATATTAACAACTACATCAAAGAGTTTAATACGAAATTTGAAGCGAAATATCCGGACGTAAAGGTGGAATATACTACGGTTCCGGCAGACGCGACATACGATCAGTTGATGCAAACACGGATGAACGCCGGAAGTAATGGGGACGTAGATATCATTCCACTCAAATCAAGCTTTGTAGGCGCTCCGCAGGAATGGTCCAGTGGTGCTGCTGATCCGATGTGGAAGCAATGGATCGATGCCGGGTTAATCAGTGATCTGTCTGATCAATCTTTTATCAAAAACTACAATGAAGCGGATGTACAGAACGCAATGACGTATAACGATAAGGTGTACGGTGTAAACATGGGCAAGGTGGCATTCACAGGACTGTTCTACAATAAGGAACTCTTCGCAAAATATAATCTGGAAATCCCTACAACCTGGGATGAATTGCAACATGTTATCAAAGTGTTCAAAGACAATGGTGTCGAAGCGCTGGGTCTGGCGGGTAAAGATGTATGGCCAATAGGTCTTGCGGTGCAAGGGCTTCAGGCCTCTATTCATGAAGATCAGCTTGCTTATATCAAAGGTCTATGGACTGGTGAAACCAAGCTGACTGATCCGGTTCAACTTGAAGTCTTGCAGAAATCTCAGGATCTGATGAACAATGCAATGCCTGGTTTCATGGGTATTGACTACGGAACATTGCCCAGTTTGTTCGCTACAGGCAAGGTGGCTATGATTGCTGACGGCACTTGGGATGCAACAACAATTCAAACGGCCAACCCTGATCTGAAGTTTGGATATTTCCCAATTCCAGGTAGCAATGATGCAGCCAAGAACAAAAATCTGGCGGGTAAATACGATATGACCTGGATGGTGGTGGATAACTCACCGAACAAGGATTACGCAATGAAATGGCTTGATATGTTATCGGAGAAAGAGAACTACACGGAATTTGTGAATGCAGCCGGCTTCCTGCCTACACAGCCTGATGTGGAGATGACAAGTGAGTTTATCCAAGGCATTCAGCCTTACCTGGAGGACTTTAAACTTTCTTGGGATCAGTTGTTCATTAACCGTCAGAATGTAGGACAGTACATTTCGGAGGCCAGCGTTCACGCAGAGATGCTCAAGCCAGCCGGACCGATTGCAACACCGGAAGAGCTTGCAGGTAAATCCCAAGCGGACTGGGATGCTGCTGCTCCAAAGTAATTCATAATCATTCATATTCATGGCACAAGTTGGCCGCATGCGCCGGAATAGCGCTCGGGTCTGAGCCTTCAGGCCAGACAAGGCTGTTATTCCGGTTTTCTTATGTCTTAGTTTTACCCCATGAAAGGTGTGAGGACGATGTATCCGTTTGGGAAAGGTAAGGCAAGACTTATTCCTTATCTGTATTTGAGCATTCCGTTGTTACTTTATGTCGTGTTTGGCTTCGGTCCATCACTTGTGACGATACTGTTTTCGTTTACAGATGCTACTGGTGTTCGGGGCCAGGAATGGAGCTTTATCGGCTTTGAAAACTATAAAACATTTTTTGGTGCATCCAATGCTGGAGACCGAATGGATGCTATTGGGCGATCCTTATACTTTGCGTTTGCTGTTGTGATCATACAAAATGCAGTGGGTTTGTTTATAGCGATTTTGATCAATAAAAAACTTAGAGGCGATAAATTATATCGCGCGGTATTCTTTTTGCCAGTGGTGCTGGGGGTTACTGTGTCTGGACTCATTTGGCAACTCGTTGCAAATCCGCTGGGCGGACCAGCCCAGTCCTTTCTGAATTTCTTGGGTACCAGTTCCAACTTTTTTGGCGATTATAATATCGCCTTCGAACTGATTATTTTTGTTCAGATCTGGATGTACATGGGTTACTCCATGACGATTTTTCTTGCAGGTCTGCAGTCCATTCCGAGCGATCTGTATGAGGCGGGTTACATGGATGGTGCTTCGGGATGGAAAGCATTTACGAACATTACATTCCCCATGATTGCTCCTGCATTCACGGTTAACATGCTCTTGTCTATCATAGGGGCATTGCAAACCTTTGATATTATCTATGTACTTACAGGCGGCAAGTTCAATACAACGACGCTTGCGTTTGATGTTTATGCTACGGCATTTGGCACAGGAACGGCTGATTATGGTTTGGCTTCTGCTGTGGCGATGATTCAGTTCCTCTTTGTATTTACCATATCGATGGTCGCTTTATTTTACCTTCGCAGAAGAGAGGTGGAAGCGTAATGAAACAGAGCCAAACGTCCAGAATGGTCAGCTACGTTATCGTTCTGCTCATGCTTGCGTTGTACGTTTTCCCTCTATTCTATCTGTTCAATGTATCCATGAAGACACAGACAGAGTATCTGCTCGATCCTGTAGCTCTTACTGAAGGGATTCGGCTTGAGAACTTTTCCGAAGCATGGAACAAAGGGAACTTCTCTCAGTATATGTGGAACAGTGTGCTCTATACAGGGATGTCCACCCTGCTGACGTTGATTTTATCTATATTTGCTGCATTCCCGCTCGCACGCAGATATGTTAAATTCAGCACAATCATTTATATTTTCTTTCTAATTTCCATGTACCTTCCCAACCCGCTCATTCCGCAGTTTTCCCTGATCAATAATCTGGGTCTTTACAACACCCAAATCGGGTACATCTTATTGAAGACGACAGGTACGGGCATTGCCTTTCTCATGTTTGTGGGTTATATCAAATCAATATCGCGTGAACTGGATGAGGCGGCAGCCATGGACGGGAGTGGATATACACGTTATCTGTTCACTATCCTTGTTCCGTTAATGAAACCGATCCTGGCAACAGGTATTATTCTTACCGCGATTGGTGTATGGAACGATATTATCGGGCCGACCATTTATTTATCTGATCCGAATTATCAGCCGGTAACCAAAGGACTCTTTACATTTTATGGACAGTACATGAACAACTGGCCGTTGCTCGCCTGTGGCATTCTGATTGTTACCTTGCCACTGGTTGTCCTGTATGTTGCTTTGCAACGTTTCATTGTTGGAGGTGCTATGGCAGGGGCTGTTAAATCGTAAGTTAGAATCACTCCGCTTTAACTGAAACGAAAAAAAGGCAAGCGATCCAAAAAAACATCATAAGAAAGCCACCCTCAACGCAATGAAGGTGGCTTCTATTATTTTCATCGTTATTTTGGTTTTATAACTCCACTAACATCAGAATAATGGAGGATAGACACAGACATGTGCTGACTAGATACAGCACACCCACCACCTGATTTTGATTCAATCCGGCACGCAGCAACCGATAATGAGCTTGACTTGCATCGGCCTGATAGATCGCTTTACCTTGAATGAAACGTTTGATAACGACAAAGATGTTGTCGAAGATCGGTACACCCAGCGCCAGAATCGGAATGAAGATGGACAACATGGTTGCTTGTTTGAATGCACCATCCAGAGCGATAACCGCCAGAATGAAGCCAAGGAACGTAGCGCCTGCATCACCCATGAACACTTTGGCAGGGGCTTTGTTGTACTTCAGATAACCAATCGTTACACCGACCAGAATGATCGACATGAGTGCGGAATCACTTTGACCTTTGGCAAGCGCCACGATGAACAGGGTAATTGCCGAGATGGCCGATAACCCGCCAGCCAGTCCGTCCATGCCGTCCGAGAAGTTGATGACTGTTGTCACCCCGAAGATCCACAGGATCGTGAGAATGAATTGCAGCCAGATCGGAAGCATGACATATTCCGCGTTGAAGGGATTCACAAATCCGGTGAACGCAATGCCAGAAGCAAATACGAGTACTGCTGCAGAGACTTGTACGAGCATTTTGGGCAGGGCAGGAAAATCTTTGCCTTTTGTTTTGTACCAGTCGTCGACGGTACCAATCGTTAGCAGAAGCATACCACCAGCGACAAGAGCCGCTGTTTCCCATGTGATTTCTTTCGTCAGAGCAATGTATGTCAGGAAAAATCCAGTAAATATCGCGTAACTCGCCGTGAGCGGGATAGGTTGCCTGTGTAGCTTACGCTCCACATCTTCCCGAGGCTTGTCCACAAAATCGAGCCGGTGAGCCAATCGACCAAGCGGTGGAATAAGCAGAACCACGACAGCAAAAGACACTATAAAAGCCAGTATGTATACCATAAACTCGCTTGTTTCACTCCCATCTACCAATTTCCCCTTATTATACGAGTTAAACAGGAAATCTGTCGATGTCATTATTGTAACCAGATGTATGCAAAGGTGAGCAAAAGTTCAGGTTTTATCACATTTGAGGAAGATAGGAGCCGAAATAATGTTTTACGGCTTCTGTATGATAGCCATCATCACCTTGCCAGGTTGCTGCAAAGACAAAATCACTGGAACCACCTTTACGTTTTCTCGGTTTATCTCCAGGAGCCAGTATGCCGGCTGCCGCCCAGATTTCCAGCAGGGCATCGCGCTCCTGTTTGCTGGAAGGAAAGAGATCCTTCCACTTTTTCTCAAGTGAGCGAGCACTGTCTTTGGGGTCTTCCGTCTGAGCTGCTTCAAGCAGGTTGACCAGGATGGCTTGGTCTTCAGGGGTTACTTCATAGTTCGCATCGTTGTCCTGAAGCAGTAATTCCAAATCCATTAGGCAGTAGAGCAACCAACCATGGCGAACCCCGCCCCACTTGATCCGTTCAAAGTTCAGGACGTTTAAATCGACGTTGGTATATTCCTTGTCTGACTGCAAACGCAGGAAATTACAATCCCCACAGGCACTCGTATTAGGGTGAAGGGCAGGGCGTTCCGCATAGGTGTGTAAAGGCATCTTTGATGTTAAAGCCCAGCTGGATAATGCGCTGCGCAGATAGACTTTTTTGGTGGACAGACTATGTAAAAATGCCGAAATCACCCGTTCCTTGAACGAGTCATCCTGATGCATGTCGTACAGACGCTGGACAATCTCGTCATGCGTGATCGTGAGTGGATCGAACATAACACCTTTGCTTTTGGCATATTCAAATTCCTCCCCGGAGAAGGGTAGAGAGGTTGTTTTCCAGCCACCACCTCCCCAGAAGGTGCTCAGCAGTATCTTTGCTGCCTTTTTGTCCATATGGTTAGCCTCCTTTATGGGAATTGCAATTATGATGAATGTGATTCTTCAATCTTAGACCTGCTTACTTTAATTTACGTATTCCTCGTTTGTATTCAGAATCATGTCGACGAGGCCTGGAAAACGTACGTTTAATTCTTCCTTTCGTAGGGAATAAAAGTGCTGTTTACCTTCAATGCGTGGCTGGATCACGCCAGCTTCACGTAAAATTTTGATGTGATGGGACAACGTGGATTTGGAAATATGGTCTACTTCGAAAGCGGAACAGTTTTTCTCGCCAGAGCTGGCCAAACAGTGTGCAATTTTCATGCGGATTGGATCACCCAATGCATTGCAGACCGTGGTCAGCTTCAGTTCCGAAGCCACAGGTATCGTTGGAGTTCTCATATCTATGACGTTAGCATATTCGGCTTTGTCTTTCAATGTTTGAAGAATTTCGAACTATATAAGTTGAACTACAACTATTACACATGGTTACTCCGATTGCAGTACCATCTTTCGATCGCTCTTATCCCCAGATTTTCTTTATTCCCTTGGTCCAAGGGAAAAATCCGGTGATAAATGCGCACGCTTCGCTTCTTCAGATTGGTTCTGCACTCTCCGTTTTAGTGTAAAAGTCGGTCTCAACTTATATATTTCTTGCGGGCAGTATAAGAAGTGTGTTACATTTCTTTTCAGTTAGTTCGAAAATATTCGAACTGAAAGATTGGAAAACGGCTTTTTATTCTAGGAGGAATATAAATGAGTACTATGAGTACCACTACACTGTTGAACAACTATTTCCGTTTATTTGATGCTTCACGTACAGACGAGCGTGCCATGCAGGACTTATTGTCCCTGTTTACACCGGACGCAGAGATTGTGCTTAACGGCACCAGCAGATCAGGATTCGATGGTTTCATGAAAGCTTTCTACGAGTACAATAAGGATGTAAAACATATGTGGGACGCCTGGGTGCAACAGCCTGACGGCAGCTACCAGACCAACTGGGCGGTATGTGGACAAGCGGCAGACGGAACGGTATATGCCAAAACAGGCATCGATATCGCGCGTGTAAATGATGCGGGGCAGATTGTATATCTGGAGAATGTACAGGCCGATCAGAATGCGTTCAGCAAGTATAATCAGTAATTAAAATCTAGGATTTCAGTTTTATAGTTGTTAGAAATCTGAATCAATAAAAGATAGGAAAACTTAACTCCACCGCTTTTTCATGCTGTGGGGTTTTGTTATACCCAACATGCTCAATCATTCTTTTTAGGGTAGGATTAGAATAAAGGGATGGACGTTATAATTCTTATTTATTGGAATAAAGAGGAGTGAACTACATGAACGAAGTTGGGAACCGAAACGTCATGGAACCTTTAGAGGTCATACCGATGGTCGGTATTGGACCATTTAAGTTGGGAATGAGTAAACCAGAGGTAGAAGGGGTCATTGAGTGCATCACCCCGGAGATTAGTCAGCTCTACAACCAAATGGAGTATGATTCGGAACATAAACTCTATTTCATTGAAGTAACTAATCCACACGATTATCCACCTGATGAATCTGATGTTGTCCTTACATATGATAATATTGATGTTTTTCGAACAAAGGCTGATGATCTCGTTAAGCTAATAGATAGTAAGACACCATATACTCGAGACATCGATGCGGAGTTGGGATTTTCTTTTATTTTCAAAGACATCCAATTGGCTTTGTGGAGACCTAGCGTGATGACCGAAGAAATGATGAATTCAGTTGAGTTTCTGACCGAGTTTACGCCAGAGAATCAGGAACTGGAAAAGAGATTTTTCTATTTTAGGACGGTTGCTGTGGCGACCCCTGGATACTTTAATAGAACATAAAGGGAAGCTCCAAGTATGATGAGAGATAAATTTGATCCAATCTAAATAGAGTTTATATAGTCTGTGCATGAAAAAAAGCCCATTCCCATATGGACATAACCATGGCGGGGTGGGTCTCTTTAACTTACGGTATCTCGTATTAATTCTAACGAACTGTACACATGCTATTGGAGGGTATTTGGCAAAAGTGATTTTCTAACGAACCACAGACAAGTTAATTGGCTACATATTAGGTTCTAGAGCAGTTTTGTGCCCATGTAAGCCGATATAAGGTGGCTCAGGTTCGTTAGATTTTGAAAACATGCTAAAAGCTTCAAATAAGACGTCTACGATTCGTTAGCGTATTCCATGTTCAACGTTTTGACCCTCCGACGTGTAACATCCCACGCCTTCCCTACCCCTGCATCGTCTTATTCTGAAAAGCAGCGATATCCGCATACTCTTCTTCGAATTTGCGGGAGATGCGGATGAAGATCGGCAACAGCTCCCGGTACACGCGGACACTTTCTGGATTAGGCTGGTGCCGATGTGTTGATCCGATCATGCCGGAGACGGCACTCAGGGAATCGATGCGGCCAAGGGCGTACAAGCCCAGTACGGCTGCGCCGAGACAGGAGCTTTCAATACTTTCGGGGATGATGACATCCTGATCGAAAATATCGGCCATCATCTGGCGCCATAACTCAGAGCGGGCGAAGCCGCCTGTCGCCTGAATTTTTTTCGGACGGCCAATCTTTTCTTCGATCGCCAGCATGACCGTGTACAGGTTAAACAACACACCTTCGAGCGCGGCGCGAATCATATGTTCTTTCTTATGATGCAGCGTCAGGCCGAAAAACGAACCCCGTGCATTGGGATTCCAGAGCGGAGCCCGCTCACCTGTCATATACGGATGGAACAAGAGACCTTCCGAACCCGGAGGTACGTTTTCTGCGACACGAGTAAGCACTTCATATGGATCGATGCCAAGTCGTTTCGCAGTCTCCACCTCGGAAGCTGCAAACTCGTCCCGAATCCAGCGGAAAATAACACCGCCATTGTTCACCGGTCCGCCAATGACCCAGGCATCCTCCGTGAGCGCATAACAGAAGAAGCGTCCTTTGGGATCGGTCACCGGTTTATCTACGACTGTACGAATCGCTCCACTGGTACCAATGGTCACGGCCACGACGCCCGGATCAATGGCGTTCACGCCCAGATTGGAGAGCACACCATCACTTGCACCGATGACAAATGGTGTGGTGACCGCAATGCCCATCTCCTTGGCATACTCCGGGTGCAACCCATGTTTTAGCACATGTGTGGTTGGGACCAATCGGGACAAGTGTTCCGGCGTAATGCCCGCTACATGCAACGCTTCAGCATCCCAGTCGAGTTTCTCCAGATTCATGAGTCCGGTTGCGGAGGCCATGGAGTGATCAATGACGTATTCAGAAAATAATTTATAGAAAACATATTCTTTCATGGATATGAATTTGTGCGTCTGTCTGAACAATTCAGGCTGATCCCGGGTGAGCCACATGATCTTGGTGAGAGGGGACATCGGATGAATCGGCGTACCTGTTCTCAGATAGATTTCGTGACCATTCATCTCCGATTTGAGTACTTCCGTCCACTCTGCACTGCGATTATCTGCCCAAGTCATGGCCCGCATCAGCGGTGTGCCCTGTTGATCGACTGGCAGAATGCTGTGCATGGCCGAACTGAAGGATACAAACAGGATGTCCTCTGGTTTAACCCCCGCTTTGGAAGTGGCCTGTTTGACCGATTCGATGACTGCTTTGAAAATATCTTCCGCATCCTGCTCCGCAATCGCAGGTGTGGGGGTGTGCAGCGGATAATCGGCACTGCCTTGAGCCACAATGGTTCCGTTCTGTTCAAACAAGACGGCCTTGGTGGAGGTCGTGCCGATATCTACGCCGATCATATAGGGTGAAGAAGCCATTTTGTCATCCCTCTTTCTTGAATATATAAGTGAATGAATGCTGTTACACGTTAACACTTCGGGTACAGAAAGCCTTCCGATCGCCGTTATCCCCAAATTTCTCGATTCCCTCTTCAAAGGGAGAAATTTGGTTATAAATGCGAACATTCCATTTCTTCAGGCCCTTTCTGTCCCCTTCGTGCACGTGGTGCTATTCATCCAACTTATATGGCATCTGTTATTTCAACTATAGATAAGAATATCAGACTTGAGGGATGGATCAAAATGCCACAACCTTAGTCCTTCACTGCTCCTGCGGCAATATCCGAAATAAACTGGCGGCTGATGAACAGGAACATAACGATGAGCGGAATGACGGCAAGCAACGTACCAGCGATAACCATGGCATAGTCTGTGTTATACAGTCCGTTTAATTGAGACAACGCAATCTGCAACGTATACTTGCGTTCATCCGTCAGGACGATCAAAGGCCACAGATAATCATTCCATACGCCGATAAAGGTGAACGCGCCGAGGAAAGCAAAGGCAGGTCGCAGAATTGGCAGCGCCACGTTCCAATAGAGTCGGAAGAAATTACAGCCGTCGATGCGGCCCGCATCCAGCAGATCGTTGGGAATGGACTCTGTGGCATACTGGCGAATCCAGAAGATGCCGAAGGCGTTCACCATGCCCGGAATAATGAGAGCTTTGAAGGAACCGACCCAACCGAACGTAGCCATGAGTACGAAGGAAGGCACCAGCGACAGCTGGGAAGGTACCATCATGGTTGCGAGCAGCAAGATGAAGAGCCACTTTTTGCCGGGAAATTCAAACTTCGCAAACGCAAACCCCGCCAGTGAGTCAAAAAACAGCACCAGAATGGTCACGAGGCCTGACACAAACAACGTATTCAGAAAGGCGCCCCAGAAATCAATCTGCTGCAACACCCGCGTGATATTATTCCACAGTTCGCCCCCGAACCAGAGCTGGGGTGGAAACTTGTAGATATCGGACGTTGTCCGGGTAGACATTACAATCAGCCAATAGAACGGGAACATGGATATGAGCATGCCCCCGATAAGACCGGTATACAACACCAGCGATTTGAGGTGTTTGGTCGCCATGTGCGCTCCCCCTTATCACATCAGGATGATTTGCCTTGAACAAGCTTCCAGTTCACAATCGAGAACAGGGCGATAATGAGGAACATGCCCCAACCAACGGCAGCGCCATATCCGAAGTAATTGTTAATGAAGGATTCACGGTAGAGGTACAATACAATCGTCATGCCTGCTGCACCTGCGCCACCATCATTGCCTACCAATACTTGTGGCTCGGTGAACAGTTGCATACCGCCAATCGTTGATGTAATGACCGTAAACAGGATCACAGGACGCAACATCGGAATTGTAATTCGGAAAAAGGACTGTATCGCTGATGCGCCATCAATCTTGGCCGCTTCGTATAATGTCTGCGGAATACTCTGAAGTCCGGCCAGATAGATGACGGCGTTATATCCGGTCCAGCGCCAGACCACCATGGAGGAGATTGCGACTTTAATGCCCCATGGTGCATTAAGCCACTCCACAACCGGTAGTCCGACCGACTGCAACAGATAATTGAGAAAGCCATAATTGTTGGCAAATAAAGCACCGAAGATAATGGCTACCGCCACGATGGATGTGACGTTTGGCAGAAAATAACCGACCCGAAACAGGGTACGAAACTTCACAAATGGTGCATGTAGCAAAAAGGCAATAATCAGGGCGAAGAAGAGCATCGGAATCGTCGAATAGATCCAGATCATGAACGTGTTGCCCACGGCTTGCCAGAACTCGGCATCGGTCAGCATGTATTTGAAATTGTTGAGTCCGTTAAACGTCATGACACCGATGCCATCCCATTTATGAAAAGCCAGATAGAGTGAGAACCCGATTGGGAACAGCCCAAATACCGCAAACAGAATATAAAACGGCGATATCGCAACATAGAGTGCACGATGCTCCCACATTCTCGCCCATAGTGACTTCTGCCGATCCAGATCAGGTCTTTCATGTCCGGGATCGGGAGTAAGACGAGGTTCAGTTACAGCCATATGAATTCCTCCTTTGCGGATAACGAAACCACACGTTGTTCAGGTTAACGCTGCAATTCCCGCTCGACGCGGTGTACTGTATCTGTCCAGACCTGCTGTGGATCGGCATTTTGCTTCGCGACATCATTCAGCCGCCGGGTGATAATGTTGTGTACGGAAGGGTATCTTTCGCCAAAGAAAGCATCCGGCACATCCTGTGCCGATTCGGCAAATACAGGCCCTGTCGCCTGTCCACCGAAGAAAGGTTCTTTTTCTTTCATGGCAGGATCATCAAACACACCTGGTGCAGAAGGGAACAGGTTCAGTGTCTGATATTGCTCCAGTTGATTTTCGGGACTTTGCAGCCAGCGAACCAGTTCAAAGGCTTCCTGAGGATGTTCACTCGACTTCAGGATGGACAGGAATGATCCCCCGTTGTTGCCATCTCCCCCTGGTGCCCGAGCGACCCGCCACTTCCCGGATGTATCCGGAGCGGCTTCCTGAAGAACTTGTTTCATCCAGACAGCGCCCACGAAAGAGGCGATTTCGCCATTATTCATCGCGGCGTTCCAGCTTGGAGTCCAGCCATCTGCATTGGCTAGCAGTCCCTTCTCTTTGAAAGCAACGGCCGTATCCCAGCTCTTGCCCACAATAGGGGAACCCATGCCGATAAAGGACCCGTCCGGCCGGAAATAACGCTCCGCAGACTGCGATATGACTTGATTGTAAACGGTTGCAATATTATCGGTTAGAAAAACCTTGCCTCCGAATTTTTCCTTGAGCTGTTCTCCGGCAGCAGCATATGCATCCCAACTGTTGATCTGGCGTGTAACGTCTTCGGGATCAGATGGCAATCCGGCTTCCTTGAACAGATCTTCTCGGTAGAAGAGGGCTGTTGGGCCCGTATCCATCGGGAAACCGATCATCTGTCCGCTTGGCGTAACGCCTTGCTTCCATTTCCACGGCAGATATTGGTCTTCAATATCTCCTGCACCGAGATCATACAGATTATAGAAACGGTCCTCACTGGGGAATAGCTCCATGATCCAGTCGTTCAATGCTACAATGTCTGGTTCACCTGAGCGTGCAGCGAGTGTTGTTTTGAGTTTTGCTTTGAAATCACCGCCGATTTTCTGAGCTGTCAGTTCGATATTGGGGAACTTTTCCTTAGCCCTGGCAATCAACTTATCATCGATGGAACGATTCCAGTACCATAATGTAAGCGCTACCTTTTTGTTGTTCGCTGAATCGTCCTGTCCGGGCCAGATGGAGCATCCGCTTATGAGCAGGACGCAGACCATCAGTATGGCTGTCCAGCATGTTCTTTTCCGGCGGATCATGTGTATTACCCCCTCATCATTAAGTTCGAGGCATGAAGTGCTTTGGACTACAACATTAGTGTATGAGCAGTTTATAAACTCATACCCAATATTCCTAAAATGAAACACATATTTGTGTCGATTACGTAACATAAATTGGGTAGTTACTTTAAAAATAAAAGTTACTTGACACATTATAATTTTTATTCTAAACTAACTTACATAAAGTAACTAATGATGATGAGAATAATATAGATACGTACTATATAACATCCAAGTGATCCATTTTCGCTTTGGATGCGAATCAATCAACAGACAAGTTGGCCTAAACAGGAGGAACGACAATGATCAATTCACATATTATTCAACTGCTTGCCCCCAAAATTCAGACTTTTCCGAGTGGAAAAGAGTTCATATACCTGGTGGGGCCAATCAAACTCCCGGTAAACCTCGATGGGGAGACCAAGACATTCCAGTGGTATAGCTGGATGAAGTCAGACAAAGCGATGGAGAGCGGCGAGTTAATCGAATCTCTTGCTGAGGCTGAACTGGCAGAGCGTCAACAATCCAGTGTTTTGGTCTATGGTGACTTTGCCGAAGCACAGGATGCGCTCATTCGCATGCACAGTATCTGTCATACAGGCGACATCTTTGGCAGCAAACGCTGTGATTGCGGCTTCCAATTGGAGCAATCCATGAAAATGATCGCCGCTCACGGAGCAGGCGCACTATTCTATCTTGCGAACCATGAGGGACGTGGCATTGGTCTGTTCAGCAAAGCGATGGCGTACATTTTGCAAGAAGAAGGTCTGGATACGGTAGATGCAAACTTGCAACTCGGATTCACAGACGATGCCCGCAATTATGACGATGCGATTGCCGTATTGCGTGCGCTTCGCTCCGCACCGGTTACATTGATCACCAACAATCCACGGAAGCTGGCTGCTTTGCAGGAAGCGGGATTAAATGTGGGCGGACGTGTGCCACTATGGGGAGATCGCTCTGCTTTCAACGAGAAATATCTGCAAACGAAAGTGAACCGTTCCGGTCATTTGGCAGAAAGTGATGGTTGGGCTGGGGCAGAGACGCTACTTCCGCATGCGCAGGGTTAATCATTATTTATAGACGTATACGAATAGATGGCTAGCCGTTGTTGTACTCTCTGTTATGGAGAAGTACAACAGCGGCTTTTTACTATGGATGATAGGGTAGCGATCAGGTTTTCCTGATTCACGGAATGGCTTGCCGTTCCCGCAGTGCGGATTATACAATATAGTCATCTGATGAATGCGGGAGGAACCAAGGTGCCATTTGAGGGACAACGTATATTGCCGGCTGCAAAGAGCATGAAGCAGTTTGAAGCGATGATTGAAGGCCCTTATACCTATGGGGTGATGCTGGAAACGCATATTGCACAGCTTCAGAGTGTAATGGACGAGGCTCGGCGGTACGACAAAAAGATACTTTTGCATGCAGATCTGGTCCAAGGATTGAAGAATGATGAGTATGCGGCAGAGTATCTGTGTCAGCACATTCGCCCAGCAGGACTGATCTCTACGCGAGCGAGTGTCATTCAGAAGGCAAAGCAGAAAGGCATTACAGCGATTCAACGTATTTTTCTGCTCGATACCCATGCACTGGAGAAAAGTTATCTGCTGCTGGCCAAAACCCAACCGGATTATATTGAAGTATTACCTGGCGTCATTCCGCATATTATTGCGGAAGTATCTGTGCGTACAGGGATACCCATTATTGCAGGGGGATTGATCCGTTCACCGGAAGAGGTTGAACTTGCGCTTGGCGTCGGGGCTACGGCAGTGACCACATCCAACGCAGATCTGATCCGACACTTCGAGAAATCGCTTACACCTTAAAAAGAACCCACAACAGGAGGTTGGCTGTATGGAAAAATATATATTGGCTCTGGATCAGGGAACAACAAGCTCCCGAGCTATTCTATTTAACCGTGGCGGGGAGATTGTGCACATTGCACAGCAGGAATTCCCTCAATATTTCCCCAAACCGGGCTGGGTAGAGCAGAATGCCAACGAAATCTGGAGTTCCATTCTTGCCGTGATGGCTTCATGTCTGGCAGAAAGCGGAATTAAGCCTGTCCAGATTGCCGGAATTGGAATTACGAATCAACGTGAGACCGTTGTGGTATGGGACAAAGAAACAGGCAGACCCATCTATAATGCAGTGGTATGGCAATCCAGACAGACCGCGGATATCTGTGAAGAACTGAAGACACAGGGTCTCGGGGACCTTTTCCGCCGTAAAACAGGATTACTGATCGATCCCTACTTCTCGGGAACAAAGGTGAAGTGGATTCTGGATCATGTCCCTGGTGCCCGGGAGCGGGCAGAGAAGGGTGAACTGCTGTTTGGTACGATTGATAGCTGGCTGATCTGGAAACTGAGCGGGGGTACACATGTCACGGATATATCCAATGCCTCACGTACTCTGATCTATAACATCTATGATCTGCAATGGGATGACGAATTGTTGGATATCCTCGACATTCCTAAGGCCATGTTGCCAGAGGTACGGGGTTCGTCCGAGGTGTATGCACACACAACAGACTATCATTTCTTCGGTCATCGGATTCCGATTGCGGGAGCGGCAGGAGATCAACAGGCAGCGATGTTTGGTCAGGGCTGTTACACCAAGGGTAGTATGAAAAATACATATGGTACCGGTTGTTTCATGCTTATGAACACGGGAGAGAACCCGGTACAATCCAATCACGGACTGATTACAACGATTGCCTGGGGGATGAATGGCAAGGTTGAATATGCGCTCGAAGGCAGCATTTTTGTTGCAGGTTCAGCGGTTCAGTGGCTGCGTGATGGATTAAGAATGCTTCGCTCTTCAAAAGATAGTGAGGATTACGCCTCACGTGTGCCTTCGACAGACGGCGTTTATATGGTACCTGCATTTGTGGGACTGGGCAGTCCGTATTGGGATAGTGAGGTTAAGGGTGCGGTGTTTGGCCTGACACGAGGCACGACAAAGGAACACTTTATCCGTGCTACGCTTGAGGCGTTGGCGTATCAGACCAAAGATGTACTGGAGGCAATGGAATCCGACTCGGGTATTCCCGTGCATGCTCTGCGTGTGGATGGAGGAGCGGCGGCCAATGATTTCCTCATGCAGTTCCAGAGTGATATTCTGGGCATTCCTGTCGAACGCCCAACGGTGAATGAAACGACTGCATTGGGTGCGGCTTATCTGGCAGGATTGGCAGTAGGATATTGGACGAGTGCGGATGAATTGACGGATCATGAAAATACGGAGCGTGTCTTCCAGCCTGTTATGGCTGAGCAACAACGAACAGAACTGTATACAGGCTGGAAGCGTGCAGTGAATGCAGCAATGGCTTTTAAATAAAAGAAATGAAATGAATATTTCTTGGTGTGGGTATTTGTACTTTTTAACTAAACATATGTTATAAATGATATTTACTGGTGGAAAATGATGCATGATTTACAGGGTTATTCTTCCTGGAGGAGGCAAAATATATACCCACTATAAGGAAAAAAATAAGGTTAGTGGATTCATTTGAAATTCCATCCTTTGGCAGAACAACTTTTTGAATTTTTTTTGAATAATGTGTCATTTCAGGACTTCACGCCGTCAAAAATCTGTGATAGGATAAAGGCACAAGTTAAAAAAATGATGTCTGGAGATCGGGAGGGACCACGTGCCGCTCAGCAATTGCTGAGCGAATGACGTGGTCCTTTTTTTGTTTTTTTACGGAAATATTAAGGAAATCAATGGGAGGTTCAAGAATGACAGAAACGTTCTCGTCAGCACAACGGACCGAATATTTGCAAAATATGGCGAATGCACATTTTGACGTATTGATTATTGGTGGCGGGATTACAGGCGCAGGGATTGCATTGGATGCGGCTTCGCGTGGGTTGAAGACGGCGCTTGTAGAAATGCAGGATTTTGCAGCAGGTACATCCAGTCGTTCGACCAAACTTGTCCATGGCGGATTACGTTATTTGAAGCAATATGAAGTGAAGATGGTTGCTGAGGTAGGACGGGAGCGGGCTGTAGTTTATGAGAATGGGCCACATGTCACAACACCGGAACCGATGTTGTTACCGATCTATACGGCTGGCACGTTTGGCCGCTTCAGCACATCCATTGGACTGATGGTGTATGACCGGCTCGCCGGGGTGAAGCGCAGTGAACGGCGCCAAATGTTGAATGCTGGAGCGGTGTCAGATAGTGAACCTCTGTTACGCAAACAGGGGTTGTTGGGTGGTGGACTCTATGTGGAGTACCGGACTGACGATGCCAGGCTTACCATAGAAGTCATGAAAGAAGCTGTCAAACGTGGGGCAAAGGCAGTGAACTACGTTAAGGCGAAAGGTTTCCTGAAGGAGAATGGCAAGATTACAGGTATTGAAGCTATGGATCAGATCGATGGGCAGATGTATACGCTAAAAGCAAGCAAGGTGATCAACGCTTCCGGTCCATGGGTGGACGGTCTGCGGGAATTGGACGGTTCGCGCCAGGGGAAAACGCTGCAGATGACCAAAGGCATTCACTTGGTCTTTGATGGTGAACGATTCCCATTAAGACAGGCTGTCTATTTTGATACACCAGATGGTCGAATGGTGTTTGCTGTCCCACGTGATGGCAAAACCTATGTAGGAACAACCGACACTGTATATCAGGATGATCCTGCACACCCGCAAATTTCCGACGCGGATCGCGATTATGTGATTGATGCAGTTAATGGCATGTTTCCAGATGTACACATTGGTACCGGGGACGTGGAATCCGGATGGGCGGGTGTACGTCCACTAATTCATGAGGAAGGCAAGAATCCTTCCGAAATTTCACGTAAAGATGAAGTCTGGGTATCCGAATCCAATCTGATTACGATTGCCGGGGGCAAGTTAACCGGATACCGTAAAATGGCCGAGATGGTTGTTGATCTGGTCGCACGCCAGATGGAGCAGGAGAGTGGACATTCTATAGGCCCTTGCGTAACGAAGAGGATGCCGATTTCCGGCGGTGATGTAGGGGGATCGGCTGGATTTGTATCGTATGCGGAGCGCAAGATCAAGGATGGTGTTGCCTTAGGACTTGCTCGACCTGCTGCGGAGCGGCTGGTTCGCACGTATGGTTCCAATGTGGAGGCACTGTATGAGCGAATGCCCGATCCACGCACCAAGTCCGAGCTTCATGGCATGCCACAGGAGTTATTGCTTATGCTACGTTACGCGATTGATGAAGAGATGGCTGTAACCCCGTCTGACTTTTTAGTACGAAGAACAGGTGATTTATTCTTCCGTATTGATGAAGTTCGTTCCTATAAAGCAGCGGTTATCTCATATATGGCAGGTTGTTTGAACTGGTCTGAAGAGGAAGTGGTTAAACATACACAGGAACTGGATCAGCTGTTGCTGGAAGCATCCGGCAAAATCTAAGGCAGGATTTCAAGATCGAGAGTCGAATGGAACATGTAAGCGTGTAACATAGAGAGGGGATTACATCCATGACATTACAGATCGGAATCATTGGAACAGGCTGGTTCAGTAAGGTACACGCGGATATTCTCGCACGGATGGAAGGTGTTCGTGTTGCGAGTGTCTGTGGAACATCGCTCGAAAAGGCAGAGGCTATGGCCTCCGTTTATGATGCTGTTGGTTACGGGGAACTTGAACATATGCTGGATGGTGAGAAGCTGGATGCGGTGTATATCTGTGTGCCTCCGATGTCTCACGGATCGATTGAATCCGAATTAATCCGCCGCGGTATTCCATTCCTGGTGGAGAAACCGTTGAGCACCGGAATGGATGTTCCGCGTCAGGTGTTGGATCAGGTGCAAAAGAGTGGATTGTTAACCTCTGTAGGATACCATTTCCGTTATCAGGAGGCTGCGCAGGTCCTGCAGCAAGCGATGAAAGATCAGACGGTCGGCATGGCTCTTGGCCGCTGGATGGGCGGAATGCCAGGGGTCGCCTGGTGGCGGCGTCAGGACGGTTCAGGAGGACAATTCGTAGAGCAGACTACACATATTGTAGACTTGCTTCGGTATTGTGCAGGAGAAGTTACGGAGGTATATGCTGTAGCAGCTCAGCGAAGCATGCATGAGAAGCATGAGCATGTGACCGTAGCCGATGTGGCAAATGTGACGCTCAAGCTGGAAAGTGGAGCGATTGCCAGTATCGCCAATACATGTCTGTTGCCAGACGGAGAGGGCGGCGCAGGACTCCAGTTCTACACGGATGCAGGTGTGTGGGATTGGACGCCAGAACGTTTGCTTCTGCCAAGTGCCGCAAAACATGCGATGGCAGGTCTGGAGATTCCGGCAGGACATAACCCATACGAGCGTGAGAATGAAGCGTTCATTCACGCTCTGCGTACGGGAGACCGTTCACGAATTCTGTCCGATTATGCGGATGCCTGCCGTACACAGGAGATTACGACGGCGGCGCTGGCATCGGCAGATTCCGGTCTGCCGGTACAGCTTCAGCCTTCAAAACATCTCTCTCATTAAAAGGTTGAAGGTAATATAAATACGCCTGAATCAGGGAATGATCCGCAGATCAGCCTGATTCAGGCGTATTTGTGTTGAGTAGAGATTATTAAGTAGCAATTCAACTACTCGGATTTCTGCTGTTTCAACCAGTCGGATGACCAACTGTAGATCTGATCAATGACAGGTTCAATGGCTCTGCCTTTCGGTGTCAATTCATACTCTACACGGGGAGGTATCTCGGGAAACATGTGTCGGGTTACGATACCTTCCGTCTCCATTTCCTTCAATCTCTCCGATAAAAGTCGTCCACTGATCGCCATCTCTGCTTCAAGTTCCGTAAACCGCTTGGGTCCGGACAACAGTTGGTACATGATTAACAGTACCCACTTCTTGCCTATGATGTCTATGGCTTGAGTGATCATACAGGGACTTGGTGATTTTACTTTTTTCAGCTTCAACGTGTTCACCTCGATTCATAATGATTTTCTTCAAAGTTGTATATGAAAGGACATGATTTCTGCCGCTTTAAGAATATAGGACATCCAAGTAAATGAGGGTTACTACAAAATATACTGTAACATACCTTTTGTATGTATTATACATCATACAGTGAAAAATTACTTGAAGAAATTATATTATTATTATATACTAACTTCACAAAAGTAAGTTGGTGATAAATAATACGTATAATATGAACGCGTACTATTCTGAAAATTGAACGGGGCTGAACGGTTGAAAACAGAGTGACCTTTGGGAACTTTTACATAGATTCTTTTTTTACAATGTGCAGCAAAAATAATCATTACATAGTAGGAACATATAATTTGTTACAGGAGGATCTACATATGAACAAGATTTTGGGTTACGTTTTTCTGGTTGTGTTAGCAGGTGTCTTCGTCATGACGGGGTTTAACAAGATTAGTGGAGCAGATATGATGATTCAGACCTTCGAAAGTTTCTCTTATCCGACATGGACGATGTATCTGCTGGGCGCTGCGGAGTTGCTTAGTGCTGTAGGACTGCTGATTCCACGGACTCGCATCCTGGCTTCTGGCATACTGACCTTCATTCTGATTGGGGCCGTGGGAAGTCATCTGATCTATGCACAATACGCTGCTGTTCCGTTCCCGGCTGTGTTGTTGGTAGCTAACATCATTGTCCTGGTTGTGGGTATGCGCAGATTGGAAGCGGAAGAAGAAGGCCAGATGGACGCGATTCAGGCGTAAGTTAAAGATAAGAGGGAACGTTATTGGGCTATTTACCGAGGAAAAGGTATTCCTGTCACAAGGAATGTAAACGCGGATGCTATACAGAAGATGACCACTGCCAGAGAGCGGTGGTCATCTTTTTTTATGTAAGACTTCGCGTGGCACGTGTAACGATTCGCCGCGTATGTTTGGTATCCGACTGCTGAGTCCAAGTGGCACAGACCTGCCGCACCCACTCTGGATTGGTCTTGCTGGCGTCGTTCAGCCAGTTACTTACCGAATCCTGTACATACTTATGGGCATCGGATTTTACTGCGTCAAGCAAGGGAAGGGCCATGGCCGGATTTTCTTTTAACTCCTGAATATGCTTGGCCCAGACGCCACGAGGTCTGATTGATTCTATGGCAAATCGACGGATCAGTGGATCAGGGTCAACGCTCCATGGGATTAACTGCTGCAAGGCTAAGGATAATTCGGCAGAGATGGACTCCCGTACAGCCATCCAGGCGATTTCTCTTACACCAAAGTGATGATCTGCTGCAAAGGGCCGAATATGCTCCAACTTTTCAGTCAGGTTCAGACCGGAATCTAGCCCAATGATATAAGCCGCCCAGCAACGAACACTGTCTGAACGATGCTCTGCAATGGAACAAAAGAGATTCGTTTTTTCATTGACTGATGGACGTTTCAACAGATCAAGCCATTGCATGGCTATGGCCGGGATGATTTTCATGATCCGCTGCTCATCCATCTGTGTTAACTGCTCTGTAATTGCTCTGGTTTCGGCATCCATTCCCCATTCATGGGTAACCTTCTGAAAAAGAGAAACATGATCTACAGCCAGCCATTCGGTCAGATTGACCGATTCGATATGTCCTGCTTGTAGCCAATTGCGGATATGCTCAGGAATTTCCGTTGCTTTACGGGCACCTTTGCGAAGAAAAATGTCTTCAGGGATAAATAGATCTGGTTTAGCATCCAACGGTATACTCCTCCTTGGTTGTATAACATCATGAGTTATACAGTACAACTTGCTGGAGAACAGGGATGTAAGGCATCTTACAAGTGGTCAGTGATTTTCCGGAGGTTAGCGATTTCGTCACGATGAAGGGAGACTGATTTGAATCCGGTACGAATACGGCCAGATTTTGCCAAGTCTTGCATGACAATCGTAACCGATTCCCGTGTGGCTCCTGCCATCCAGGCAATCTCCTGATGGGTAAGCCCGAGTTGAATCCGGCAGTACTCATCTTCTTCGATGCATCCCATCTGTTCAGCCAGCCGGAAGAGATTATGTATCACCTTTTCATGCAGGTTTCCGAGTGCAAGCGTCTGTGTCAACTCGCTCATTCGTTTGATCCGCTCGCTTAGTACGTTCATCAGTCTCATCATAAATTCTGGATGTTCAATCAGAAACTGTTCAAAACGTTGTTTGTTCATCAGGCAAATATCACACTCCTCCATCGTTTCGATATAAACGGCGCGTGTTCCGAGTGAGATTCCGTTCATTTCTCCAAACACGTTACCTTCCGTCAAAATATCGAGAGTGAACTGCTTGCCCTCCGGATTTAATGTATATAAACGAACCTTTCCCCGTTTTACAAAATAGAAACCTTCTGTAAACGTATCGGGTGTCTGGATCTGTCTGTTTTTAGGTATGGTCGTAATAGAAGTCATCCCATCCATTTCAATCAGGTCTGCCTCGGATAAGGAGGACATGAGGTCGAATTGTGATAAATACAGAATTTTATCCATAGAACTCCTTTCCATTACAATATGAATATAAAAAAAAGAAGAACCCACGAAAAACAACGGGTTCTCTTGCAGCGGGACTTCCTGATCGGAAGGTCTTCTGACTATAAATGATCAAATGCCATTTTGATTATAGTAACTTTTTTAATTGAGAGACGCGTCCTTGGCTGATGCCAAGCTTTTCCGCAATTTGCTGTTGAGCCAAACCGGGATTCTGTTCAACAATTTCTTTCATCTGTTGCAGCATACGTGCCGTCTTTGGCCGCAGGTCCGGGTATTCTTGGTTGTCAGCTGTGGTCCCTTCTTCCCTAGCGGGAGATGAGACTGGGGCGGATTTGGAAGCAGGACGCTCCACGGGTGCAGGAGCCTGTTTGTTCTGAGGTACGAACCAGTTGGGAGAGTCATCCGGGTGTTTTAATTGAATTGCACAAGTCCGGCAGATGAATTGTTCTTTGAAATACATTTCCGTATCTACATCACCGCAAAAAATACATAATGTTGATTTGTACTTTCTTAAAATCAACTCTTTTCCTTCAATGAAAAACTCAAGCGGATCGCCGATATGGATTTCCATCGTATCCCGCATTTCTTTGGGAAGGACAATTCGTCCAAGACGGTCCAGAGATCTCTTCATTCCGGTTCTTTTCATCGCATCTCCCCCGCAATATTCACAATTAAAAACCTGTCCTTATTGTAAGGAAGAAAGGGCTTTAATACAACAATAATATTTCAAAAAAGTGGATAATTCCATCCATTATGGGAAAATAAGTTTAGAAAGCACGGGTGCAACCGCTAAAGTGAACAATGCAGCGAGCACCATGGAGATGCTGGAGATGGTACCGGTCAGGGAACTCAGTTCAAACGCCTTGGATGTCCCTGTGCCATGGGCACCGGTTCCAAACAGTGTGCCTCGTGCAATCTCCCCATCGATGCGCAGCATTTTGACGATGGAAGGGCCCATAATTACTCCGAGCAGACCAGTCATAATAACAAAAACAGCTGTCACTGCGGGTATGCCACCGATAGTGGCGGATACGTTCATGGCAATTGGGGTGGTGATCGATCTTGGGATCAGACTATGAATGAGACCGGAATCCAGGCGCAACCATTTGGCGAGCAGGGCAGAAGAAAGTACGGCAACGACCGAGCCGGTCATGACACTGAAGACAATCTCGGAAATATGTTTTTTGAGTACATGGAAAAAGGTATAGAGCGGTACGGCAAAAGCCACCGTGGCCGGTTGAAGAAGCAGACTCAGCCATTTGCCACCACTGCTATACGTGGCATAATCCGTTCCGGTTGCAAGCAATATGCCAACAACAAGCAGCGGTGTAATGAGCAACGGAGACAGATATACTTTAGGCAGATTGCTATACATTCGTTTGGTAACCCAATAGATACCGACGGTTAACAATAGGCAGAGGAATCCAATCATCCGGTGTGACGCTCCTTTCGTTTGGCAATTCGTGTAGCCACCAGGCCTGTGCAGGACATGACCAGGAATGTACTAAGTAGTACGATGAATAAAATTTGCAATCCGTCATGCTCCAGCATGGGCATATAGTTCATAATGCCAACGGCTGACGGGATAAAAAATAACAATAGTTCACCGAGCAGCCAGGCAGCTCCAACTTCAATCCAGCGCAACTTCACGACACGAGTCTGAAGCAGAATGAATAACACAACCATACCGAGTATTGAACCTGGTACAGGAAGATGGAGAGTACGGGCCAGCAGGTCCATGAGCAGTGAAAAAACCATTAAGAGCGCAACTTGTGCAATACCAAGGCCCCATTTTTTCACTTCAATCCCTCCTTGTATAATCAACGTAATCGTTTAAGTTATTATGAAAATGAAAATGATTCATTTGATATCACAAATTTTACATGGCATTCTTTCATGAGTAAAATGCATATTAAGAATGTTTACTATTCCATTTGTCTATGAGAGGTGAGTATCAACCGATGGATATCCGCCATTTGCAATATTTTCTGGAAGTTGCCCGGCAGCAGAGCTTCACTAAAGCCGCCGAAGTCCTGTATATCACTCAGCCCACGATCAGCAAGACGGTCAAGAGTCTTGAAGAGGAATTGGGTATCATTTTACTGGACCGTTATGGTAAAAAGGTGGAACTAACCGATGCAGGTCATGTGTTTTTTCGGCAGGCACTGGAGATTGAAAAATCATTCCGCAGTCTGTCGTCCGAATTGGACGATCTGATGAACTTGAAGAAAGGCCATCTGCGGATTGGCTTGCCGCCAATGGTAGGATCAAGCTTTTTCCCCATGATCATTGGTGAATTTCACAAAGCCTACCCGCAGGTGACCATTCAGCTGTTTGAGGATGGTGCCAAAAAAGTGGAGGCCGATGTGATCAGTGGTGCACTGGATATTGGCGTTGCCGTACTGCCAACCGTGGATGAACTGTTGGATCATTTTGTGTTTGTCAAAGAGAAGCTGAACCTGCTTGTACACCCTTCACATCCACTTGCGGGGAAAGAGTCGGTTGCGCTGCATGAACTGGAAAACGATGCCTTTGTGTTGTTTAGGGAGGATTTTGCATTGCATGACCGGATTATTGTGGCCTGTCAGCATGCTGGGTTCCAGCCCCGTGTGGTATATGAGAGCTCCCAGTGGGATCTGCTCAGCGCAATGGTTGCCGCCAATCTGGGTGTAGCTCTACTACCGGAAACGATCTGTCGTGAGGTAGACAACATGCGCGTGCGCATTATACCCGTGGTGGAACCGGTGATTCCATGGCAGCTCGGCATGATCTGGCGGAAGGACCGCTATCTGTCTTTTGCCACAAGAGAGTGGATCGGATTCACACAGTCGATGCTGGGTGAGTAAGGGAAGCGATCGGAAGGTTATTCTGTCATTGTAGTGCCCAGTGTAAATACTCTTTTGTTGACCCCGGATCGTTGTTACAATGGAAGCATAATCTTGATGGAGGTGTACGAACATGAAACTGCGGGTATCCGCTGTACAATACCAATTGCACACAATCAGCTCGTTTGAGCAGTTCGCCGCTCAGGCTGAGCATTACATACGGACAGCGAGCGAATACGGAACCGAATTTGTGCTGTTCCCGGAATTTTTCACAACGCAATTAATGTCCATTGGGGACAAACAAGGCAATGCTCTGACAATTGAGGATCTGCCGAACTTTACGGAGCAATATGAACAACTGTTCACGTCACTTGCTGCCAAGTACAGCATGCACGTCATCGGGGGAACCCACGTCATTCGCCGTGAAGGGAAGCTGTATAATACAGCCCACATGTTCTACCCGGATGGTCGCATCGCGCGGCAGGACAAGATTCACATTACACCAACCGAAGTCCAGGAATGGAACATGGCTCCCGGAGAGGGACTTGAGGTGTTCGACACGGATAAAGGCCGTATTGCGATGCTGACTTGTTACGATATTGAATTTCCGGAAATTGTACGGATGGCCAAAGCCAAAGGCGCAGACGTAATTTTCTGTCCTTCCTGTACGGACGATCGTCACGGATTCTACCGTGTGCGTTATACGAGTCATGCCCGCGCGGTAGAGAATCAGGTGTATGTTGTGTTAACCGGAACAGTGGGTAACCTGCCGACCGTTGATTTCATGCGTGCCAACTATGGACAGGCTGCAATTATTACGCCGAATGATATTCCGTTCCCGCCACGTGGCATTCTGGCCGAGGGTGAGATTAACAACGATATGATCGTGACCGCCGATCTGGATCTGGACTTGTTGTATGAGGTACGTGAACGTGGATCGGTAACGACCTGGCGTGACCGCCGTACTGATCTGTATACCGATTGGGAGTAGGCAACCTTATAGAGGTTGTTCAAAAAGCCCGCTTTTGATTACGAAGGATGCCTAGTGGCATCATCAGCATCGAATATGGAATTCAGCCGAAATGTCCGTTGCTCACGTAGTCTTCCCTACGCTCCGCTACTCCATTTCTAGCTTCATCCCATCTTCTCGGTACTGAAAACCGACCTTTTTGAACACATAATTAAAACCGAAGCGAAACAGAGTAGGGAATTCATTTTGTCAGTGGAAAGGGGTGAACCGGCAACATGTATACCAAAGAAATGCTGATTACCGACCCGGAGCGAAGTGGCAAAAGGGTAAAAGCAGTCGTTCGCAATTATGTTACTGCCGACTTTGAGGAACTCATTCGCATTCAGGCGGAGAGTTTCCCTCCTCCTTATCCGGAAGAACTGCTCTGGAGTCACGAGCAGCTCACCAGTCATGTACAGCATTACCCGGAGGGCGCCATCTGTATTGAAGTCGATGGAGAGTTGGCCGGATCAATGACCTCGCTACGGATGCAGTGGGACCCTGCACATCCAGCAAGTCATACCTGGGCCCAAGTAACGGATGACGGTTATATTCGTAACCACCAGCCGGATGGCAACACGCTGTATATTGTTGATCTCTGTGTTCGTCCAAAGTACCGCAAATGGGGACTGGCTCAGCTTATGATGCAGGCGATGTACCACCTTGTCATCGCTCAGGGGATGGATCGGTTACTGGGTGCTGGTAGAATGCCCGGTTATCATTTGGTTGCAGACCAACTGTCTGCGCAGGAATATCTGAACCAGGTGGCAGCGGGAGAAAGACGTGATCCGGTGATATCGTTCCTGCTTCGTTGTGGGCGCATGCCAGTTGGTGTGACAGCGGACTATCTGGACGATGAGGAATCCTGCAATTATGCAGCCCTGATGGAGTGGCGGAATCCGTTCAGATAAAGAAATGTTAAACGAAATACATCATCAATCGAGGGGGTATTTATTCATGGAATTCACGCGTATTACATCCATTAAAGATCCATTGTTTGCCCAAATGCACAAGTTGATGCAGGAGATTTTCCCGCGGGAAGAAGTGCTTGACTTCCCCCTGTGGGAAGAACCGCTGGAAGATCCGGGTATTCGGGTGTTCGTGGCTGTGCATGAGGGACAGGTTGTTGGAGCGACAGAGTACCGTTATTACGAGGATTGGAACGTAGCCATGACGGACTTCACGATTATTGGGCGTGAAGGTCTGGGGATCGGCAGTTTCCTGGCGAATCACCGCAAGCGTGATCTGCAAAAGCTGGCTGCAGCAAACGGGAAAGAATTGTTCGGTATGTTTGCCGAAATCTATAACCCTTATCTGAGTCAGGATCATGAGTTTGGCGGCATCAAGCCGATGGACCCGTATGTGCGTCGCGAAGTGCTGTCCCATCTGGGATATCAGCGTCTGGACTTCCCGTATGTTCATCCATCCTGGCAAGGTGACGGTGAAGCAGTTGGCGGATTGGATCTGTGTTTCATGCCAGGCGATGAGTCGCTTGATGAACTGCCAGCCAGTCTGGTGGCTGATTTCCTGAATCGATATTATGCTGTGCTTCCTAACAAACCGCAGGAATGGCTTGCCATGGTAGAGCAATTGACTGCTCGCAAGTCGGTTGCGCTACTGCCGTTGTAAACTGGACGGGATAGAACATTAAATCATAGTGGCGTTGCAAGTACCTTGAAGAATGATGACAGATGCAAAAAGCCCGTAGAACAGGCCATTATTGGACCTGCTTTCTACGGGTTTTTTCTATTTAGTTCGAGGTTGAGATTGAGCCAATGTAAGTTGGTTTTAAAATATTTTCTTTAAGAAGTGGTGAATGAGCTCATGGATCTCTGTCACATGTGTTTCGAGAGCAAAATGCCCAGTATCAAGTAAATGCACTTCTGCAGATGGGATATCACGCTTATAAGCTAAAGCTCCAGCAGGAAGAAAAGCAGGATCATTTTTACCCCATACAGCTAGAAGAGGAGGTTGATAATTGCGGAAATAAGCCTGAAATTCAGGATAAAGATCCACGTTTGTTCTATAATCGAGGATTAAATCCAGTTGGATTTCTTCAGCTTCCGGGCGTGACATGTAGGCAATATCCAGTGAATATCCGTCTGGTGAAACAAGGCTAGCATCAGTTCCATGAAGATACTGAAAGTTACGGATAGTTTCGGGGGTTAAGGAATCACGACATGCTTCACGATTTTCAGGTGTTGGAGAGTGCCAATACATCTCCCAAGGTCCCCATGCGTCACTAAACCCTTCGACATATGCGTTGCCATTCTGACTAATAATGGCTTGAACTTGTTCCGGGTGAGCCACTGCCAAGCGATAACCGACAGGTGCCCCATAATCAAACACATACATTACATATTTCTTAAGAGCTAATGCTTCAGTGAAACCTTCAATAACTCGAAACAGGCTGTCAAATGTGAAGTCAAACTGACTACGGGGTGGAGTTGTTGTACGACCAAACCCAGCAAGATCAGGGGCAATGACACGGTATTGTTCTGCCAGTTTGGGAATAAGGTCGCGAAACATATGACTAGAGGATGGAAACCCGTGTAATAGTAAAATAACTGGGCCATCCTTAGGCCCGGCTTCACGATAAAAAACTTCGACATCTCCAACTTTCTGGTGCTGATAACTAATCTTCATTTTTTACATCTCCTTCTGGATTCATTAAGAAGTCCAATATTATTTCTCTTACTTACTTGTAGAACTGGTGATGACGTGTTTTTATTGTATAATTAAACTATTCATTTGAATAACGAATAGATTGAATACTAGCTATTTCAAATCAAAATATAAAAGGGTGAAAGATATGATAAATTCCTTAGAGGGTCGTTATTTTCAGGCATTTATTGCTTTGCTTGAAGAGAAGAGTTTCAGCCGAGCTGGGGAGCGCTTAGGTTATGTCCAGTCCACAGTAACAACTCATATTCAACAGCTGGAGAAGATCTGCGGACAGAAGTTGTTTCATCGATTTCCACGAGGGGTGGAACCTACGGAAGCTGGAAAAGTATTTTCCAAATATGCTTATCAGTATGTCCACTTAAGTGAATCCCTTAAAGAAAGTATGAATGATATGAATCAGCCGTGCGGAACAATAAATATTAGACTACAGGAATCCTTTTTTCTTACACGCATGCTTCCATTTGTACAGGAATATACGAGAAACTTTCCAAGCGTAAATTTACGTGTTGAACAAGGGGCGCATCAAGATATTCTAAAAAGTGTGCTGGATTATGCCCTGGATTTTGGCATTGTTCCTCAAAACCCTGAGCGACATGACATTCTCTTTTATCCGATTATGGAAGAGACTATTGTTTTTGTTGCATCTGAGGATTTGGTTCGGAAAGTGGAAAGTGTAGGGGCGCAGATTCTAAATGACGAGGTGTTTATCAGTAACGGCACATCTTGTTTGTATCATACGACTGCTGTAGATGTTCTAAAGAATGAAGGGATTGTGGTTAAGGATGCGTTAGAGCTTTCAAGTCTTGAGATGATCAAGGAACTTGTATGCTGTGGAAAAGGTTTTGCCTTGGTCCCTAAAATAGCGATCAAAAACGAACTAAAGATGGGTAGATTAAAAATTCTTCCTTTTACTTCTAAAATAAGCTTTACGCATGGTCTGATTGTTCATAAAAATCGAGAGCGTAGTTTTACTGCTGAAAGTTTCCAATCGGAACTACTGAAATATTTTAAAGAATATTGATTCATCAGCTCTTGTAGCCTTCTGAAATGGAAAAGGGTTGAATACCGATTGTGTGTAATTCAAATAACGCACATGTTCATCCTTGCAGGATTGATCATGTACGTTATAGATGTGTAATCTTGAAGAAACTTCAGTATTTGGTGATTCACTATGAAGCTCTTTTTAGAATATTAGAAAAATAAAATCAGTTCGCGTCCTTTCGATCCGGTAGTTGGCTCAAATAACTGTTGGACAAGTGTGCAAGATCCAATGCTCGATCATATTGTTCCTTCGTTATAAACCGTGAAGAAGACTGCCAATTGGGTGTGGCTATAGCTGGAGATTCCTCATCTCCCGAAATCTTCGATATCTCTTCTGAAGGAACACCCGTCTGCTGTTGCTCGGCATCTTGTCTGCCCGCATCAGCTAGGGAATAATGTGTTCCGTCCCCGTATCCTTTCGCCGGAATGAAGAGAGAAGCATCGTTTAGCACCGACCCGGAGGGAAGGTAATAACGTTCGGGTAGCAGATTTCCACCTTCGTGTAACAAATCCTGTCCGAAGTGTAATTGGTCCTTCAGCGATACACCGGTGAGTCCCGCAATCGTTGGCAGAATGTCCACCTGGCCTCCGATCTGTTCCAGTTGTACACCGGGGGTAACGCCCGGGGCCGAGATAATGAGTGGAATATTAATCATATCTGCTGATGTGTATTCCCGACCATACAATTCTTTCATAAGGACTTTGTCATCCCGATCCAGTGAGTAAATGGGAAGTCCCAGGTGATCCCCGTACAAGACAAACAAGCTATTTTCCCATAATCCCCGTTCTTTCAATCCAGCAATCAACTGTCCAACCGCCTGATCCGCATAATGCTGTGATATCAAATAATCACCGGGCAATGTATCCTTGTAACGCTCTGGCAGCGTCAGCTTCACCTTGTTTTTAGGCAAAGTGTACGGGTGGTGGGCTGACATGGAGATGATATGGGCATAGAAGGGATCGCCCGAAGACTGCATGGATTCCAGCTTATCCAGTGTTTTGGAATACAGTACTTCATCCGAGGCCGAAAAGGCGATAGAGTCCTGTGTGCCGAAATAATTAATATCATAATACTGGTCGAATCCAAGTGCCTTGTATAACTGATCCCGATTCCAGAAACGAACATCATTTGTATGGAATGTAGCTGTCTGATATCCGTTTGCTGACATCAACTTGGGTAGACTCGGCAGAGCTTTATCCGCATATACAGTTGTTGCTGCCCCGTTCGGCGGGGTGTAGAACGACGTGTTCACAACAAATTCTGCATCTGATGTATTTCCCTGTCCCACTTGCTGATAGAAGTTCGGAAAATACAGGCTCTTTCTAGCCAATTGATTCAGGTTGGGCGTGATCTCCTGTCCATCTACCTCTAATCCAATCAGAAAGTTCTGAAACGATTCCAACTGGAGCATAATCACATTGCGTCCGCTCGCGGCACCCTTCTCCAAAATTGCAGGAAGTTCGGTCGTTTGCTTCAGTTGGTCGATGTCAGTCTGATCAATCTGAGCAATGGGCACAGGTTTATCAGGTCGATCCAGGATGGTATACGCCTCGTAACCGAGGATGCCCATCTGTTCTGCTTGTGTAAGCTCACTCATGCTGGCCCGATTGGGATAGATGTTAAGCATGCATAGGATCATGGACAGGATCAGAATGACCGAAGCGACCCGTCTTCTGGAACGTCGTTCAAGTGGAATACGGTTTGGGCGTTCTGTACTCCCGAGCTTGATCCGACGACGAGTGAGTATCCCCCCAATGATCAAAACGTCTGCAAAAATAAACAAATAATAGGGATCAAGTAAAGAGAACATACTGCTCTTGACTGAGGTCACCTGATTCACCTGTGCCAGCGCATGATAGTTAACGATTACGCCATAGTATTTGTAGTACATGATGGCTGCAAAAAAAATCCCTGAAAGCAGCAGATCCACGGCAAGGTACATCCACATTCGTCGCTTGGCAGCAAACCACTCAATTAGACAGAAGCCGATCCAGATGAGCGGCAATTCGGTCAGCAGTGGTTTCCAGACAGGGATGTCATCGAAGATAACAATCCAGGCCAGTGAACTTTTGATCATCATGATAATGGTAAAGAATATAAACGGTCCGCTTAGAAATCGGGTGAGTGAACTGCGTGACAAGGTACCGCCTTCCCTTCCGAAGTTTCATTTAACAAGTATTATCCTATCTCAGCATGGCTGTGTCAAAAATGAGAGCCTTCTATAATTGACGGCAAAAAACCTCTTCCATGCAGGAAGAGGTTTGAAAAAACGTGGGTTACCGCGATAAAAGCCAGATGCGATCCATTCCGTTATTCTATCGTGTACGTTGTGACGTAAGAAGGTCTGGGGAACATGGTGGGCTTTTGTGCAGTCAGCCCTTCGCTTGTACTGCGGTTTCGGTGAGCGTGACTATAGGCTTGGGATTCCTGCCAGCCTTTGAAATGTTCTTCGGATTGCCAGAGTGTAAGTACAACATACGTATCATCCTTGAGAGGGCGAAGCACACGAATACCGACAAAACCAGGCTCGTCTTCAACCTTACGGGCACGGTTCTTAAACCGTTCTTCGAAATCGTTACGACCATCCTCTGTGACAGGGATATTGTTGAGAACAGCGTAACCACCGCCAGTCCAGGAGCCTGCGGCATCAAAAGCTTCATATGCGGCTACTTTATCATCAGACTCAATATTCATCAGGCGTTCTGCGGATTCAATAGCCAGACGCACGTGCTCTTCGCTTCGCAATGTCAGATGCGGGTATGCAGCAAGTGCATCTGGAATCGGTGAAGGAACCAAATAGATATACATAGAAGCTGCCTCCTTATTAAGTACATTCTAACTCAACATAGCATATGGGATTGTGCGAGTCCAATCGGTTCACATGTATCGGACAGGTGGGCTAATTCCGAGCTGAGTAGTATAGGTTTGCCGCAATAGAAGATAAACAATGAATGACAAACACTGCAGTAATAATGAAAAAGGAAAGCGATATTCCGTCTAGCATAACTACGAGGATCCATGCCAGAGCAAGACTGATAGTGGTCGCATTCCAGGAGAAGGCTTTTGCTCTCGTGATACAATAGAGGTACCGCTCATCCAGTCCGTTGTGCTTTTTTGCAATCAACCTTGTGAAAAAAATAATGAGTATTGCAAATAACAAACCAGCTACAATTCCACCGATCCCGATCATCCGATTCAGTAATTCAGAACTCAATATTCTCATCTCCTTCAAAAATAAATAATTCCTCGATCTGACAGCCAAATAATTGGGCAAGCTTGTGAGCAAGCACAAGAGAAGGTTTGTACTTTCCGGATTCCAACGATATGATGGTCTGCCTGGAGACCTTAAGCCGTTGAGACAGTTCTTCCTGTGTGATGTGCATATGTATTCGTTTGTCTCTGATTAGATTTTGCAAGTATATCCTCCCATAAGTAAAGTTCGCTTTACGTAAAGTTAACTTTACTTATGCGACGATGGAATGTCAATCTCTCTTTATAATATTTTCCACTTCTTCGAGGTGATGCTGTGTCCAAAAGCATATTTCATGATAAAGTATAATCACTACAAACAGAACGGGTGATCGTATGACAACAACAATTCGGATATCGGTTAGACCTTTGGTGGAGTATGTGTACCGCAGCGGCAGCATACGTCCAGGGTTCCGTACCAATGCCTCGATGCAGGAGGGAACTCGAATTCATCAGCGGGTACAGAAGGAGTACACGGAAGAGGATCTGAAAGAGATTGTGCTCGAAGCTGAGATTCAACATGGGGATCTGACCTATGTGGTGGAGGGACGATGTGATGGCCTGATCCGGTTGGAGGGTCAGTTGACGGTGGATGAGATCAAATCAACTGCGGGCAATCTGGATGATCTGGGTGAGGGGCTTCCCGTGCATTGGGCGCAGGCCATGATGTATGCCTATATGTACGCCGTTCAGCAAGACGAACCACGTATGCAAGTGCAGTTGACGTATGTGCATTCGGTTACCCATGAAGAAAGACGGTTTCGCCGAATGGCAGAACGACAGGAACTGGAGCAGTTTGCGGCAGAAGTGATTGCCGGTTATGCGCCATATGCAGAGATGATCGCTGCATATGAAGAAAAGCGTGATATCAGTGTGAAAGAGCTGCCGTTTCCTTTTCGCAAATACAGGGAGGGACAGCGAAAGCTGGCAGGAGCCGTTTACAAAACAATCCGTGAGGGTCAGGGATTGATGGCCAAAGCACCAACAGGCATTGGTAAAACGATGTCCGTACTGTTCCCCACGGTCAAAGCGATTGGCGAAGGCGAAGCGAGCCGATTGTTCTATCTGACCGCGAGGACGACGACACGGGTGGCGGCAGAAGAAGCTTTTGCCCGGATGCAATCAGAAGGATTGAAGATGCATGTGATCAGTCTGACCGCGAAGGACAAGATTTGTTTTAAGGAAGAAGAAGCTTGTGATACGGGGCAATGCGGCATGTGTGAAGGGTATTATGACCGTATTAACGGTGCTGTGCTGGACATGCTGGAACATGAGACGTTGATGACACGTCCGGTCATCGAGCAGTATGCGCGCAAACATCGAGTGTGTCCGTTTGAGTTTTCACTGGATGCGGCGTATGCAGCCGATGCGGTGATCTGCGATTATAACTATATTTTCGATCCAAGGATCTCTCTGAAAAGAATGTTGGAGGAGCAGAAACGCAAGACGGTGTTATTGGTGGACGAGGCTCATAATCTGGTCGATCGTGGCCGAATGATGTTTTCCGCTGAGCTGGAGAAGGCAGTATTTCTGGATGTGAAAAGAGAGTTCCAGTCGCTGGACAGCAGTGTGCCTGCTGCCAAAGCCATTGTTGACTACACCGGGGCCATTGATAAGTATCTGATTACCCTTCGGAAAAACGGTGGAGAAGAAGGAAAGATCATCCAGCAGGAAGCACCGGAGGAACTGATTGAACGACTGGAGCCTTTTGTCATGGTTGCGGAGCAATGTCTTGTTGAAGGTGGTTCAGGGAATGCCGAGACGGATCAGCTGCTGTTGGATGCCTACTTCACGGCACAGAATTTCCTGCGTATTGCCAAGCTGTATGATGAACGTTTTATTACGTATGCAGAGTGTGTTCGAAGTGAAGTGAGAGTGAAGTTATTTTGTCTCGATCCTTCGGTACTGCTTCGTCAGACGGCCAAAGGATTCCGCTCCCTCATTCATTTTTCGGCCACATTGTCACCCCTTCGCTATTATCGGGATATGCTGGGTGCAGAGGAAGAGGATTATACATTGCAGATTCCATCGCCGTTTCAGCGTGAACAATTGGATGTGAGACTCCTGCCCTTATCCGTGCGTTATAAGGACAGGGAACAGTCCCGGCGCCCCATTGCGGAGATGCTGCAACAGCTAGTAAGTGAGTGGCCGCGCAGCAATTTAATGGTCTTCTTCCCTTCTTATCCTTATATGCGGGAGATATACGAAACCTATGCACAGCTTCCGAATGAAGCGGATACGGTTATACAAAAGCAAGGCATGAACGAACTGGAACGGGAGCAGTTTTTGGATGGATTTCAGCCGAATCCTGAACGAACACGCTTGGTATTTGCCGTCATGGGTGGCGTATTCTCGGAGGGTGTCGATCTGCCGGGAGACCGCTTGAATGGCGTCGTTGTGGTAGGTGCGGGGCTACCTCAGATTGGTCTGGAGAACAACGTATTACGTGATTACTATGATCGGACAGGACGCAACGGATTCAATTATGCCTATATTTTCCCGGGTATGAACAAGGTGCTGCAAGCGGGTGGACGGCTGATTCGGACGGAGGAAGACAGGGGTGTGTTGGTGCTTGTCGACGATCGTTTTATCCAGGAACCGTATCGTTCCCTGCTGCCCGAGGAGTGGCGGGACTACAAGCGAATTTGATGAAAGAACTATGAATGAAATGATGCATGTATATAAGTTGAACTAATCATTTACACGATAACGGAGAGGACAGAAAAAACCTGAAAAAGCGAAGCGTTCGCCTTTATCCTCGGATTTTCCCCTTCGAAAAAGGGAATCAAAAAATCTGGGGATAACAGCGATTGGAAGGTTATTCTGTCATCGTAGTGTCAGTGTAAATAATCTTTGTTAAGCTTATACAGCATATATTTTTTGATTTTCTTTCCTTTATATGATTGAAGGGTAGGGTGAAAGGGTTATAACTTGGTTAGCAACGAACGAACAACGGCGATTACCCTATCCGTTCCGCGGTCCGCTTCGAAAGCAATCAAGGAGGTCGGTTATAATGAAGAGAAATCATACCATGATGCAGTTTTTTGAATGGCACCTGGCTGCAGACGGAGATCATTGGAAGCGACTGGCTGAAATGGCCCCGGAATTGAAAGCCAAAGGCATTGACTCGGTATGGGTGCCACCCGTAACCAAGGCAGTGTCAGCAGAAGATACAGGTTATGGTGTATATGATCTGTACGATCTGGGCGAATTTGATCAAAAGGGTACCGTACGGACCAAATATGGCACCAAGCAGGAACTGGTGGAGGCCATTGCCGAGTGTCAGAAGAACGGAATCGCCGTCTATGTGGATCTGGTCATGAATCACAAGGCCGGAGCAGATGAGACGGAAGTGTTCAAAGTGATCGAGGTTGATCCCAATGATCGAACGAAGGAAATTTCTGAGCCGTTTGAGATTGAGGGCTGGACCAAATTCACATTCCCGGGTCGCGGGGATCAATACTCCTCTTTTAAATGGAACTCTGAACACTTCAATGGCACGGACTTTGATGCCAAGGGAGAACGAACAGGTGTATTCCGCATCGCAGGAGAGAATAAAAAATGGAATGAGAATGTCGATGATGAGTTTGGTAACTATGACTATCTGATGTTCGCCAATATAGATTATAACCACCCGGATGTTCGGCGCGAGATGATCGATTGGGGGAAATGGCTGATCGATACCCTCCAGTGTGGTGGGTTCCGGCTGGATGCGATTAAGCATATCAACCATGAATTCATTAAGGAATTCGCAGCAGAGATGATCCGCAAACGCGGTCAGGATTTCTACATCGTAGGCGAGTTCTGGAATTCAAACCTGGATGCATGTCGTGAATTCCTCGATACGGTAGACTATCAGATCGACCTGTTTGACGTGTCTCTTCACTACAAGCTGCATGAGGCTTCGCTTGCAGGTAGAGACTTTGATCTCTCCAAAATTTTTGATGATACCTTGGTGCAGACACATCCTACCCATGCGGTAACCTTCGTAGATAACCATGACTCCCAACCTCATGAAGCGTTGGAATCATGGATTGGTGACTGGTTTAAGCCAAGCGCTTATGCGTTGACACTATTACGTCGGGATGGTTATCCGGTTGTATTTTACGGGGATTATTATGGCATTGGTGGACCTGAACCTGTGGATGGCAAAAAAGAGATTTTGGACATTCTGCTGTCTGCCCGTTGCAACAAGGCGTATGGAGAGCAGGAAGATTACTTCGATCACGCCAATACGATTGGCTGGGTACGTCGTGGCGTAGAGGAAATCGAAGGTTCCGGTTGTGCAGTGGTCATCTCCAACGGGGATGACGGTGAGAAGAGAATGTTCATCGGAGAGCATCGTGCTGGTGAAGTTTGGGTGGATCTGACGAAGAGCTGTGATGATCAGATTACCATTGAGGAAGACGGCTGGGCCACCTTCCATGTGTGTGGTGGAGGCGTCTCGGTATGGGCTCTTCCTGAACAGAATGAGGACTGCGGTGACGCTGAGTAACGGCATGTGCCAGGCAGGATAAGAAAAGGTACACCGACCGCATAAAAACAGTATATAGATAGATCGTTATCGTTAAACCATCTGAACAGGAGAGCGAGCATTGGTCATACCCCTGTCAAGTAGACAGATGAAAAAAGCTATGCTGCCAGCGCGCATCGATATTCAATCGGTGCGCGCTGTTTGAGTTTGGCTTGAAAGCGTCGGTAGTTGTAATTGTACACGTAATCTTCCACGGCTTGTCGAATCTCGGCTTCTGAATTACACTGGATAAGGTACAGCTTCTCTGTTTTGAGATGCGAAAAGAAAGATTCGATGCATGCGTTATCCAGGCAGGTTGCTTTGCGAGAGTGGCTGCCTTTGACGCCGAATGCTTCTAATCGTGAGTTGTACACCTGAGACGTGTATTGGAAGCCCTGATCCGAATGGAGCACGGCTTCCGAAACGTCTCTTTTTTGTGTCCATTGTTCCACCGTATCCAATACGAGCTGAACATCGTTCCGTTTAGATAATTGCCAAGCGACAATTTCGTTGTTGAACAAGTCTTGAATCACAGACAGGTAAACGAATGTGTTTCCATCCGAAATATAAGTTATATCCGTCACCATTTTTTGCTGAGGTGCTGTGGCATGAAATTTGCGCTTTAGGCGATTCGGATAAATCACAGATGGCGTATAGCTGGACTTCTTCCGCTTCTTGCGAATTACCGATTGGATCGATAGTTCCCGCATGATTCGCCATACTTTCTTGTGATTAACGTTCAGACCAGACTCCCAGAGCGCCGTTGTCATGCGAGGATAACCAAACTCTCGATTTGCAAAATGAATAGCCATCATGTGCTCTTTGATCTCACGCTCACGGTCTTGTCTTGCGTCTCGCTGTGGCTGTGTTGCTCGCCATTTGTAGTAACTGGAACGGGGTATTCCTGTAATCGATAATAGGCGTGTAATGCCATGCGAGCAACGCAATTCGTCTATGATATCGTAGTTCTCCCGTTGGCTCAGTGCTTCTCCTTTACTAGATTTGGATACCGCTTTTTTAAATAATCTACCTGTGCTTGAAGGTAGTCCCGTTCCTCTTCTACACTGCTAAAGGCAGTACGAAGCCGTCCTTTCAGTGGATTCGGAACATTGTTTTTTCGCTCATCGAATGCTTCCCCGTTTTTCCATTTTTTTACCCACACCTTCAGTTGTGAACAGTTTCGAATTCCTTCGCGATCAGCGACCACCTTGTAACTTGAAGAACCTTCGACATAGGATCTAACAGCATTCAATTTAAATTCTTCGGTATACGTGTGAAATGTTTGTCCTTTTTTGGCCATAAAAATATCCCCTCCAAGTGTCACTTGAACCCTCATGATAACATGAAGGTTTTTTCAAGTGTCTACTTAAAGGGGATAATACCACATACCTGTGTTCAGGTGGTTTTTTTGCATTTATCTAGGTACAACTAAAACTCCATCCTAACGAACCGAGGGCACCTTATTTGCACTGAATTAGCGTTATTGGAATTCTAACGAATCTCAGTAACCTGTCCCGCCATACGCAAACGAATCACTGCTACAATTAAAAACATGAAATGAGAAAGAAACAGTTCGGTCCCACATCTTAATACATGGTACAATAATCCAAATATGGAGTGTTAGAAAACAAAATGAGAGAACGTAATAAGCGATATTCTTTGCAGAAGATTGGAGAAGAGGAGGGATGGCATGAGCCCCAAAAGAGAGATGAACCGTTTCTTCCCGTTGGTCATGTACCTATGTGTAATAGCCGTGTGTCTGGGGGCTTGCAGTTTGGGACCAAACCAGGGGCCAGCGGGTGAACCGAAGCGAACCGATGAGTATACGTTGAATTCGGAGCGAAGAGATTTGAATGAGCGGGTTACGAAGAACCTTGAGTCTTTTCAGACGAACTCGCCAGATGATTATAATTTGACAGCAACGGTGGATGTGAGTCATCAATCCGGAGTTGATCGGATTACTTATGAGATTTTGGTGAATGAGGCTCGGGTGCCCATGGTTAATGTCATTCAGTCCTTCACCCTCGATACCAACATGATAAATCGAATAAATGCTGGAGAGTTATTTCATTCCAATGTGAGCAATACACACGAGATTAGTTTAGAGTCTGACAAGGAACCGCTTGGATTGAGTTTGAGCAGAAGTTACGTCTTGAAACCAAAGGCGGAGATCGACAGCAATATCCTCCAGCGTTATGCAGATATGTATATCAAAATTTCCTATGGCCCAAATGATCAGCGAACGGAAGATTATTTTCATGTTCAGGCCGAGCCGTCTCCAAGGACGATTGAGTATATGAAGTCATTGGAGAGAGATTAGATTAATAGAAAGGCAGCATCCGCCAGTTCCGTATGAGGAATCTGAGTAGACGCTGCCGGTTATCTATTTGAGATAGTAAGGTTATTACTTTTCAAAATACTGATTCATCGTATCCCACATTCGATTGAACTCACTTCGTTCCATTGAAAATGCTCCAGGCTTTTCGGGTTTGTGGTTTTACCTACTCCAGTTCAAATGATTCCAACGTGCCAACCATCCGCAGATCATGCTCGCGGTTGAATTGTTTCCGTTTGTCCGCATCCGCGTACTCGTCATGATAATGCATCAGTACGGTTTTCTGTCTCACTTCGGCAGGCAGTTGTTCCAAATCATTCAGTGAAGTGTGTGACTTGATCACCAGATCGTGCATATGACATTCATGGAAAATCAGCTGCACATCAGCGGCAACTTGCTCCACCCGTTCCTGGTCGAGTGTACTGTCAGCACTGTAATAGAAGTAAGGTTTGGCGAGTAGCCCATTGCTGACCATACCGGGAACATGCTGTGTCCGAAACGTCTCAAACGTCACGCCGCCCAGTTCAAATGTGCCTCCATCTGGCAGGGGGACGACATCGTAGTAATCGCTCATGGTACGTTCACCATCCGTTGTGTAGCGCATGCCGGGGGATAGAATGTTCCAGAGCGGATCTACCAATTGTTCGTGGATGAACAGACGGGGTTTGCGGTCGCCTACGATCTGTGCGTAATAACCTAGCATCTGTACACCATTAATATGATCTTCATGTAGATGCGTAATGAACACGTTGTGGATATCGGTCATGGCGAATCCATATTCCTTGAGTGCTTTAGCATTTGATTCTGGAAAATCAATGACAAGATGCGTGTCTCCGAATTCAGCCAACATACTATTGTGGTGCTGCTCCACGCTGAACATATCTCCAGTGCCGAGAAAAGTGATTTTCAATTCATTTCATCTCCTTGTGTGATCTTCAGATCAGCATCCTTGCGTTAAATCCAGTATACCTTGTTCCCGAATATATGCCTAAATCAACCTTTTTTGATAACGCTATCATTTTATATTGAACTTTGATGATAAACAGTGTAGCGTAAAGATGGGAAGTGAACCCATATGAACGTAAACTCACCTAAAGGGAGCGTGCGAGGCGAATGAAATCTTTTCTGGATGAACAATTTTTGCTGCACAATGAAACGGCGATCAAGTTATATGAGGATTATGCCAAAGACATGCCCATTATTGATTATCATTGCCACCTCAGTCCTCAGGAGATCTACGAGAACAAAACCTTTGGCAATCTTACAGAGGCTTGGTTATACGGTGATCACTATAAGTGGCGGCTCATGCGCGCAAACGGAATTGAAGAGCAATATGTGACCGGCGGCGAGGGAGTAACCGATTACGATCGTTTCATGGCTTATGCCAAAACGGTACCGATGATGATTGGTAATCCACTGTACGCCTGGTCTCATCTGGAATTACAGCGATATTTCGGCGTCTACGAAGTATTGAATGAGACAAGCGCACCGGCCATCTGGGAAAAAGTAAATGCCAAACTGAACAGTGACGGATTCGGTGCACGCGATCTGATTACCAAATCCAATGTCACTGTTGTGTGCACAACCGATGATCCAACGGATTCTCTGGAGTATCATCTGAAAATTCAGGAAATCGAAGGCTTTGATACGGCGGTATTACCTTCTTTCCGCCCGGATAAAGGCTTGGAATTGAACCGGGATACCTTCGTGGAATGGGTGGGCAAGCTGTCGCAGGCATCTGGCACTGCCATTTCAGATTATGAATCCTTCCTTGCTGCGCTGGAGTCACGTGTGGAATTTTTCCATTCCGTCGGCGGCAGAGTCTCTGACCATGCACTTGATTATGTTCCTTACGGCGTGGCTACACGCGAAGAAGCAGCTGCCATCTTTGCAAAGGTACTTGCGGGTCAGAAGGTAACTCGTGAGGAAGAGGACAAGTACAAGACGGTAACGCTGACGTTCCTTGGCAAACTGTATGCAGATCGGGGCTGGGTGATGCAGTTCCACATTAATGCAGCCCGTAACAACAACACACGGATGTTTGCCAAACTTGGGCCGGATACTGGTTACGATGCCGTGAATGATACGCCGCTTTCCGCAGCGATGATTGGATTGCTCGACGCGTTGGAGCAGCAACAAGCACTGCCCAAAACGATTCTGTATTCTCTGAATCCAAGGGACAACGAAGTGCTCGCGGCGATCATCGGCAGCTTCCAGGGCGGGGGCATTCCGGGCAAAATCCAGCTTGGTGCCGCCTGGTGGTTCAATGATACGAAGGATGGCATGCTCGCTCAGATGAAAGCCTTGGCGAATGTTGGTCTGCTTAGCCGTTTTGTTGGCATGCTGACCGATTCACGCAGCTTCCTGTCCTACACCCGGCATGAGTATTTCCGTCGTCTGGTCTGCAACCTAATTGGTGAATGGGCCGAACAAGGGGAGGCACCGCAGGATATGGATCTGCTTGGTCAGATCGTACAGGGTATTGCCTACAACAATGCAAAAGAGTATTTCCCGTTTGCCTCAGTGCCTAAAACAGTCTCTGCTTCACAGTCCTGACGAGTAACAAACGCACCTAATCATGCAAGTTATGCAATAAGAAGATTCTTTTGTGTCTACTTTTCAATCGTAATAAAATGCTCCCCTTCCTTACCTCCGGGCCATCATCCACCGGAGTAATGAACGGGAGTTTCTTTATAAGTTGAATTCATGGAATTGTACATAATAACTATAGTGGGCTCCAATGGAGGCCATATGACAAAACCCATAATCAAGCGCGTGTATGCTCTTGGTTATGGGTTTATGTTGGTTATTTTTAGATGTTTGACAATGGCTTCTTGCGATAATATACTTAGTACACCTAATTAATTGTGCATCTATTTAATTGTATTACTATTTAATAGATGTCCTATGATGTTGGATGTCTATGGAATGATAAAGAAAGAAGGAGGGACGCATTATGACTGGTATAGATCCGGTCGCTCAGAAGCTTTTGTACTCCATTATGCAGTTTAATAAAGGCAAATGGAGGCAACATAAACCTCATGGGCGCAATCACAATGAAATTATGGTGCTGGGTTGTTTACTCCACGGGATGCATCCGGGAGAACAATTGAACTGGCAGGACAATCCGCCTGATTTCAATGACACGATCGAATCCAATCACCCCGGGATGAAAGTCTCGGAAATCAGCGCATTGCTACGAGTGAAGTCACCGACCATTACACCTGTTATTCGTGGCCTTGAAGATGAGGGGCTGGTCAAACGGACGATGGACCCGGAGGATCGCCGTGCTGTCCGCATCACGATTACTGAAGCAGGTCGTGAAATTATTCGGGCTGCTCACCAAGAACGCATGGAAATATTCAATAAGTTAGTTGAGCATTTGGGTGAGCAAGACAGTACTCAGCTGGCTGAGTTGTTGACAAAGGTATACACCTTTTTTGATACATTAACTTCCTTGCAAAAGGATGATTCGACAAGAGGAGATGATAAGCCATGATGAAACTGTTTCGCATGCTGAAGCCATACCAAATTCCGATTATTTTTATTCTGGTGTTGGTACTGTTTCAGTCGCTTGCTGAATTGTACCTGCCTACGTTAATGGCAGATATTGTGAATGACGGCATCATTAAAGGGGATATCCCGTATATCTGGCAGATTGGTGGATGGATGTTGGTCATCGCGATTGGCGGAACAGCGTGTTCGGTGATTGCCAGTTATCTCTCATCTCGAACAGCGGGTGGATTTGCCAAACAACTGCGTAGCAGAGTATTCCGCCATGTGGAGAACTTCTCTCTCCAAGAGTTCGATAAGATGGGTACTGCTTCGCTGATTACGCGTACGACGAATGACATCACACAGGTACAGAATGTACTTACGATGATGTTGCGCATGATGATTATGGCTCCGCTCATGTGTATCGGGGGTATCTTCATGGCGGTATCTCAGGACGCCAAATTATCTACGATTTTCCTGGTCGTGCTTCCGGTACTCGGTGGAGCTATTGCGCTGATTGGTGCCAAGGGTTTACCTTTGTTCAAAACCATTCAGAAAAAGCTGGACCGACTCAACCTGGTGCTGCGTGAGCAGTTAACAGGGATTCGGGTTGTTCGTTCCTTTAACCGTGGGGAGCATGAGAAAGTGCGCTTTAACGGGGCCAATACAGAACTGAGAGATTCATCGATCAAAGTTAATGTGCTCATGGCGACCATCATGCCTGTGATGATGCTGGTTATGAACTTTTCGATGATTGCCATCCTTTATTTTGGTGGAATGCGGATCGACACTGGTAATATGAACATCGGTGCATTGATTGCCTTCATCCAATATGCAATGCAGATCATGTTCTCACTTATTATGGTTTCGATGATCTTTGTCATGATTCCAAGAGCTTCAGCATCGGCAGAACGGATTAACGAAGTGCTTGATATGCAGCCGGATCTTAGCAATCCCGAGCAGCCTCGTGGTATGAAATCCATGCAGGGTATGATTGAGTTTGACAATGTAACTTTCCGTTATCCGGGCGCAGAGAATCCAGCTTTGTCCAATATCTCCTTCACAGCTCGCTCAGGTGAGACAACAGCCATTATCGGTGGTACGGGTTCTGGGAAATCGACATTGCTCAGCCTTATTCCACGATTTTATGATGTGACCGAAGGCAGTGTTCGGGTAAATGGTACGGATGTGCGTGAAATTCGGCAGGAAGATCTGCGTGCCAAAATTGGCTTTGTACCACAAAAAGCAGTCCTCTTTACGGGTACGATTACGGAGAATATTCGTCACGGGAAAGATGATGCCACAATGGATGAAGTTGTTCATGCGGCCCGCACGGCTCAGGCGGAGAACTTCATTACCGAGATGAAAGAGGGATATGACAGCCTTATCGCTCAAGGTGGTAACAACGTATCTGGTGGACAAAAGCAACGTCTGTCCATCGCTCGCGCACTTGTTCGCCGTCCGGAAGTTTATATCTTTGATGACAGTTTCTCTGCTCTCGATTTCAAAACGGATGCTAAACTTCGTGCTGCGCTGAAGTCCGAAACGACAGAAGCGGCTGTGCTGATTGTTGCGCAACGCGTAAGTACAGTAATGGATGCAGATCGCATTCTGGTTATGGATGAGGGCCGAATTGTCGGTTCAGGAACACATAAAGAGCTGCTGGAGCACAATGAAGTGTATCGCGAGATTGTATCCTCCCAGCTGACAGAGGAGGAGATCGCATGAGTGAACGTACAGAACGTAAGTCGCCTCGTCCCCATGGTGGGCCGGGTCCAGGTCCCGGAATGGGCATGCGACCTCCCGCTGAGAAAGCAAAAGATTTTAAAGGCACACTGCGTCGCTTGATTCGTTATCTCCAGCCCCATAGTTCTCGTCTGTTAGGTGTGCTGGTTGCAGCCATTTTGAGTACCGTATTCAGCATCATCAGTCCAAAAATTATGGCCGAAGGAACGGATATTCTCAGTAAAGGCGCCATCGCCATCCTTCAGGGTGTACAGGGAGCCGGGATTGATTTTCCTGCATTAATAAAAGTATTATACCTGCTTGGCGGACTCTATCTGTTCAGTGCTGCATTTATGTATGTTCAGCAATACCTGATGGCCGGTGTGGCCCAACGTGTTGTGTATGACATGCGTGAGCAGATCAGTGCGAAGGTTGGACGTCTTCCTTTGAAATATTTTGACTCCCGCACAACTGGGGAGACACTTAGCCGTGCCACGAATGACGTGGACAATATCAGTAATACACTTCAGCAAAGTTTGGCACAGTTCATTACGTCTATCGTCACAATTGTCGGCGTAATTATCATGATGCTGACGATTAGTCCATGGATGACGCTGATCACGATTTTGACGTTGCCACTCAGTGTAGTTGTTGTCATGCTGGTTGCATCTCGTTCGCAAAAACACTTTGCGGGTCAACAGAAATCCCTTGGGGAACTGAATGGTCATGTCGAAGAGATGTACACGGGACACAAGGTCGTCAAAGCATTTGGACGCGAAGAACAATCCGTACAGCAATTTGAGAAGGTCAATGAAGAACTGTATGAATCCGGCTGGAAAGCCCAGTTTATCTCGGGTATTATTATGCCGCTCATGAGTTTCGTGGGTAACTTGGGTTATGTGCTGATCTGTGTGGTTGGTGGGATTTTTGTTACACGCGGATCGATCTCTATCGGGGATATTCTGGCCTTCACACAATATTCCCGTCAATTTACACAACCGATTAACCAGATTGCAAATATCTCGAATATTATTCAATCAACGATTGCTTCGGCGGAACGTGTATTCGAGTTGTTGGATGAAGAGGAAGAAGTTCCGGAGTCCAAACAACCCGTGCAATTACAGCAGCCTAAAGGTGCGGTTGCATTCCAAGGTGTTAATTTTGGATATAAAGAAAATGAACTGCTCATTCATAACATGAATATTGATGTAAAACCGGGACAGACGGTAGCCATTGTTGGACCAACGGGAGCCGGTAAAACCACCCTGATCAACCTGTTAATGCGTTTCTACGAAATTCAGGATGGTCGGATTACGATTGACGGTGCAGACATTAAGGACATGGAGCGTGGTAAGCTGCGCAGTCTGTTCGGCATGGTGCTTCAGGATACCTGGTTGTTCAACGGAACGATTCGGGACAACATCGCCTATGGTCGAGAAGGTTCTACGGAAGAGGATGTAATCAAGGCAGCCGTTGCGGCACATGCGGATCACTTTATTCGTACACTGCCTGATGGTTATGATACGGTGCTGAATGAAGAGGCGTCGAACATCTCTCAAGGGCAGAAACAATTGCTGACCATTGCAAGAGCGATTCTGGCGAACCCGGCCATCCTCATTCTGGATGAAGCGACGAGTAGCGTGGATACACGGACCGAAGTATTTATCCAGAAAGCAATGAATGATCTGATGAAGGATCGCACGAGCTTTGTCATTGCACACCGTTTGTCTACCATTCGCGGCGCCGATCTGATCCTTGTTATGGATCATGGTAACGTGATTGAACAGGGTAATCATGATGAATTGATGGCAAGTCAGGGCTTCTACGCCGATCTGTACAATAGTCAGTTTGCGGAGCAACAACCGCAGGCGATCTGATTACACTGTAACTAACTAGAATAGCCGGGAGCACTCTTAGGGGTGCTCCCGGCTATTTGTCGTGTATCCAGAGGAGTCGATTCTAATGTGTTCGTTTGGATACGATGGATCTATAAGGTATGAAGGAACGTTGGCATAGTAATTGGGTTGTGGTGCTCGTCAGCCTTTCAGTTGTTTGCGTGAGGTGCAGACAGGATGAGGGTTCATCCTTCGTCCATGCTAACGAATCGTAGACACCTTATATGGAGGATTATCAAGCACTCCCAATTCTAACGAACTTGAGACATGTTATTTCTCTGATAAGCAACACAAAGCGGTAAAATAAACTGCAGAATGCGGAAATAAAGTGTCTATGATTCGTTAGAACGCCGGTATTGTGGAATTGTGCCTATTAGAGTGTGCTGAGTTCGTTAAAATATTCTAATAAACCTTAGTCATAATTGTCTTACATATGCCATGCTGCAAAAATAAAAACGGGACGAAGCGGTGTAACTACACTGCTTTGTCCCGTTTGTTTATATTTTGAATTCATCGTACACCAATCGAGATACAACCACACGGGCATAAGATCACCGATTGGGACATCCAGATTGGTCATGAGATACTTTGTATGCCTCTGTTTGAACAGGGCATGACCCGCATTTTACTGATCCTTAGAATCGTTCGCAGGTTCATCAGTGTCATTGCTAGAGACCGACTTTACTTCTGCCTTCACGTCGTCGCTGTTAGCTTCCTCCAGCGCAGACGGAGCGGGTTCACCCGGGATTAATTCGCGCTGCTCAATCATGCGTTTGACAACCTCATAACAGTCATCCACATGTTTGTTACCCACATAGCGCATGGCTGTGAAGCTGAGTGCGGCAGCCAATCCCTGTCCTGCAAATGGGACAAATTTGGCGACGGATTTGGTGGCTACGCGTACGCCGACTCTTTTCAGAACCTGGACAACCAATTCCTTGGTGATCATACGACCAATGACTTTGCTTCCGATGGACATCACGAATCCATAGATCATGGATTTGGTCTCGGGGTCCATGCCGTCCAGCTGTTTTTGTGATAATCCGAATTTATTGTTAATGGCAGGCAACAGCTGCATCAGCATCCCCACATCAGCCAGTACGTCTGTACCGGGTAGCGGAACGAGTGTTGTACCGGCAGATGCGGTAGCTCTTTTGCGAACCATGGTACGGCATTCCTTGCGAACTTGCTCCAATTGTTCCAACGTTGCCGGAATCATAGGGAATCCCTCCATTCGTATATGGTATAGATATAACCGTTTTGACTCAATTTGAATGGGTTCTCACCAGCAAAATTTGCAGCCTTATGACATTAAGGTGCGGAGAAACCTTTTTTCCATGCATACATCTGGTTAAACAAGGAAATGGTTTATGGATAAACGGGTCATCTAGCTATTACGAATGAATGAGGATTAGGATGCATACCTGATTGGGAAACCTATTTGGAATCATGATGAGTGTGTAGCGAAGGGCTTGTTTACGGCTTCAACCTTTGTGGGTAAAGGTTAACAAACATTGGAATGGAGGAAGAGGGATGGAGTTTAACAAAGCGTTGTTAATTCATCATCATCATTCGGGCAAGGCCAGTCGTGAGAATACAGTAGGCCTTGTGGCTGGTGTGCTGGCTCCTGCTGTCCATGAACTCGTCATTGTGCGTACGGATGAAGCTGGTGAAGGAGAGAAGTTGTGTCGTGAACGCGGGGAGCAATTCGATGTGGTGTTTATCCTGGGTGGGGATGGCACGGTGCATGAATGCGTGAATGGACTGGCCGATCTGAAACATCCTCCGTTGATTGGTATATTGCCTGGAGGCACCTGTAATGACTTTGCCCGTTCACTCGGGATTTCACCGGATGCAGAGATTGCGGCACAAGAAATGCTGGCGGGTCGGGTGGTATCCATTGATGTTGGACGAGCTAATGATCGGGTGTTCACGAACTTTTTCGGCATTGGCTTGATCAGTGATGCATCGCAGAATATTAACGAGAATCTGAAAGGCGCGCTGGGTAAGCTCAGTTATTTTATCAGCACTTTACAGACAATTAGTCATACAGAGCCGTTTCGTTACCAACTGGAGGCGGATGGGAAAGAGATGGAAGGCGAAGCGGTGATGATCTATGCAGCCAATGGCCGTTTTCTGGGAACAAATGCATTACCCTTTGCACCGGATGCGTTGCAGGATGGCGAACTGGACGTGCTCATTATTCATGAGACAGGCATTCCGCTGCTGCGAGAGATTCTGTCGCACAAGCCAGAGGGAGAATGGCAACCTCAGAGTGAGAGTATTTCATACTTCAAGGCATCTACGTTAAAAGTGAAGACGGATGCGCCGATGTCAGCCGATACGGATGGCGAATTGTATATGAAGACACCCGCCGAGCTTTCGGTGCTGACGGGTCATCTGAAGTTTCTAACCGGGGAGGGTTATTAAATCCCCCGGTTTTTTGGTTTGATTTTAGCTGATCGAAAACTTAAACACTCTCTGGCTGATCTCTCATATGACGTTGCCTGAACTCATCCTCCAGCATGCTCATCTGAATGGCATCATGGTATTGATGATTGTAGAACAAGACATCCCGCTTCACACCCTCGCGCTGGAATCCAAGCTTCTCATAAGTGCGAATGGCTCGCTCGTTGAAGGCGTACACCTCAAGCTCGATTCGATGCAGGTTACAGATTCCGAAGCCGTAGTCCAGCATAAGTAGCAACGCCTCGCTACCGTAACCTTTTCCTTGATGCTCCGCCTGATCGATGGCAACCCGGATATGTGCACTGCGATTCTTGGTATGCATGTCCATGAGGACGACATCTCCAATGATCTGGTCATTTTCCTGTAAAGCAATAAGTAGCATGAGTCTGGTGTCATCTTGTGCAGCGCTCTCAACATAACGTTCGACCTGAGCGCGTGTGAAACTGTTCTGTGTTCCCGTCAGCCTACGCATTTCGGCATCAAACAGGCCAGGGAAGTAAGTATCCACATCTGTAATCTCGAAAGGACGCAGGTATATGCGCTTTGTTTCCAGCAGACGGGGGATGCGTGGGGATGGTTTTGGTGGTGACATTGTTGTTTCCTCCTATGAGTTCAAGGCTAGTGTTATTCATGTTATGTATCGTATTAATCAACGGGAAATAGATAATTAACAACACTTTACCATATTTTCTCATGCTTGTAGCTATAATGGTCGATATAAGTATTGTCGTGCTTGCTAAGTCGAAGAGAAACCTAGTTTGAAGATTCGTATTACTCTGCTCGAATTACATATTTTGATTTGCTGTACTGTATACATAGCTGCGTTGTAGTAAACCAGACATTCATAGTCTTAAAGAGACGTATCAGTTTACCTTAGCAGGACGATAGATTCTATAAGAATAGAAATGGGGATTTAACGAAATGCGAAAGTTAGAGAATTGTTTGAAGTGGTTTACTGTTTTTTTAATTTTGGTTACACCGCTGTTTACTTCACCTGGACAGGTCTCAGCAGCGAAAAAAGAGATCTATATCACTCTTTCTGGAGAAAAACACAGATATGTAGGAGAAGTCAAAAATGGTGTTCCTAATGGTAAAGGAATATCCTACTTTCCAAATGGGAAGAAGAGCTTTGAAGGTAAGTTTGTAGCGGGGAGGCCTCATGAAGGAAAAAGGTATAACGCAGATGGAAAGCTGTACTCGGATATTTCTAATGGACAGGGAAAGACTTATTACCCAAATGGAAAGTTTAATTATGTTGGTAAGGTGGATAAGGAAACATGGCTTCCTTCAGGTAAGGGTACCGAATATTATCCAGATGGAACGGTTAAATATAAGGGCGATTTTTTGAATGGTTCGTTTCATGGTCAAGGTAAGTGGTATACAGAATATGGTGAAATGTTCTATCAGGGTACGTTTAAGAATGGTTTGCCACAGGGACAAGGTAAAGCATATCAATATGGAGAAATTGCCTATGTTGGTGCATTTGATAAAGGAGTACCCACGTATTCTGGCAAAATTAAATTGTACGAAGATGGTGTAATCATCTATGATGGGCAGGCTAAAAATGGAGCTATTACCGGCAAAGGTAAAGGGTACTTAAACGGTAAGTTAGTCTATGTGGGCATGTTTAAAAACGGAAGACCAACGGGTGAAGGTAAATTCTATACGGAGAATAGTAGTGATGGTCCTAATATATCTATTTATATCACTGTCGACTAAGTAACAGGGAAGTAATTACAGGAACAATTCAAAATTTTCAGGAGCAGAGTCCTATAATCATGATTAGATTTCAACCAATAAACCATCGGTAGGTGTGTTCATTGCATCGCCCGATGGTTTTTTTGACATAACTGCTTTTGAGATACAGCTATATATTTTAGTTCCGCTTAACCGCTCCATCCAGAAATAGTGCCACCAGTTCCTGCGCGAGTTCCTCAATGCTGCCGCCATTCATGTTGCGTACATCTTCGCGGTTTGCGAGCATCAGCAGTGACGTAAATGCATGGGCAAGCAGCATCGGGTTCCCGACCCGCAAATAACCATTATCCATCTCCTTCTGAAAATGGGTAGCTAGTACTTCGAATATGCGAACCTCTGCTTCCCGAATCTGAGCGAGTTGCTCCGTGTCCAGATGTTTCTCGGCTTCTCGCATCATGGTCTCCGTTTCAATATGGGAATGCTGCATCTTCGCTTCAGCAACCTTAACCAGTCGTTCTTGCAACGTACCAGGTTCATCCAGGCGTAGCGAAGTCTGCTGCATGCCCATCGCCATCATGCGGGTTATGGCAACGGTGAACAGGTCGGCTTTGCTGGTGAAATGATAATAGATTGATGCTTTGGTCACATTACATAACGAAGCGATCTGCTGGAGAGAGACGGGTTCATAACCGTATTCCATAAACAGACGTGACGCGGTCATCAATATGTTGGATTGCACAGATGCTTGATCCACAGCTGTTTTGGGTCTACCCGGTGAACGGGGAATGTTTGTTTTTTTGCTCATAAGTACATACCTCTTTACGTATTTAATTGCTTGTTAGAAGTGTTCACAAAATTAGGCATTGCAAAATTAACCTTCCGGTATATATAATTAACTCGATTATACTATGACCCGTGGTTCATTACTACACCATCATATATATTAGGGCTTCATAGAAACAGAATAGGGAGATGAAGAGACAATGCAGGAAGGTTCGGGTTACGGCCGCTGGGTTGCCGGCAAACGAAGCAAATGGATTACGCTGTTGGTATGGATCATTATCGCCGTTGTGCTTGGCATGGTATGGCCTGCTGTAGGTGATCGTGAAACCAATAACGCACAGGATCTGAGTGAATCCAAACCATCGGTTCAGGCAGCTGCACTTGCCGAGAAGGAATTCCCTGGTGGTGAAGGATTGCCCGCGCTGATCGTATGGCGTCAAGCTGGCGGTCTGACGGATGAGCAGATTCAGAACATTCAGGCATTAACGGAGCGACTGGATCAAGATCCGGTAGAACAACAACAGTCCGTTGTGCCACTCTATCAATTACCACCACAGGCATTGAAAGGTCAGCTTTCGGAAGACGGAAGTACTTTGGTTATGCCACTTTTCTTCAATGAAGGTGCCGATTCAGAACAATTGAAGGAAGCTATTGAAGCACTTGAGCAAAAAACACAAGACATCTTCGGGGCAAATCCGTTCGATGTAGCCATAGATGATACCAATACTCTGATTGCCCGTGTGACAGGGCCAGTAGGGATATCCATTGATGCGAGCGGGCTATTCTCCTCCGCCGATGTATCCTTGCTGATCGCTACGGTTGTACTGGTATTAGTACTGTTGCTGTTGATCTACCGCTCGCCGGTATTGGCGATTATCCCGATCATTGCCGTTGGATTCGCGTATATGGTGACAAGCCCCATTCTCGGATTCATGGCGGATCAGGGCTGGATTACAGTGGATGCACAGTCCATTTCGATCATGACCGTGTTGTTATTTGGAGCAGGAACGGATTACTGCCTGTTCATGATCTCCAGATACCGCCAAATTCTCTATCATGAGCCGGACAAAAAGAAAGCCATCTTCCAGGCAATCACCGGATCTTCTGGCGCCATTGCCATGAGTGGATTCACGGTCGTTGCAGCACTACTGGTACTGTTGCTGGCTGAATACGGTGCATATCATCGCTTTGCCGTACCATTCAGTCTGTCCATCTTTATTATGTTTATTGCAAGTCTGACGCTGGTTCCGGCGCTCCTCGCGATCTTCGGTCGGGGTTCATTCTATCCGTTCGTACCACGTACACATGAGATGGAAGTGGGGCGTGCGAAGAAAAAAGGCAAACCGGCTCCTGCCCCGCGCAAAGTGAAGGAAAGCTGGATTGGCCGTGTTGTAGTGACAAAGCCATGGACCGTTCTTGCAATTACGTTGGTATTGCTGGGAGGACTGGCGGCATTCTCTACTCAGGTAAAATTCACGTATGATCTATTGTCTTCCTTCCCGGAGGATGTGCCTTCCCGCGAAGGTTTCACCGTCATCGGCGAACAATTCTCCCAAGGTGAGCTGGCTCCAGTGAAAGTGATCGTTGATGCCGAAGGCAAAGAAACTGATCTGAAGCAACGTCTCGAATCGCTGGATTACATTAGCAAAGTAGGCGATGCTCAGCAGGGTGCCGAGAATGCCAACATTACCGCCTTTGATGTGGAATTTAATCTGAATCCATATTCCATGGAGGCAATGCAGCATATTCCAGATCTGCGAGCTACTGCGGAACAGGCGCTTCAAGACGCTGGAGTAGCTAATGTGGACAGTCAGGTCTGGATCGATGGTCAGACGGCTGAACAGTATGACATTGAAGTAACCGGAGAACGGGATGCCAAGATCATTATTCCAGTGGTCATCGGCATGATTACATTGTTATTACTATTATACCTGCGTTCAGTTGTAGCTACGGCGTATCTGATTGCAACGGTTGTTCTGTCGTATTTCTCTGCACTGGGTCTGGGTTGGATCATCATTCACTACGGACTTGGCGCAGATGCCATTCAGGGAGCGATTCCGCTGTATTCCTTCGTATTCCTCGTGGCACTGGGTGAAGACTACAACATCTTCATGATCTCTAGCATCTGGCAGAAACGCAAAACGATGCCGCTTCGTCAAGCGATTAGAGAAGGTGTTGGCGAGACAAGCTCTGTTATTACATCTGCAGGTCTGATCTTGGCAGGAACGTTTGCGGTACTTGCTACATTGCCAATTCAGGTGTTGGTGCAGTTTGGTATAATCACAGCCGTTGGTGTGATGCTGGATACCTTCCTGGTTCGCCCGTTCATGGTACCGGCGATCACCGCATTGCTGGGTAAATGGGCCTTCTGGCCAGGCAAGTATGTTCCGATTGCAGAGAAGAATGAGGAGAAACAAAACCAGTCCATGTAATGCATGGATTGGGTGAGATGGACGGCGGGGCTTCAAGCCTGCTGTCCATTTCTTTATTTTCCTAACGATGATGACCTCTACCAGTTGTCCTCCTGAGATGGAATGGTGGAACTGTAAAATATCCGCAGGATGAGGCGTGATCCTTGTTTTCTTTGCATGGGGAAGGTTTACGTAGCCAAGGGTTATGGGACATAATAGAGAGAGCGTCGGCCTTGAGCAGACGGATGATCAACATCAATGGGACAACCAGGGGAAGGATGAAAGCAAGCATGACGAACCAACTTAATGTGTATTTTAACCATGACGGCGGCGTGGATGACCTCGTATCGCTGTTCATGCTTCTGCAAATGGACAATGTACATGTAACCGGCGTATCGGTTATTCCGGCAGACGGATATCTGGAGCCAGCAACAGATGCCAGCCGTAAAATTATCGATCGTTTCGGTACATATTCCGTAGAGGTATCCAAATCCAACTCCAGAGGGAAAAATCCATTTCCTGCGGCGTGGAGACTGCATTCCTTCTATGTAGATGCACTTCCTGTACTGAACGAGTCCGGCAAAATGGAAGCACCACTCTCTGCCATTCCGGCACACCAGCATCTGATCGAGAAAGTGCGCAATACCGAAGGCAAAACGTTGCTCCTGTTCACAGGCCCACTGACAGACCTTGCGCGTGCACTGGACGAAGCACCAGACATTGAAGAGAAAATTGACAAGCTGGTATGGATGGGCGGTACATTTGAGCGTGGTAACGTAGAAGAACCTGAGCATGATGGCACAGCAGAGTGGAACGTATTCTGGGACCCGGAAGCGGCTTACCGTGTATGGCAGAGTGGTATCCAGATCGATCTGGTTGCACTGGAAAGCACGAACAAAGTACCTTTGACTCCAGCCGTTCGTAACCGCTGGGCAGCAGAGCGTCGCTTCGAAGGCGTTGACTTCTTGGGTAACTGTTACGCAGGTTGTCCGCCACTGGTGTACAGTGAGACAAATTCCACATACTATCTGTGGGATGTGCTGACAACGGCTTCCGTTGGACGCGAGGACATCGTGAAGAAAAAAACCGTAAACTGTATTGTCATCCCGGATGGTCCTAGCCAAGGCCGCACGGTGGAGCAAGCAGACGGACGTCCAGTACAACTGGTGTATGATACCGATCCGGAAGCGTTCTTTAAGTATATGACGGATTTGGGTAAAAAAGCTGCTCCGCAGCGCTACTAATTCAGGCAGCCGTAAGGCTTGCCAACATTAAAGGTACAACAAAAATAAAGCCGCAGGCAGTGGTCTGGATATGGGGTTGAACCCCATAATCCCGTCCCTGCCGTGCGGCTTTTTGTTTTGGGCTGATTTATATAGATTGATAACAGCGATCGGAAGGTTGTTCTGTCATCGAAGTGGCAAGTGTGAATATTCTTTAGTTCAATCTATATAGTAATCTAGCTGCCCGCTATATTTTAAATCGACCAATCAATCCGTTCAGCTCACTGGACAATACCCGCAGCGATTCGGCGGATGCACTCATCTCATCCATGGATTGCAGTTGGCTTCCGGTAGCGTGCGATACCTTCTGGATGCTCGAAGAGGATTCGCGTGAGATATGTTCCATATCCTCGACGGAAGCGGACACTTCTTCTGCACTGGCAGACAGCTGCTCAGATGCTGCGGATACTTCGTGCAGACGTTCATTCATCGTCTCAATCCCGGTATGAATGGATGTGAATGAACGGCCTGCCTCCTGAACAACAGCGAGACCGGATTGGACTGCTGATGTGCTGGCAGACATATGTTCTGACAACAGGGCAGTCTGGCGTGTCATCTCGGCGATCAGTTCGGTTACATGCTGGGACGATTGCTCTGATTCCCCCGCAAGCTTGCGAACCTCTGAGGCAACCACCGCAAACCCGCTGCCATACTCTCCTGCACGAGCCGCTTCAATACTTGCATTAAGTGCGAGCAGATTGGTCTGTGAAGCGATGCCTTTCATCAGATGTGCCACCGACTCAATTTTACCTGAGTACTGCTCCAGCTGAGAGGTGGAGGCCACCATCTGCACATTCGCCTGATGAATTTTGTCCATACTGTCCATCGCCGTGTTGATGTTGGCTTGACCTTGCACCGCATTATTGGTCGTTTCCTGTGATACATCGGCGACCATAGAAGAAGAATTCGCAATGTGCTGCATGCTGCGTGTGATCTCTTCCATCGCTACCGTAACTTCACCCGCACGAGCCACCTGTTCAGCAGCTCCACTGGCCGTATGATTGGTATGTTCGGCAATGCGCTGGCTGGCTTCAGCAGTCGCCTGTGAATGTTTCGATACTCCTTCTGCAGCTTGTAGCAGAGAGTCGGAGCTTTGACGGATGCCCGTCATGACATCACGGGTACCTGTAACCAGATGTTTGAACTCGGAAGCGAGCTGTCCCACCTCGTCCTTGCGACTAAGTTCAACGTTGACGGTCAGGTCGCCTTTTCCTACCTGGGTGATTAACTTCTTCAACTTCACCAATGGTCGGGTCAAGTAATGGGCGAATCCATATACCAGCAAGACACTCAACAAAACAATAGCCAAGGCTGTCCAGATCATGGTCATACGGTTGCGGGACATCAGTTCATAGACCGCAGTGGAATCCAGATCCGCACCGACCAATCCTAGTACTTTCCCGTCAGCCCCATGGATCGGCACATATGCTGTAATGGTAGCGCCATATTCATCCTGTGTGAGTTCGCCCCGAATAGGCTCATTCTGTTCAAAAGCTTGCAGCATTCCTTCATAATGGGTCTCTTCTGCGGAACCGTAAGGGGAGAAGTCATCCTCTGCCACATCGGCAGCAGCCCCATCCACAACGTAGAAATATGTATTTGTTCCATTTTCTTCGCGTGTACCAAGGGTGTACAGATACTTGAGTCCATTGGCCTCGCGCAGCTGACTGAGCTGCTCACGCAATATGCCGTAATACGCTGTCTCGTCCTGTCCGGTACTGAGTGGTGCATACAGAGAGGTGTCAATTAATGCAACTGCCCGTTCACCCACAGCCTGTGCCTGCATACCCATGGATTGTTCGACCAGTTGAGCCGATGAACGGTACATGGTAATGCCAAGAACCGCACCCGCGGCCAGCATCAGACAGGAAAAAAATAAAAAGATCCTCATAAACAAACTGTTCATTGGTAAAATTGTTCCCCCTTGATCTGTTAAATCAATCGTCTTTTTGTCTCTTTACTTGGTGCTTGTCGTTCTTCTTTGGTTCGTATGTATTGTATATCAAATATACAGTTTTCTACCTTGAAATATCGGCATCCGGTCCATAAAGAATTAGCTCCCGAGTCAATTTGATCCGGGAGCTAGTTTCGTTTCAATCCTATATTGACCATGCTCATCATTGGAACACACCTCATTGTCACTACATAGAGGGGCTTCACATGACTGAGTGATTACGTCATTACATCGTTCCGCCGCCCTGGCGAACAGAGGCAGGAATCTTTTCAGGTCCCTGATTAATATATTTATTGATAAAAGTACCTACTTTGGCATCGTCGAATTGGTCGAGCTTCATTGTTTTGGTCCATGCGGTCACCACGACTTCACTGCCTTCGGGAATATCCTTGTTGGGTACAGCCAGAATACCTGCTCCAGCTTCGCGGAATTTGGCGAGGTATTTCAGATGTTCCTTCAAATCCTCGCTGGCGTTCTCACGATAATAGATGATGATGTCCCCGTGCTCCAGATTGTGTACCAGATAATTATAGCCTGGGAAGTCGGTGTAAAATCCAAACTTGATATCATGCGGATTATGCGGCCCCGATGTTGGAATTGTCATCTCATACTGAATGGGGTCCTCCGTATGGTCTGCCCCGTAATATTTATCGTCCGTTACGTCGATTGTCGCGTTGGACTTCAGATCGGCTACATTATATGTTTTACCTGCTCCTTGCATGAAGAACAGGCCAAACGTAATAATCGACATAGCCATCATTACATGTGCAGCCAGCCGAAGGGACCGACTTTTTTTCTGAATGTCCGCCCGCTCTTTCTTTTTCATGTGGCCCAGAATTTTGCCCTGTGTGCGTGATGCCCAGATATAGGCGGCGATGGAGAACAGCAATACAATTACACCTACGATGAGCCACAGGTAGGATGTATCTGCCTCGTGCTCCATTTGCATATGATTCATATGAGTCATGTCCATAGAGAGTTCCTCTGCTTTCTTTGTAAAATGAGTGATTAATACACTACACAATGTAGTGTTAGTGGCAATGGTGAATCCACTCATTACGTAACGGGAGTTGCTGGTTCCGTGTTTGTTACGTAAATAAGAACATACCTCTTGCACTACACATTATAGTGTATGAAACATGCTCGGCGCAATGCTGCCTTATAAAACTAGAAAAGACCTTCCCCGTGTGAGCAGGGAACGTCTTAATATAATCTAATGAGATAACAGCGATCGGAAGGTTGTTCTGTCATCGAAGTAACGAGTGTAAACAGCTTTATTCCAACTGATATAGTTTACAGACGTCCAAACGGCGAAAGCATCAAGCGGATCAGCCCAATGATAATCTCACCCAACAATCGATACAGAATAAAGAACACGACCACATTGGCGATCAGCACGCTGTACATGCTGTCGATGGCTGCTTGGGTACGATTCAGTGGATATTGGAACAGCACCGAGTTCAGCGCAACAAAGATAATGATATACGAGACAGCAAGCAATGAAATCGCGATGGAATACGAGATGATAATAAACAGATTCGCCAGAACAAGGGATACGACAGCAGGAACAAGCAATGTACCGAACTGGGCAACCAGTGTTTTGGGACGGAAGGTTATTTTTTCAATCTTCAGAATAGCGTACATCAGTGCAATAGAGGCAATCAGGATAATGACGGTGAACAACAACGGTCTTAAAAATCCACCAATGAACAAGCCGTCCATGCCTATGCGACTAAAGGTAATTAAGAAGTATGTAGAAGATAGAACTGCAATTAGCGCCATCGTTAGCCATCCGTTTAGGGAATGCTGGTCACCAACGGTTTTCATCGTCTGATAAGGACGGGCCAATACACTGAGGAAATAGGATAGATACTGTTTGCTTACTTCTTTGGCTTGCTGAACTTTCTCATTCTGCACAATATTATTCCACTGATTGGAGCTATTGTCTCCTGCAGAAGCATGGTCATTGGTACCTGTTGATTCTCTCGCCTGTTCCTTGTGAATGGAGACGGATGGTGTGTTGGATGGAACGGATGCCTGGGAAGAGGTAGCCTGCGTGCTGGACCAACGGGTATATTCGGGTTCGGAAACAGAAGATTCCGAGTTCGGTACAGGAGTTGGTGATGAGGTTGTTTGCGTTAGATTAGAGCCGCACCTCTCGCAAAAATGGGCATCTCCATTTTCGTGATTGCATACTGGACATTTCATGGTATAAGCCTCCAATTTCTAGAAAATAAAAACATGTCAACATTGTGTCTCATTTTAACGGTTAGTGACGAAGTTTGTCTATGTTTCGCAGGAATTAGTACCCATTTGGGGAAAGTTGAAACAAAGCCTCGAATCCTGTGTATGAAAACGGAGTGTAGAAGCAACAATAGTATAGGAATGACATGCAGGCATATTAATGTAAATTCACTGTGGTTTAAGACGAATTGTTTTTAGCTGTTAATGTCTCATCGTTCGCTTTTATGTGTTATTCTCATGTTAACTATATCTTTTGGGTTGCCTATGATCGTATATTTATGTATAATCAATCGTGTTAACACGTCGAATGTACGGTAGTAAGAGATGTGGGTGAGTTCATGGAACTACTGGACAGCAATGAGAGCAAGAAGAAGATGTGCCAGTATTATAACGAAATTTCGAAGGAACTGTTCGGATTTGGCACCACTCTCCTGAGAGTGACCATTGACCAGAATATTGTGACCTTCTACGCGAAGCACCGACGTTCACCGCGCTCTGACGCCCTGGAAGGGGAGGCCCCCGGCTTAAAGCTGGAAGTGGACTTCCGCATGTCTGTCTTATATAAGAAGAAATTCCGGGAGAAGCTCGAGCAACACATGGGTTTGCCAATTGAAGCTATATTACGGGATTATGATGCGTCCACTCAGTGGGCGATCACAAATGTGATTCTGGAACAGGCCTAGGATGGATCGGCAGGATTGATTCTTGTTGATGTATACAGAGGTTATGGCCCGGATTCATGATCAGGTTCCGTACAATTTCATATGATGGCGTCTGTCTTTGGATTGATTCTGAAGCAGAAACCGATGATGTACCGGCAGCGGGTGTCGCTTTCCTTTGTTTACGAAGAAAAGTGTTCTTGTTTATACAAGAGCACTTTTCTTTTTGTTTTTTCATACACATCACATATATCAGGGGGAATCAGGATCATGATGAAAAAGTGGATTAGCGGTTTGGCAGCAGTGGCAATGACATCGGTATTACTTGCAGGTTGTGGCAGCAGCACGGATGATGCAACAGGCGGATCAGGGAGTGGGGGAACCGCAGCGAACAAATTGGTTATCTCCACTTGGGGCTTCTCCGAAGATTTCTTTAATGAAGAAGTATTTGGTCCATTCGAAAAAGAACATAATGTAGACATCGTGCTCGAAGTCGGCAATAACGCTGAACGTCTGAATAAAATTCGTCAAGGTACATCCAATGTCGATGTTATCTACCTGTCTGATTACTATGCACAACAAGGTATCGATGAAGGTCTGTTTGAGAAAATCGACCGCTCCAAAATTCCAAATATAAATGACATTTATGATATTGCCAAAGCACCACTTGGTGAAGATTATGGCCCAGCCTACACGGTTGGACAGCTCGGTATCGCTTATAACCCGGATCTCGTATCCAAAGAAGTGACTTCATGGAGTGACCTGTGGGACCCGGCGTTCGAAGGTAACCTGACCATCCCGAATATTACGGCAACAGCAGGCCCAATGGTTGTGGATGCAGCTTCCCGTGTAGCCGGTAACGATACGTTTAATGAAGATGCGGCATTTGCTGAACTGAAAAAACTGAGCGGCAATGTGGTGAAATTCTACAGTCAAACATCCGAATTCGTGAACATGTTCTCCCAAGAAGAGATTGCAGGCGGACCGATCATGGAAATGTATTTCAAAGATCTGAAAGCAGCCGTGCCTAATGCGAAGTTTGTTACACCTAGCGAAGGTGCATATGCCGTAATGAACACAATCAATGTCGTGAAGGGTAGCAAAAACAAAGAGCTGGCTGAAGAGTTCATCAACTGGCAGCTCAGCCAAGATGTACAAGCGAAATCTGCTAAAGCCAAAGTCGATTCCCCGGTTAACACAAAGGTTGAACTGACTGCTGAAGAAGCAGAAGGCGTAACATACGGCGCTGAAGTTGTTGAGAAGCTGAACAAGCTGGATATGGAATTTGTGAATCAACAGGTTAAAGGCTGGACAGATCGCTGGAACCGCGAGATTGCACAATAAAAAACCGAGTTTCTTAAAAGTTATCTCTGATCTATATAGGTTCAACTAAACTTTTTACACGAGAACGGAGAGGACAGAAATAATGTGAAGAAGCGAAGCGTTCGCCTTTATCCCCGGATTTTCCCCTTGAAGAAGGGATTCAAAAAAATCTGGGGATAACAGCGATCGGAAGGTTATTCTGTCATCGGAGTGGTAAGTGTAAATATTCTTTAGTTCAACTTATCATTTGCAGCAAGCAACCAATTACCGTATAGGAGTTGAGAACGGATGAGTGAAGCGCAAAATCGCATCATTCTGGACGTGGACACGGGGATTGACGATGCACTGGCGATTTTGCTGGCCGTCAAAAGTCGGAAGTTGGACATTCTCGGCATCACCACAGTCTGTGGGAACGTATCACTCCAGCAGGCAACAGAGAATACATGCAAAATTCTTGAACTCGCGGGTGCACCAACGATCCCGGTCTTTGCCGGAGCAGCTGGGCCGCTCACTCGCAAGTCTCATTATGAACACCGGGTACATGGACAGGACGGATTGGGCGGTGCGCTGCCTGATCCGGCCGTGTCTAAGAAAGCCGAGGAAGGTTTTGCGCCAGACTTTATCGTGGAGCAAGCCAAGTTGTATCCCGGCGAACTGACCCTGATCATGACCGCACCCTTAACTAACCTGGCACTCGCGCTGATGAAGTGTCCTGAATTGCCTTCTTTATTGAAGGAAGTCATCTTCATGGGTGGCGTAGTTCGTGGACATGGCAACATTACACCAACCGCCGAGTACAACACCTACGCTGATCCAGAGGCCGCACGCATCGTACTGCACGCAGGCATCGAGAAGCTTACTCAAGTCGGACTGGATGTGACGCGTCAAACATTGCTGAATGAAGCAACGATTGAGCGTCTCACTGATCCTGCACTGCGCGCATACGTTGCTCAAAGCACGGAGATTTACATCAACCGTTACGAACAAATGAACGGCGTCCGCGCTTGCGCTTTACATGATCCACTAGCCGTGGGCGTAGTTCTTGCCCCTGAACTGGTAGGACGTAAATCATATTACGTGGATGTAGAAACCGCCAGCCGCCTGTGCGATGGTCAGATGGTATGTGACTTCCAAAACCGTTTGGGCGAGCAGCCCAACACCCTCGTCTGCGAAACCGTAGATGCGGAAGCATTCCTTGAACTGTTTATCAACGCATTAAACGCGTAGTTATGAACTTCACGGCATTGGAGTTCAGTCTAAAATCAACCCACCTAATTCGCTGGTAGTGTAGGGGACGAAATCGATTTTGAAGAAGCGAAGCGTTCGCCTTTATCCTTGGATTTTTCCTTCTACTAAGAAGGAGATCAAGAAAATCCAAGGATAACAGCGATCGTAAGAACGATTCGTAACCGGAACGGCTGGTGCGATGAGTGAACGTTTATTTTTGAAATGTGCGCCAGTGAAACGTGTGAATAAAACCATTTTAAAAGTCAGGAGTATCGCGATGAAGAAATCAGTAATCTACTGGCTATTGCTGCCGGGATTCGTGTTTTTGGCGGCATTTATGATCATTCCGATTGTCCTGACGATCGGGTCGACGTTTTTCCAAGAAAACTCCTTCACGTTTGAAGGATACATGCATTTTTTCAGAGACCCATACTTTTTGAAAATATTGCTTACGACGCTGCAAGTCAGCGTGGTCACCACCATCGTCTGTGTGGTGCTCGGATTCCCGACAGCTTATTATATTTCGCAGAAAGCGCCGCGCCGCAAAGGCATTTTGCTGGCACTGGCGATCTTCCCACTGCTGACGAGCCCGGTCGTGCGCTCGTTTAGCTGGATGATTATACTTGGACGCAAAGGGCTGATCAATAACACCCTTGTTGGCCTGGGTATCGTGGACAAGCCGCTGGACATTCTGTACACGCCGGCAGCCATGATGATCGGTCTGACGCATCTGTTCCTGCCACTGATGATTATCTCTCTGGTCGGTGTGCTTGAGAACATTGACGGTGACCTGCTCAAAGCAGCACAAAGTCTGGGTGCATCGCGCATTACGGCATTCCGCCGGGTCGTGTTTCCACTTGCTGTGCCAGGGCTTGTGATCGGAGCCGTGCTTGTCTTTGTCGGAAGCCTGACGGCGTATACTACACCTGCCCTCCTTGGAGGCAAGCAGCGTGTAATTGCTACGTTCCTGTATCAGAACGCCATGACCCTCAACGACTGGTATCTGGCCTCGGTTGTTGCCGCGATTATGATTGTGATTACATTTGTCGTGGTTGGTGTCATGAACAAAATGGCCAAAACTTTAAATCCGAAGGGGTAGACATATGCGGGAGAAACATATCGGGCTGGGCCTGTTCAGTCTGCTGGTCTTTATCTTTCTGCTGGGCCCGCTTCTGATCATATCGGTCACTTCGTTTGAACCGGGAACGGTACTCAAATTTCCGCCGGAAGGGTTCTCCTTCCGCTGGTATGAGAATATTTTCAACACAGGCGGTTTCCTCCGCACATTCCAGACGTCCATCATCATTTCCTTACTGGGAAACTTGTTGGCACTGGTGCTCGGAGTTCCGGCTGCGTATGCACTTAGTCGTTACGATTTCAAAGGCAAGTCCGTGCTGAACGCACTGTTCCTGTCCCCGGTACTGATCCCGGGAATCGTGCTTGGTTTTACATTGATGAAATACCTGATCGTAATCTACCATCTGCCGATGTATCTCGGACTGTTGATCGGTCATACGATTATCATGCTTCCATTCATCATTCGGGTTATCGCGTCGAGTCTGTCGAGCTTTGACTTTGCAGTGGAAGAAGCTGCGCTGAGTCTTGGTGCGGGACGGGTAAGAACGTTCTTCACGATCGTGCTTCCTAACATCCGCTCAGGAATTATCGCTGCCGTGCTGATTGCCTTCCTGGAGTCCTTCAACAACGTGGACATCTCGGTGTTCATGACCGGACCAGGGGTAAGCACATTACCGATCCAGATGCTGACGTATGTGGAGAATTATTTTGACCCAACGATTGCCGCGATTTCCGTGCTATTGATGGTACTGACCGGACTCTTAATGTTCGTGATCGAACGGATCATGGGCGGATTTTCATACTTTACTAAACGTTAATTGGAGGCGCAGAACGCTATGGCATTGCTGACATTAGACCACGTATCCGTGGCATACGATAAGCAGACAATCCTGAAGGATTTTCAGTTGGAGCTGGAAAAAGGTAAACTGCTCTCCCTGCTCGGACCGAGCGGTTGCGGCAAAACAACTACGCTGCGCCTCATCGCCGGATTTCTGGAAGCATCACAGGGCAAGTTTATGTTCGGCGGCAAGGATTATACGAAGGTTCCGGCGAACAAGCGGAACTTCGGATTTGTATTTCAGAGTTATGCGTTATTCCCGCATCTATCTGTCTATGACAACGTGGCCTTTGGCCTGCGGATGCGCAAGGTGAGAGACAAGGATATCTCTTCCCGTGTGATGCGAATCCTGGAAGTCGTTAACCTGAATGGATTTGAGAAACGTTTTCCACAAGAACTGTCCGGTGGACAGCGTCAGCGTGTAGCCATTGCTCGTGCATTGGTCATTGAACCTGACCTGCTCTTGTTCGACGAACCGCTCAGTAACCTGGATGCCAACCTGCGCCTCAACATGCGGGTGGAGATTCGCCGCATTCAGCAAGAGCTGGGCATCACAACGCTGTATGTCTCTCATGACCAGGAAGAGTGCTTCTCGATCTCGGATCAAGTAGCGATTATGAACAAAGGCGTGGTTGAGCAGCTCGACCGCCCGGAAACCATTTTCAAATATCCGGCAACGGAGTTTGTAGCACGATTCATCGGGTTCCATAATTTCATTGAATTCGCGGAGCGCAGTGATGCAGGTGAATTAATCACACTGAGCGCAGGTGGACGCACATTTACAGCAACTGCGCATCCCGGAACAGCACGTCCCGGTGCTCGTAAAGGCGCAATTCGTCCGGATGATCTGATCGTTAGTGGAGATACCTCTGCGAATGTGATGAACGCCTTGCCGGGCATTATCAAAGTTAGCACCTATCTGGGACGTAGTTATCAGTATGTGATCGAGACGGAACTCGGTGACTTTACAGCAAATCAGGAGATGGAAACACCATACCTTAGCGGGCAACGTGTTAGCCTGATCTTCCCACAGGACAAGCTTGTATTGGTAGAGTAGTCGTGAATGTAGCGAGTAGCATTAAGAAATAAGAGCAGTAAAGAAGGCAATTCATGCGATGATTCCCGGACGATGGCAGTGGTGCGCAGTCATGTGCAGTACAGCAGATTAAAGTGCAGGTTCATTGTCCGGTTCGCATCATGGTGAAATGCTTGTGAAGAAGGAGATTATGCCCCATGCGTGCAGATCAACTGATTGTAAATGTACATGTGTATAACAGTTATTATAAACGGTTTGAAATGAACAACGTCGCTGTGTTGGGCGGCAGATTCCTGTATGTTGGACCCGGTGGACCTGAGTTGATTCAGGCAGACGAAGTCATTGATGCGCGGGGAAGATACATGATTCCTGGCTTGATCGATATCCATCTGCATATCGAAAGTACGATGGTGACACCGGAAACCTTTTCTCATGGTCTGATTGGCTGCGGGGTAACGTCTATTGTCGCAGAACCGCATGAGATGGCAAATGTGTTCGGGCTGGAGGGTGTGCAGGAGATGATGGCTGTGAGTCGGGACACCACCGTGGATATGTTCTATGCGATCCCAAGTTCCGTTCCGGCAACCCCGATGGAGACAACAGGCGGTTCGATCGAAATTGAAGATATGGACGTGTTGCTCGCCACTGGCGAGATCATCTGTCTGGGAGAGATCATGAACTATGTCGATGTCATCCGTGATCCGGAATGCAAGACAAACCAGATTTTACAGCATATTCGCAAAAACTATCCGGATCTTGTGATCGAAGGACATACACCGAAACTGCTTGGACTCGATCTGCATCGACTGATCTACGCAGGTATCGATTCCGATCATACTCATCAGAGCATTGAGGGATTACAGGCTCGGATTGCGGCAGGTATGTTTATTGAAATTCAAGAGAAATCAATGACCCCAGAAGTCATGGAGTACCTGATTCAACATGATGTGGCGCAGCATTTCTGCTTCGTAACGGATGATGTGATGCCGGATTCACTGGTGGAGCATGGTCATCTGGATCATATCGTGCGCAAGGCAATTCAGATGGGGATGCGTCCGGAAGACGCGATTTATGCAACAACATCAACCCCTGCTTCCCGGATGAAAATGACCGATCGTGGCAGCGTTGCCCCAGGCAAAGTAGCCGATTATGTGTTGTTATCTAACCTGGAGGAGCTCGCTATTGACCAGGTGTACAAAAACGGCCGCAAAGTTTATGACGATTACGAACCGTATAAGCAGGAACGCATAACCGGGCAGTTCCCACCTCACTTCTATAAGAGTGTACAGTTGGAGAAGCTGGGCGTAACAGATTTTGCAATTCAGTTGTCAGATCCAAAAGTCAGTGGATCAGGGGTTGATCTCGCTGGTGAAGGTGAGTACCAATGCCGTGTCATGATGGTGAAGGATGGTTCTACTTTTGTGGAAGAGCATATTGCACCGGTTCAGTCCTCGGATGGTGAATTACGCTGGGAAGAAAGCGGATATGCGCAGATCGCGACCTTTGAACGTTATGGCGTGAACGGCAATCGTGCACATGGTCTGATCGGTGGAGACACCATCAAGCGTGGAGCTATTGCAACGACATACTCACATGATAATCACAACCTGCTGGTTGTAGGACGTAATCGTGAAGATATGATATTGGCAGCTAACACAGTGATTTCGAGCCAGGGTGGGTTCTGTGTGGTGGAAGACGGCAAGGTGTTGTCCCATCTGGAACTTCCCGTAGGTGGCATTTTGACGGAGGAACCACTTGCAGTGGTATCCCATCAAGTGAAGGAACTGAGAGCAGCGATGTTGTCTCTTGGGTACGTGCATTACAATCCGATCATGTCGATTAGCACGCACTCCCTTGCGGTAAGTCCCGCGCTGAAGATTACGGACTATGGCCTGATTGATGTGAATGCAGGTAAGGTTGTATCGTTAATTGTATAGACTGAAGACACATATGTCGTGAAAAAACACCCTATTTCACAATTGTGAGCTAGGGTGTTTTTGTCTGTGCTTGTTGGAATTATTATTTTAGCAACTTCTCTGGGTTCTTCACTTTAATGGAAACAACTTCGCCGCAATCCAGACAAACCGTGTACATTTTTTCCACACCGAGAGTCATTTTCTTATCCAATGGACGAAGGTTGATGTAATCCGATGCTTCTACGAAAGATGTTCCTCCGCAATCATGACATTTCTTTTCTGATATACTCATAAGTTCATTCCACCTTTTATTCATTTGTAATGTGTTCATTAATATAATATTCATTAAATGGAAATACAAAATTATCTAATTATTCATCGTAGATTAGGGTCCGTTAGTCCGTGTAACCTAAATTTTTATTTTGCCTTCTAAAGTCCACTCCAAATATTTGGACACTGAAGGTGCGACCCATTTTCGGCTGTCATTTTCATGATTCCACACAAACACGTCATCTCTACACGTTCCATCCCCTGTCACAGGAAAAGCAAATAAATCCCCAATCCCACTTTCCCCGAAGAAGAGCAGGTGATCAAAGGGCATGTAGTAATCTTGGGAGTGGTCATCCCGATAATGTCTGTTTTCATTCTTAATTTGATCTTCTGACCAGATAAGTCCCAAATCGTAAATAGCTCTGACTCCATTGGTTTCGAGCAATATTTCTTTTAATTCACGAGGGAGCGTAACCTGTAAGGAGTCTTCCACCTTTGCAATGTCATCACCAGATGCAGGGGGACTGAACGTATACTCCTTCGAAATGCTATGTAGATGCTCTTTCCACATGAATAAAGGCCTCCTCGATATATTCTAACTGTCAGTAACGAATGAAACGGTATGTAATTGATTGAAAAAAGAAGTCCTTCTTAACTTAAAAGGCTACTGATTTTGATGTAGCGCAGTAATGTTATGTAAGGACTACTCTTCTAACTCCAGTTTACCAAGTTAGCCAACCGCTCGTTCGTTTATAGTTGTGCAGAAGATCGTATTGCTCGTGGTGCATGAGACGCTTCATTTTGGTTCTATACAGACGATAATCATGTTTACGATCGGGTTTACTTTCTTTGTTGTAATGCGTGCTCTTGATTCCTTTACGGTGATCTTTCAGCTTTTCTTTTCTTGGATCAATGAACTTCTTGTTGTGTCTCTGTGCAAAAGCTGTTTCATTTTCCCATGATTGAATCTCTTCCTGTGTGAACATCTTCATCCCCGTTGTACCGGGCTAGATTTTGGCTTGAGTAGCCAGTGCCTTGAGCACAACTAATAGAAGAAGAATTTTGGGTTGAACATCGTCATCACCTCAGATTTAATCATCCTTATTTTAACATATAAAGCCGTCCGATCAATTCTGGTCTAAGCGTTATTATGGGCACTGTTCTGGAGTAGAGATGATCACGCAACAAATCCCTTTTGGACGAGGCATAGGAATACATATATAGTAGTAAGAAAAGAGTGTTTGGACGCAAAAGCAGGAGGATAGACAACCATTATGAGTGAAATAAATAATGCTAAAACGATATTTTTCGATGTGGATGATACGTTATATGATCACTTGCAGCCACTTCGTGGCGCGTTGCAGGACGTTCTCGGCCTGCCCGATGAGTTCCCTTATGCTGAGGCCTATCATCGTTTTCGTTATTATAGTGACTGGCTGTCTGCACAAGAAGATCTGTCCGCTGTACCAGAAGCGGATGCAGTAGAGCGAATGCGCCGTCGGAGGTTTGAGTTGACGATGGAAGAGTTCGGACTCCCCCTACAATCGGGACAGGCTGAAGAACTACAAGCACAGTATCTGAGCAGACAGTTTGAGATTGTACCTTTTGAAGGAGCGTATGAGCTGATCAGAAGGCTTCAGGCAGAAGGCCATACCGTTGGTCTAATCACCAATGGAGAAGGAGAGCATCAGCGCCGCAAGCTTGAAGCACTGGATGTGCTCAGTCTCGTGGACAAGCATCTGGTCTTCATCTCCGGAACGACTGGTTATGCGAAGCCGGATCGCAGGTTGTTTGAATATGTGAGTAAGCAGTCCGGGACAGATGCCCGTTCCAGCTATTACATCGGAGACTCGTGGCGTAATGATGTGGTAGGTGCAGTGGATGCAGGCTGGACAGTCATCTGGTTCAACCATCGGGAGGCGCTGCCGGAGTCCGATCATCAACCTCATTTTGTAGCATCGAGCTATGAAGAGATCAGTCGTATTCTGACTTTTGAGTGTGTTCAAGCTTAAGGAGATTTATGTTTAAAGGAGCAGTCTTGTTACCGTCTTAGGTGCAGGTCTGCTTTTTTATATTATACCTTCTATAAAGGCATCATTAATGAGGTGTCTAACTCTTCGCTTTCAATTACAATTGCCATGAGTCCAGCTTCTGTTTTGGTTTCGTGCCATTCATGTTTATCCCAGAGAACCGCTTCGCCACAACGAGCTTTGATGTATTCATTTGCTTCCCCTCTAACCCAACCCTCTCCACTTACTATTAAAAGGAGTTGAGGAACTGCAGCTTGGTGATAACCTATGACCCCACCCTCAGCTAAATGCATACATCCGATATGAGCTGCTTTGTTGGTCTGCGTTATACGTGACATTACGAAATTAGAATCGAATTTGGTAATCTTTTTCCCTGACTCTTGTTTAAATTGAAATATTCTCATGTTTACCTCCGCAATAGTGACTAAGTTAACTTCCTATAATGGTAACTATCTTTATGATGGGTATCATCCTATTTCACTAATTTATGGATAATCCGATCAGATGAGTCTATCATAACTCCAATAGGTTGGGGAGAGTTTGCTTAAAATCATCTTTTTTATTAGCCTGCGCCAATGTTTCTATGAAGCTGTGCTTCATGAAATCTTCATTTGAAAGAGTAGTTCAGAGCCTTCCCAAACAGGATATGCGGTGTTATAATTAAAACAAGATTTAGATTAAGTCTAAATTAAAATAAGCGAATCAAAGCAATCCATTATAAAATTCAAATTCTATTTTTATATTCGAGAGGGGATAAATTCCATGAGCACAATCCAAACTAGAAACAACACTTTTGCTAACAATGCCACAGCACTTCAAGAGGTCCTGAACCGTCAGATCGCAGGTTGGTCCGTACTATACACGAAACTGCATAACTTCCACTGGTATGTCCAAGGACCTCATTTCTTCACACTGCATGCCAAATTCGAAGAGTTGTACAACTTGGCTACGGCGAATATGGACGAAGTTGCAGAACGTTTGCTGGCTATTGGTGGACGTCCGGTGGCTACGATGGCTGAACAGCTGCGTCTTTCTCCAATTGAAGAGGCACAAGGGCAGTTGTCTGCTGAGCGTATGGTAGAGTCGGTGGTTGCTGATCTGCGTACAATGGTGAAAGTGATTCATCAAGGCATTCACGAAGCGGGAGAAGCAGAGGATAACGCAACGGAAGATATGCTGATTGGATTCACCGCTGCGCTGGATAAAGAGGTCTGGATGTTAACCGCATTTCTGGGCAAATAAGCAAAGTCACCCTACATCCTGACAACGATATGTAGAGTCCGTGAACAAAGTGTCCGTTCGCTTACAAATCCGGTGCGCTTGCCGTATAATGATGGCATTCAAGATGTACAGAATGGTGGAATGAACGATGCGGTCAGACCTGGAACAATTGCAGGAAGAAGCTGAACGGTTTATATATACATGTTATGAAGAGCTGGGCCATTCGCGTGAAGACGCAGAGGCCCGGCTTGTTGCCGTTATGGGAGAGATCGAAGTAACTGGTACTTATGTGCATACCACAGAGGAATTGGAGCAGGGTTGTAAAATGGCATGGCGGAACAGCAACCGCTGCATCGGGCGTCTGTTTTGGGATAAATTGCGGATCGTGGACGCCCGTCATGCTGATACGGCAGGAACGGCAGCGGAAGCTGTGCTGAATCATATCCATGTGGCATCCAACGCTGGCAAAGTAATCCCGATGATTACCATCCTTCCAGCGGATGGGCCGAATGGAACTCCGGTACGCCTCTGGAATCATCAGCTTATTCGTTATGCGGGATATGAGACAGAGCAAGGTATTATCGGAGATCCTGCTTCGGTGGAGCTGACCAAGGCGGCGATGTCACTTGGCTGGCAAGGGGCAGGTAGCCCCTATGATGTGTTACCGCTCATTATTCAGGCACAAGGACAAGCCCCAGAGTGGTATGTTGTGCCAGAAGAAGAGATTGTGGAAGTTCTTATTGAACATCCGGAGCAAGCGGAAATTGCCGAGCTGGGCATGCGCTGGTACGGTGTGCCGATGATTGCTGATATGCGACTGGAGATTGGCGGTATATCTTATCCAGCAGCACCATTCAATGGTTGGTATATGGGTACCGAGATCGGCGCCCGTAATCTGGCGGATACGTTCCGGTATAACAAGCTGCCTGCGGTGGCGGAAGCGTTTGGATTGAATACGTCGAGTGAAACGACATTGTGGAAAGATCGTGCGTTAGTTGAGCTGAATGTGGCTGTGCTGCATTCGTTCAAAAAAGCAGGTGTGAGCATTGTGGATCACCACACGGCGGCAACGCAATTTGCTATGTTTGAACAGCGGGAGGAAAAGGCTGGACGTGAGCTAACCGGAGATTGGGTGTGGCTGATTCCGCCAGTATCCCCGGCGACAACACATATTTTCCACAGCTCCTATCGTAATGAGATCGTGAAGCCGAACTTTTTCCGTCAGGATCAGGCGTATACCCTGAAAGATGGCGTGGCATCTGCCGCAGAACTGCGAAGCAGTGAGCAGCAGAATGCACAGGTAGAGAATCACCAGCCGCAGGCCGGAGATGCACCAATGAAATGCCCGTTTGCACACTAAATTGTGCAGACGGGTTATTTTTTGTGATCCTTTTGTATCAAAGGAAGAACTACCCCTCTTTCAATCGATATCGACTGCGCATCACAGCCTGAACTACAATGGCAACAGCAATCAGCACTAGATTGAACACAAACACGGAGTACAGCGAGCCAACTTCCATAAGTAGCGCTGCAACCAGTGGAGACACGATGGAGCCGATCTCGGCAGCAGAGACAATTTTGCCTATGACAGAACTTCGACTCTCGTCCGGAATATGATCACCAATATGAGCAAAGAACGAATCCATGTAACATGCACCGCCAACCCCGCCAATCAGCATGCCAACGTAGACCCATAGATGGGAGGACGTGCTTAGAAATACAACAACTTCGATTCCAATCAGGAACATGCCGAGCATGCAAAGCAACAGACGATCGCCTAACCGGTCAGAGAGATGACCAACAAAGGGAGCAGCGGCGAGCGTAGAGATCCCGGAGACGGTGAAGGCGAGACTGGTGGCAAACGGGTCCCAATGCATGATGTGAGCTGCATACAGTGCAAAATAGGTGAGAAATACGGCATAGGCGCTCATCTCCAGAAAATGTACCGTACCGTAGCCAACAAGCTGTTGCCGCCTGGTGAACCCTGTGTATGGGCCAGTTGTTGTTGATTCGGGAGCTTGGTTGGATTGGGAGGTTAAGGAGGTATCCGCAGCTTGCGTATGCAGTGCATCAGATGTTGTTGAAGGTAAAGGAGGGGTGTCATCCGTGTGGAGCACCGGGTGTGCTGAGTTGACCAGAGGTTCCTGCTTAACAACACCCGAAGGACCTTCTAATAGAGGATCACTTAGCGTATCCCCAGACTCATGACTAGCTCTAGCTTGCGCAGTCGTCTTCATCCCCATCGCAGCGACCACGGCCATCAGACAACATACGGTAACGAGTAAAAAAGGCACCGACAATGGCCAGTGCAGCGCGAGCCAGCCACTTATGACCGGACCGAGCACCATGCCGCCGCCCTCACTACTGCTGATATATCCATTGTACAGGCCGCGGTTGTCTACATTACCCTCATCTCCGATGATGGAACGTACGACCACGGTAAGGCCCGTGGAAGCGAGCCCCTGTAGAAGTCGGAGCAGGCCGAATAACACCGCAGCAGTAGACAGCGCGAAGCCGCCCATACAGACAGCCAGCAGGATCAGCATCAGGATGAGAGCCTTTTTACCACCTAGTTTCTTATAAATTGCCGCTGCTGGAACGCCACCAATTACTTTCCCCACATAAAAGAGTGCAAAAATAACCCCCATCATCCAGCCGGACAGGCCGAATTCTTCAATAAACAAAGGAAATAGGGGCAGGATCATGAATCCGCCCATCTGACTTAAGAAACAAATGGTCATCAGCAAAGGCAGGTTACGACGAATATCCAAGAGCCAAGACTCCTCTCACACATAAAATGGAATCCTAAAATCCTTCATTTACTCCATATGGGTACGTATTATCGACATTACCCGTAATGTATGCAGAATTTTTGAAAATAAGAAGAAATGACACGCGGCGTTTACATCAAAACCATTGCGGATATACCTGAATCATATATAATAGATGGGTTATCTATAAGGATGCATGAACGAAAAGTGTACAGACTTAAGAGGTACCTCAAGTATAAGGGGGCGATGTGAAGCATGTCAGAACAACAACCGATTATCCGCTTCGAAGCGGTGACTCAGCAATACGACCAGGATGAAGCCGTATTGAAGGCGGTCAGCTTTGAGATTGAGCGGGGTAAATTTTATACGCTTCTTGGCCCATCGGGCTGCGGGAAAACAACGATATTGCGGCTGATTGCCGGTTTTGCGGAGCCGACACAGGGCAGTATTTATTTTAACGGTGCGCTCATCAACAGAGTGCCTGCCCACCAGCGGCAGGTGAATACCGTATTTCAGGATTATGCATTATTTCCACATTTGAATGTATTTGAGAACGTAGCCTTTGGTTTGCGGATCAAAAAGATGAAAACGGCTGAAATTCGCAGCAAAGTGTTGGAAGCCCTCAAATTCGTCAATCTATCCGGGTATGAAAACCGGGAAATTGGCGAAATGTCCGGCGGACAACGACAACGTGTCGCGATTGCACGCGCGATTGTGAACGAACCTGAAATTCTGCTACTGGACGAGCCGCTTTCGGCACTTGATCTGAAATTACGGACTGAAATGCAGTACGAGCTACGGGAGCTGCAACAGCGACTGGGCATCACGTTTATCTTTGTTACGCATGATCAGGAAGAAGCCTTGGCGATGTCCGACGAGATTTTTGTCCTGAATGGCGGCGTGATTCAACAGAGCGGTACACCGAATGATATCTATGATGAGCCGATTAACCGCTTTGTAGCAGACTTTATCGGTGAATCGAACATTGTATCGGGCAAAATGAAGCAGGACTTTGTGGTGGAATTCGCTGGCGCACAGCACGAGTGTGTTGATCAGGGTCTCCAGCGGGACGAGCCGGTAGAGATTGTCATTCGCCCAGAGGATCTGGAGATTACAACCGAAGACCAAGGCAAACTCAAGGTCAATGTGGATTCCCAGTTATTCCGCGGGGTGCATTACGAGATATCCACGTACGATGATGCGGGCAATGAGTGGCTTGTTCATTCAACCAAGAAAGCCGTTGTCGGCGCACGGATTGGACTGTATTTTGACCCGGAAGCAGTACACGTCATGCGCTTTAACGAGACCGAAGAAGAGTTCGACAAACGACTCGAAGCCTACCAAGAGGCCGCTCATGCAGACTAAGGCCAGCACACGCAATGCGTATCTGATTCCATATGTATTATGGATGGTGTTGTTTGTTGTGGCGCCGGTTCTGCTGGTCATCTATTATTCGTTCTTCGATGTGGAGGGTAACTTCACGTTTGGCAACTACGCCAGATTCTTCACACCGGTGTACTTGCAGATGACGCTCAGTTCGTTCTGGTATGCATTTCTGATTACGGCGTTCTCACTGCTGATCTCGTATCCAACGGCGTATATGCTGACCCGGACGAAGCACAAGCAGCTATGGTTGCTGCTGATCATTCTGCCAAGCTGGATCAATCTTTTGCTAAAAGCGTACGCCTTCATCGGTCTGTTCGGAACGTACGGTCTGACCAACTCCCTGCTTGAAGTGGTGGGTATTGGTACACAGCAGATTTTGTTCACCGATTTCAGCTTTATTTTTGTCTCGGTGTACATCTTCATTCCATTCATGATCCTGCCGATCTTCAATGCGCTGGAAGAGATGAATCCATCGTTGATCTATGCGGCGCGTGATCTGGGAGCCTCATCGTGGCTGACATTCCGCCGAGTTATCTTTCCACTGACGATTAGTGGAGTGAAATCAGGCTGTCAGGCTGTATTTATTCCTGCGCTGTCTCTGTTCATGATTACCCGCCTCATTGCGGGGAACCGTGTAATTACGCTGGGAACAGCGATCGAACAGCATTTTCTCGTCACCCAGGACTGGGGGATGGGTTCAACGATTGCCGTCTTTTTGATTATTGCGATGGCGATTATTATGTTCCTGACTGGATCAGGCAAGAAGGAGGTGCGTAATGGGAAGAAACGGAAAGCTGTCTAACGTCTATCTAGCCGTTGTATTCGCCATATTGTACGCACCGATTGCGTATCTGATCTTCTATTCCTTCAATAGTGGCGGCCACATGCGCAGCTTCGAAGGATTCACGCTTGAATGGTACAAAGAGGTGTTCGCTGATACTCGGCTGCTCATCATTGTGCTGAATACATTTATCATTGCGCTCCTGTCATCAGCGATCTCGACGATCCTTGGTGTAGCAGGAGCACTGGCGATCTACCATGTGCGTCGCAAACGGACCAAGAACACGCTACTGTCACTCAATAACGTGCTCATCGTTAGTCCGGATGTCATCATTGGTGCATCGTTCCTGATTCTGTTCACCATGATTGGTATCAAACTGGGCTTCACTTCGGTTCTGCTGTCTCATATTGCATTCAGCGTACCAATTGTCGTGATCATGGTACTGCCGAAGCTGCAGGAGATGAGTCCAACTCTGATGGACGCGGCACGCGATCTGGGTGCTGGCTCATGGCAGATTCTGACGCGTGTGGTGTTGCCATACGTGAAACCGGGTATTTTTGCCGGATTCTTCATGGCATTGACGTACTCGCTCGATGATTTTGCAGTAACATTCTTCGTCACGGGTAATGGATACTCCACACTCTCTGTAGAGATATACTCCAGAGCAAGGCAGGGCGTTTCGTTGTCCATCAACGCTTTGTCCACCCTATTGTTCCTGCTCACGGTGTTGCTGGTGGTTGGATATTACTTCATTAACCGCCGTGCAACACGGATACCACCCGGAGGAAAGGGGCTGCGTCCATGAAGCAACTGGTACGGACATTTGCGATTGTTTTTGTGGCCGCCTTTGCCCTGATGATCCTGGCTTCGTATCTGAATAAGAGTCAGGGGTATTCTGGCGGCAACACGCTGACCATCTATAACTGGGGCGATTATATCGACCCTGATCTGCTCAAGGAGTTTGAGGACGAGACAGGCATTAAGGTTATCTATCAGACGTTTGACTCCAATGAAGCGATGCTGACCAAGATTGAGCAGGGCGGTACTACGTTCGATGTGGCGATTCCTTCCGAATATGCGATTAGCAAAATGAAAGAGGAAGACCTGCTCGTTCCAATTGATCACAGCAAATTGACTAACCTGAGCAACATCGATCCGCGGTTCTTGGACTTGTCCTTTGACGAAGGCAACAAGTACTCGATCCCTTATTTCTGGGGAACAGTGGGGGTTGTGTTCAATCCTGAGCTGGTGGATGGGTTGACGTTTGATAGCTGGAATGACCTGTGGGACCCGCGTTTGAAAAATCAAATCCTGCTCCTTGACGGTGCACGCGAAGTCATTGGGATGGGATTGAACAGTCTCGGCTATTCTCTGAATGATACCAACGAAGACCATCTGCAAGAAGCGCTGAAGAAGCTGTCTACATTGACACCAAACGTCAGAGCAATTGTCGGAGACGAGATCAAAATGTTACTCGCGAATGAGGAAGCAGCAGTTGGACTTGTATGGTCCGGGGATGCGTCCGAGATTATGGATGAGAACGACAAGCTGGATTACATGGTGCCTGAAGAAGGCTCGAACCTCTGGTTCGATAACATGGTTATTCCAAAAACAGCGAGTAATATTGAAGGGGCACACCAGTTTATCAACTTTATGCTGGACCCGGATCATGCCGCTCGTAATGCGGAGTATGTTGGTTACTCCACTCCGAACGCTGAGGCACTTAAGCTGCTGCCAGAGGACATCTCGGAGGATGAACGCTTCTATCCAGACGAGACACTGACAGGTAAGCTGGAGGTCTACGATAATCTGGGTAAAAAAATGCTCTCGCATTATAACGACCTGTTCCTGGAGTTTAAAATGCACAGCAAATAACCGCCAATAGGGTGTGCACAGTTCGTTAGATCTGAAAAAAATAAAGGGGTGCTGCTCGTCATATCAATTGATGACGAGCAGCACCCCTTTTTTATTACTTACTTCAGAGCAATAGCGCTTGAAGTGCCATATAAGATGAACATTTAAGATCACACGTTAACGGAGGGGACAGAACAAACGAAGGAAGCGAAGCGGTCGCCTTTATCAACGGATTTTCCCATTGCTAGATGGGATTCAAAAAAATCCGGGGATAACAGCGATCCGAAGTTGTGCTGTCACCGCAGTGACTCAGTTAATCGCACCCCATTCATCTTATATAATTGCCACTACATGCGTTTTTTGCGACCCACCATGATCCATGCCCCACCCATAATCAACACAATCGCCACGAACGGTTGAATAAAACTCAAGCTGCTCAGCATCGTGCCAATCGACATCACAGCGAAGAATAGCAACGATATCACCGTTAGAATGTTGATGGGAATCAGCAACCATTTGTTCCGACCACCAAACCAATACAATTCGAACAAACCAACAGCAACAGCCAGAATGAAGCCCGGCCACATTGTACTCCAATTGTTGAACAGCATGGCGATCTGACAGACGATACCGACGGTGAGCAGCAGTCCACCAGGAACCAGCAGTCCAACCCCTCTCCCAATCATGGAGAAGTACAGCCAGTGGAAGAACAGCCCGAGTGGAATCACGAACAACGTGGGCCAGAATGTAGCGAAGATTGTACCTGGACCGAGTGAACCTCCCTGGTTCAGAATCAGGTACACGCCCAGCAAAATGAGAACAGGCGCAAGGATCGTACGTTTAGCCATAATATCTCTCCTTCTTAATACAAGATCAATTTTCCGAACGGTTGTATGTAGAGCAATTACTTTCGTTACTCACAGCATACCATGAACTGGAAAAGTATATCCTCCGTCTTTGGAGTTAAAATGAGCCTAGACCAAAGTCTAGGTAAGCATTTTGGGCAACTACCTCTCCCTAGATGAGGGTGTAGTTGAACATACTAAAAACCCACTCTGTTGAAGAGTGGGTTCTGTCATTCTTTTTATCCAAAACGAAGCTTGTTATTTCACCACATCCGAATGTTTCTTGCCCCAGCTGTTCACACCGTCATCCTCAATAATGGAGATGGCAGCGTCGGCGATGTCGGGGTTTGTCATCAGTTTCTCCTGAATACGGAACTTGATGTCATCCGCATCGGCAAGACTGAGTCCTTTAGTCAACTCAATCAGACCTTCGACATGATAATAACGGCCTTCCTGAATGATACGCATCATCTGAATATCGGCAACGTGTGTGTCTGCGAGAATAGTCTGGGACACTTTGTCCTCAATATCCTGCGGAGCCGCTACCCCGATCAATCCAATCATATTATCGTAACCGACCCGGAAGGCTACAGCGATCATCAGACATCCAATAATCGTCGTCACAATGCCATCGAGCAATGCAAAGTTGGTCAAGGCAATCACCACGACAGAGATCAATGCAAGCAGAGCACCGAGTACTGCTACAACATCTTCGTAGAATACGAGACGGGTTGGTGGCGCCGCACGGCCTACATTTTTAATGGCAGCAGGGACCAAGGCAAATCCGGCGGCTTTGGGTGCGCGTGCTTCTTTTAGAATTTCCTTCATGGCTTTGATCAGGATGGCCCCGTCAATGACAATGTTCAGAACAAGCACTCCGATGTTAATCCAGAGACCGCCGGTATGACCAACAGGATGCTGCAAAAGATGGATGCCTTCATGGATCGTTTCATACGCCATAATGGTAACAACAATAACGGCGATCATACAGAAAATGTTAATGACCCGTCCGAATCCGGTCGGGAAGCGGCGTGTAGGTTTTTTCTCGGACAACACACTTCCGACAAAGACAAACCCTTGGTTAATGGCATCAGCGAGTGAATGCATCGCCGAAGCGAACATGGCACCACTGCCACTGAATAGGAAGGCTCCCCCTTTGCACACAGCAAGAACAGCATTACCTGCCATCGCTACGGCGGAGGATGTATTTCCTTTTTTGATGAGAGACATAAAGCTCTCAGACTTCGGTTGTTCAGCCACTTCGTATGTTCCTCCCAGATCAATGTATTAGGTGTAGAAAAGGCAGTCTTATCTATACAGCATGTGCATTTCCACTAAATGTTATTATAACCGCTTTGACATATCCCAGCATTATGCAAAAAAGGTCATATCATTATGCGCATTTCAGTACTCAATGGCTTCCAAGGCACGTAAATTGCGGTTGGATTGTTCCAACAGTTCCGTAAACGTCCCAGCGACATAATATACAAAATCCGGGTCATGCACGTACATAATAATCTGTCCAACCGTTCCTTGCTCTGTCGGATCAAAGTCGAACATCAGATACAGCGAACCACCTCCAAGCATGCCAAACGTGATCCATTTCTTTTGAAAAAGGTAGGGTTTGATTCGGGGATCAAGCTCACGGATCTCTTCTTCGGTAAAATAATCATCCATGCGGTTCTCCACCAGCGTGGACTGCTCCTTTTGAATTTTTTCCAGGGATAACAGGTAAAATGGCTCGGATTCCCGTCCTTCCTCAAGGCTTGGGTACAAGACGTGAAAGCCATAACCACTCCCATTTTTACGTTTATAAAACGCACGAAAATCAGCAGGTAATCGAATACCTTGTTCACGCTCGAATGCGTCGAGCTGTTCATCCGTCACGCCTTCAAACTCGCGATAAGCCTCCAAGAGCTCCCGGTTTTCCTCATCCTGTACCTTCTCCTCCAGCAACATATCCAGTTCTTCCATCAATTCATATATACGCTGTTCTGGCATCCAATTCCCTCCGCATGAGCTATTCAGATAATATGGTGAGTGATATGCGAGCAAACTGTGCCTAATTTCACCTCATATTATAGTTATAATCCGAAAAAGCACACAAGAAACCGGAGTCCTTGCTTACATGCAACAATGGTCTCATTATTTAAAGGTGGTTGTTGCATATCAGCACACCTGTCTCCATCCCAATCGATTATGTACATCCATCATGGCAGTCACTCCTAACAACAAATAAAGCATGTGTTACAGGGGCAATCCCTGTAACACATGCTTTATTTTTTATCTACTATATAAGTGAAACTAACCTTTTACATAGTCCTCTTTAATCAAACTTCCAACAGGACAAGCTCAGATTGCCATACTGATAGGCTTTAAACAGGAGCGATGCACGTTTGTTCTGATCTCCCGCACCCATGGCGAGTAACAGCGGTACAAAATGCTCCGGCGTAGGCACGGCGGCTTGAGCTGAAGGTGCCAGTTTATCATAGGAGAAGAGAGACTCCGTATCCCAGCTCACCAGCTTGTCATGCAGCCAGTTGTCGAACTCTGATGCCCACGGGTCAACGCCGTTACTTTCCCAGTTCAATCGACGTAGATTGTGGACGGTTCCTCCGCTACCAATGACAAGAATGTCTTGCTCACGCAAGGAAGCGAGCGCTTGTCCGACCTGATATTGCTGCTCACCTGTCAGATAGCGATTCACGGACAAGGCAATTACAGGAATATCCGCATCTGGGTAGAGCAGGCGTAGAACGACCCAAGCGCCGTGATCCAGTCCACGAACGTCATCGGTCTGTACCGGAATCCCGGCTTCTGTGAATAAACGTTCTACCTCGGCTGTGGTCTCTGCCTGTCCTTGAGCCGGGTACTTGATCTGATACAGCTCGGGCTGGAAACCGCCGAAATCATAAATGGTCTCATAGTTGGCTACCGAGGATACAAGCTGAGTTGTGGATTCCCAGTGAGCAGAGAACAATACGATTGCTTTAGGTTTCGGCAGTTCCTGTCCAAGTTTTTGCAAAAATTCGGTGTACACATTCTCCTCCAGTGCCAGTGATGGGGCACCGTGAGCAATAAAAAGAGATGGCATCATTATGAATTCAGTCCTTTCGGGTCTTCGGTAGTCAGATTTGCATCCGTCCGAAGCCAGTGTTGAAATTCTTGATATAGATCGGGGGTCACCTGGTGTCCACCGTTGTAAGGTACATATGTGACGTGATTGGTGTGTTGACGGAAGAAATTGGCGTTATCTTCGCCCAGTTGTAACGGGAATAGATGATCTTGATCTCCATGCGAGATGAACACAGACAGCTCCGAATCGGGTTGCAGCTTGTACTCGTCTTTCACAAATTGCGGGATATACCCACTCATCGCTACAATGCCTTTAATTGCATCTCCCATCACCAGCGATAGGGTCATTGCCATAATGGCGCCCTGGCTGAATCCGGCGATATAACGCCGCTTGGGATCAATAGCATATTTGGCGGACAGATCAACAATCAATTGTTGCAGTCCCTGAACGGAGGCATCATACAATTCACGGATGGGGTTGCCAATGCTTTTAATCTGAAAATAAGCAAAACCACTACCCTGAACGATAGGTCCACGGATGGCAACAATAATAAAATCAGACTGCATAGGCTCCATCAAACGAAGCATATCTTGCTCATCTGATCCCATACCATGTAAGGCGAAGATTACGGGATAACGCTGATCTGAATTGTAATGAGACGGTAATCGGACTTCATGTATATAAGGAGAATTCATTGAAAACACCACCTGATGAGGATTGAGTTAATATATCGCTTTGATGATAAAGTTTACTAATATAAAATAAATATTCTTATTTATGAACAAAATTTATCACGGTTTCATTGTAGGGTCAATACTTTTTTTGTATGATGAATATATGTTGTTTATAAAAAATCTTGAATGGTTCTACAATAAATGCCGTTGTGCATGTTCATATCTTATTCCCGAGGACGTGATTAGGATGTTAAAGAGTATCGTGCCTATCTTGAGAATATTTGATGAAAATAAAGCTAGAGAGTTTTACCTTGAATACCTGGGTTTCCAATTGGATTGGGAACATCGATTTGAGCAAGAAATGCCCTTATATATGCAGATTTCACTCGATTCCATCGTGATTCATCTCTCCGAACATCATGGAGATTGTACACCTGGAGCTGCCTTGCGCGTGGAGACGGATAACTTGGATACATTCCATGATGCACTTCGTCAGAAAGAGTACAAACATGCGAGACCCGGTATAGAGGAGACCCCTTGGCAATCAAGAGAAATGACCGTGACTGATCCGTTTGGTAATCGAATTATATTTGTTGAGGCAAGCGCCGAATAGATAACCTGAAGAAGCGAAGCGGACGTCTAGTGTTTAAAAATCAATAGAAGGGAGGGACGCGATATGGATATTGGCTTGGCTATTCGTACGATCCGCAAACAGAAACAGATTACGATCATGCAGATGTGCGAGGGCACGGGGTTGTCCAAAGGTTTTATCAGCAACGTAGAAAATAACAAAACGTCACCTTCCATTGCTACGTTGGAAAGTATTGCGGATTATCTGGAAGTGCCACTTCCCTATTTGCTGCTGACACCGGAGCAACGGATGAATGTGGTACGTAAGAACGAGCGTAAGGAGACGACAGCAGGAAGCGGACAGATCAAAGTGCAGCAGCTTACAGCCAAAGGTGCGATGCGTATGTCCATTGTGGAGTTACCGCCAGGTGCTTCGACCGGGATCAGCAAACATGCTGGGGAGGAGAGCCATCTGGTGTTGCAGGGCAAGATTCGTGCGGAGCAATGCGAAGATGTGGAAGTTCTTGAAGTGGGTGATTCGTTTACTTGGAATGCGATCGTGCCCCATGAAGTGACCAATATCGGTGAGGAACCTGCGGTGGTGCTCATTGCGGTGTCCAAAGAATTGGGTCTGGATCATCTGTAAAATACAAAAAGGACGGCTCCCAAGTCATGAACATGCGAACCTGCATACATGTACAATGGGAAACGTCCTTTTATATTTCTAACGAACTGAGCGAACCCTATTAGATGAGTTTAAGCAGATCTCGAGATGTAACGAATCTCAGGCGCTTTATTTCACTGCTGTGTGTGTAATTTGGCTACATTCCACAGAATTCTGGCGAGATAACCTCGCAGTGATTCGTTACGTTTCTCATTTCCTGCAAAAGAGTACAATAAGGTGCGAGAGATTCCTTAGAAAGGTCAGAAGCACCTGTCTATTGTGGATTAGTTGTCCAGATGCCTGCTGTTTTAACGAAGACACGGTCGGACAGCTTGAGCGTTGCGAGTGCAAGTTCAGCTACATCTTCCGCTTGCATCATGCGATCTTCGTCGCCAATTTTCAGTCCGGCATTGGTCGCAAGCTCCGTATTAACGGTGCTTGGAGTCAGTGCCGTTACACGAATGTTGGACTTGCGCACTTCCTGCATCAGAGATTCGGTCATGCCAAGCAATGCAAACTTGGACGCGCAGTATGCCGAACCTGTAGCGAATCCGCGCTCACCTGCAGTGGAAGCAATATTGATAATGCTGCCGCTACTTTCCTTGATCATGCTCGGAAGGACAGCGCGTGTAACGTAATATGTACCCATAACGTTAACATGCAGGATGCGCTCCCACTCTTCCGGCTCCATCTCCATGAACGTTCCGAACTTTCCGATCCCCGCATTATTGATAAGGATATCCACCGCACCGAGTTCCATCTCGATGGCTGCTACAGCGGCTTCGGCCTGCGTGCGATCCGAGATATCTGCTACTGCACTGGTTACTTTCACACCGTATTCTTGACTCAGAGACTGTTGCAGAGCCTGAAGATCGGAAGCGGTACGTGCAATAAGGCCGAGGTGCACTCCTTCTTTGGCAAGAGCTTCAGCGATCGCACGGCCGATACCTTTTCCGGCACCTGTGATGATCGCTGTTTTATTTTTAAGTTCCATGTGGGTAATTCCTCCTTAGAAATGGACTAGCATTCAATTATACTATTATTACCCACAGTTCGGAAATTGGCTTCATCACTATCTGGTAATCTCGATGCTACCAGAAGAAGTACGGGCCTTGATCACTTCGCGGCTCACCATTGGCGATTCAGGTACATCGACACTTCCGGAAGTAGCCTTAGCATCATAGATTCCGTCAAAATCAGGTGCAGCTTGAATGAAAATATCTCCAGATGTTCCGGATGCATTGATTGGCGCAGCATGGGACTGTTCAATATGAATGCTACCCGAGGTGAATTTAACATCGGCCGCACCATTCAATTCAGTGATCTCAATATCTCCTGATTTAATCTCACTGTTGACTTGACCGACTATCTGATCAGCAGTGAAGCTTCCGGATGTCTGTTTCACGGTCATGTCTCCATCAATCATGGAAGCGTTAATGTCACCAGAAGTTAGAACCAATTCAATATTGGGCGCCTTAATATTTTCCAGACGTATGGAACCTGAGGTATTGTTCAGCTCAAGCTGATTGGCATTCAGACCTGTCAGATCCCAGTCACTTGAAGAGGAGTCCAGCTTAACCTCATTTAATTGGTGTCCTTCAGGCAGAGCAACCGTTATTGTGGAGTCTTGATCATTCCAGTACAAGGTGAAAAATTGCAATCGTTCACGTGCTGTCTGAGACAGTTGGAATGTGCCTTTGGATAAAGTGGCTTGTTCGAAGCTTTTGACTACGGTAGGGTCCCATTTACCATCCACTTCGATATAACCATTCGAATCGGGGCTTATGACAAATTCAATATCTGCACTGAAATTAGCATTCATGATAATGTTCTGCAATTCATCTGCTTTGAAATCCCATCGTTTAGAATAATGCTCCCGTTCATCCCCGAACTGAACGCCATAGATGGATGTCCCAAGCAAACCTATTCCGATACATATCACAGCCAAAGCAAGCCACTTCTTGGTACTCATGCAGAAACATCCCCTTTCATCGTGTTTTTATTCCATCTAATATATTGAAGAGTGACGATTTTGAAGGCTCTAAAGACATACTTCGATGCGATGGCAAACAAAATGCCGACACCGAAAGCGCCAATCGCAACGAAAATTTCCGGTTTATCGAGTTGGCCCAGGAATACAAAGTCCACAACTGCTGCTACAGGAGCCACTACCAGCAAGGAAAGGCTGGCAATAACAAGCCATACCGACCACATCATGAGACCAAGAGGAATGCCAAGGATCAGATTCAGGAATAACAGGCCGATAGCTGTGAAAAATTTGCGAGTGGCGCTGGTGTTATTTCTGGGTGACCGCAGCTCGCGATACGTCGGTGCATAGAACGCATCTGAACCCGGCGTATGCATGTCATAACGATCACCGAGTGCTTCCTTGGCGATTTCTTCCGGCTGTCCGAGTTCCCGAGCGATCTCTTCTTCCAGCTTGCCTTCTCGTAGTCCAAGCTCGAAATGTTGATCATAGTCGGCGAGCAACTCAGCCCGTTCGAATGGGTCCATCGGCCGTAGATGAATTTCCATGGCTTTCATAAATTGTTGTCTATTCATTGGGGATTCCTTCCTCAATCAGATTTGCGACATTGCGCACAAATTCATTCCATTCTGTCGTCAGTGCCGTCATGTAGTCGCGACCTGTATCGGATAGTCGGTAATACTTGCGCGGCGGTCCTTCGCTTGATTCTTGCAGGTAGGTGGTGCAGTAACCGTCATTCACAAGCCGGCGAAGCAAGGGATACAGTGCACCTTCAGCAACTTCGATATGTTTGGAGACCGCCTGAGCCAGTTCGTAGCCATACCGATCCTGGCGGTTAATTAATACCAGGACGCACAGCTCCAATACTCCTTTTTTGAACTGGATGTTCACATTCACACAGGTTCCTCCTTCGTAGCTTCATTTATCGCTAGTGTATATTGTTCAGTAGTGGTGAAGTCATCATAGCATCCAGTACTGTTTAATGCAAGGTAGTGACTTTAAAATAGTTCCGTATCACGATTGATCGATAATAAGTTCGTTTAATACTGATGATCAGCTGAAGCTGTCTGTTTAGCTATAATTCAGCATACGCAAAAACCGGATCGGTTACTTCCGTCTGAAGGCGGATTCCGATCCGGTCTATGAGATGAACTTTTGTTTCTTTGGTTACAGGTTAATCGCTAAATGTCGGTTATTCTTGTGTATCCAGAACTTTAAGGTCTTCCACAGCAGGGCCCTCAATGACATGGCCTGCATAATCGAAGCGGGAACCATGGCATGGGCAATCCCACGAACGTTCGCCCTCGTTCCATTCGACTTCGCAACCCAGATGGGTGCAGGTGGTATCCACGAGAAACAGCTTGCCACTGGTGTCCTTGTAGGCGCCAGCACGTTTGCCATTATGACGAACGACGGCTCCTTCATCTTCACCAATATCGCTAACCTTTTTGTGCACAATGCCTACTTTACCGGAGATTAATTCCTTGGCTACATTCATATTTTCCACAATAAAGTGTTTCATGCCAGGATCAGCTTTGAATCTTGCCGGATCGAATATGGCAGCATGAGGGTTGTCACGTCCGGTGATGCGATCTGCGAGAATATGACCGGCCATGGTACCCGTTGTCATTCCCCATTTGGCAAACCCGGTCGCCACATAGACTCGTTCATGTCTTCCGGTAATCGGTCCGATGTAAGGCACCTTGTCGATGGAGATCAGATCCTGGGCTGACCAGCGAAAAGGGATGTTGCGGATGCCAAATGTCTCCGCTGCGAACTGCTCCAGGCGTTCATAATGACCGAAGGTGCAGATGCCTTGTCCGGTTTTATGATTTTCGCCGCCAAAGAGGATAAGTTCCTTACCGTCATGTAAGACGGTACGCAAGGAGCGGTACGGTGTATCGTCCGAGATGTACATGCCGCCCGCATAAGGTTTCTCCGGTTCGACTAATACAGCGTAGGATCGTTCGGCGTGTAATCGTGTGAAATAAAATCCGGGATCATAGACGGGAAAATGAGAAGCCACGACAATATGTTCCGCTGTTACGGATGGACCATCTCCATAAGTTCTGACATGCAGGGAAGCATCCTCCTCCACATCGGTTACGGTGGTATGCTCATAGATACGAACCCCTTGTTTCACAGCGGAATCAAGCAAGTAGTGAAGATAGGCCAACGGATCAAATCGTGCCTGACCCGGCATGCGAATGCCTGCCCTTGCGGGAACTGGAATAGGGAGTGGGTCTACCCACTCACCAGGGATATTGAGTTTGCCATAGGCGGTCAGCTCGATCTCCAGTTTTTTGATGTTTTCCTCTGATTGAATGTAGACGTAGGCATCTTCCTCTGCCCACTGGCAATCAATCTGTTTTTCCTTCACCAGATTGCGCATCCACTTCGCGGCATCGGCATTGCCTTCATAGTACATCCGAGCCTGTTCTTCTCCGAAGTGATGCATAATTTCATCAAATATGACGCCGTGCTGTGCAGATACCTTGGCCGTGGTATGACCGGTTGTGCCATCCAATACTTTTCCAGCTTCCAGCACGACTACACGCATACCCGTCTTCGCGAGCAGATAGGCTGTAGTAATGCCGGCAATACCGGCACCAATAATCGCTACATCCGCGGTGATATCTTCTGTCAGTTTCGGATAGCTATCGAATTCATGCGTAGCACGCCAAAGTGATTCTGGGACCGGGGGCAGACCCGTCTCGGGCTGCTGATTGTCGTTCATTTGTCTTCCTCCTTAATCATCTTCATTCGGTTGATGCGATTGTCGTTCAGCGCACATCGTTGTACTCTTATTCATGATTGCCAGACTATGCCAGGAAAAAACGGTGTTGTTCAGATTTTGCAGAGGGGATGTTCACAATTTCCTGCGCAGAACCTCTGTTTTTTTTGTTAAACATGCTATATGATAAGATTACCGAAATCGTTTTAGGTTTTGATAAGAAGATAAAATTTTACACCTATAAACGTTGATTATAAAAGGACTAATCCATCCATCGGAAGAAATATTTCCTCCGAATTAACCCTCGTTTTTTCTTGAGATATGTATTCGCTATCATTTTAATTAACTACCGATAACCAAAGGAGATTCTATATGACGACCAACCAAACGAAATATCCGTTTCAAGATACAGCACTAGAGTTAGACACCCGTGTGAAGGACCTTGTATCCCGCTTGACGGAAGATGAAAAAATTGAATCCATGCTGCAATATCAGCCGGCAGTAGACCGCCTGAGTGTGCCTGCATACAAACACGGAACAGAAGCGGCCCACGGCTTGGCCTGGCTTGGAGAAGCAACATCTTTCCCACAACCGGTGGGGCTTGCATGCACATGGGATGCGGATCTGATGAAGGAGATTGGCTCCGTACTTGGAGACGAGGCGCGTGTATTTTATAAACGCAATCCGGCAGTGAACGGTCTTACGCTGTGGGCACCTACAGTGGATATGGAACGTGACCCGCGCTGGGGACGGAATGAAGAGGCGTATGGTGAAGACCCGGAACTGACAGCCGAGCTGACAACAGCATTGGTCAAAGGAATTCAGGGTGACCATCCAAAGTATTACAAAGCGGTCGCTACCTTGAAGCATTTCCTCGCCAATAATAACGAAGTGGATCGCGGAAGTGGTTCGTCCAGCATTGATCCGCGCAACATGCGTGAATATTATCTAAAGGCGTTTGAGAAGCCATTTAAGGAAGGCGGCGCACAGTCGATGATGACGGCGTACAACTCCATTAATGGTACGCCAGCGTTGTTGCATCCTTTTGTGAACGAGATTGTCAAAGGCGAATGGGGCATGGATGGTTTCATTGTCAGTGATGCAGGCGACGTAATGGGCATCATGAATGATCATAAATACTATGATTCCCACACACCAGGTACCGTAGAATCCGTGAAGGCCGGAATTGATAGCATCACCGATGATGCTGAGCTGTCCAAACAGGCACTGCGTGAAGGATTGGAACAAGGTACACTCACGATGGATGACATCGATAAGGCGTTGTTCAATACGTTCCGTGTGCGTTTCCGTCTGGGCGAGTTCGATCCGGAAGAAGGCAACCCGTACGCTTCTATTGGTGAAGAGTCCATGATGACAGAGAAAGCAAAAGAACTGTCGCTCAGAGCTGCAAGAGAACAAGTGGTATTGCTCAAAAACGACAAAGGCACGCTCCCGCTGGACAAAACAAAAGCTGGTAAAGTGGCTGTGATTGGTCAGTTGGGTGGAACGGTCTATCGTGACTGGTATGCAGGTACCATGCCGTATAACGTATCCCCGCTTGAGGCGATCCGTGGCAAAGTAGGCAACGATAAAGTATCGTTTAAGGATGGTAATGACCGTATTACGTTAACTTCCGTAGCCAGTGGGAAGAAAATTGGACTGGCAGAAGGTGAAAAATCACCTGTGATTGCTTCGGGAGAAGCGGAGACGTTTATGGTGTCCGACTGGGGCTTCGGAAGTTATACCTTGCAGGCCGAAAGCAACGGCAAATATCTGACCACAGATGAAGAGACCGTAACGGCTTCCGCTGATGAAGTATACGGCTGGTTCGTGAAGGAAGTATTCCACCTGTTGCCACAAGAGGATGGCAGTGTAGGTCTGACTACTTGGAATGGCAAAACGGTGACTGCACCTAATGGTGGAAACGATGCATTAGTAGTGTCCGAAGAACTGAAAACCTTTGGTGCCACAGAGACATTCAAGCAGGATGTGGTTGTGAATGGACTGGAGGAAGCGGTAGCAGCGGCTAAGGCTGCGGAAACGGCGATTGTTTTTGTTGGTAATAATCCCCTTGTAAACGGGAAAGAAGAGATTGACCGTCCAAGTCTGGATCTCGCCGAATCCCAGCAACGTCTGGTTGAGGCGGTCTATGCCGCGAACCCGAATACGGTTGTGGTCATCGTGGGCAGTTATCCATTCACATCGAATTGGGTCCAGGAGAACATCCCGGCGGTATTGTATACTTCACACGCAGGACAGGAACTGGGTAACGCAGTAGCAGACGTACTCTATGGCGACTATGCGCCAGCAGGCCGTTTGAACATGACATGGGTACAATCAGCAGATCAACTGACCGACATCAAGGATTACGATATCATTCAATCCGGTCGTACGTATCAATATTTTGAAGGCAATGTATTGTATCCGTTTGGACATGGTCTGACGTATGCAACGTTTAAATACAGCAATTTGGAACTTAGCCCAGCTCAAGTGGGTACAGAGGGCAACGTTACGGTAACTGTAGATGTAACCAATACCGGTTCAGGTGCTAGTGACGAGGTTGTACAGTTGTACGTTCGTGCAGGAAAATCTCGGGTAAAACGTCCACTCAAAACGTTAAAAGGATTCCGTCGTCTTCATATCGAAGCGGGAGCTACAGCAAAAGTCAGCTTCACCTTGCCTGTGCATGAACTGGCAATCTGGGATGTGACTCGTGATCGTTATGTCGTGGAAAGCGGAACATACTCCATCATGGTTGCCAAGTCATCCTCCGATGTTCAGCTGGTTGCAGACCTGACGGTAGAAGGAGAGACGATCCCTGCGCGTAATCTGGGTGTGGCTACTCGTGCCGAGAATTATGATGCTTACCTGGGTGTTGATCTGGATGAAAGCAAAGAGGGCGGAAGTGCTGTCCGTGTAGTTGGTGAGCAAGGATGGATTGCCTTTAAGGATGCCGATCTGGGTAGTGGGGCAACAGCAATTGAAGCGCGTGTATCCGCAGAACAAGCAGGCGCTGTGTTGGAAGTTCGACTCGGTTCACCAGACGGTACGCTCGCAGGACTTGTGGAACTGGCGCAAGGTGAAGCCCAGCAGTGGTCTACCGTGAAGGCGGAACTCACAGGTGCATCAGGTGCGCAGGATGTATACATTGTGCTGTCAGCAGGTGTGCGCATCAGTCACTTCGAGATCCGTTAAGTCAAATAGCTAATGAAAAAGCCTCCGAATACATTCGGAGGCTTAGTTTGTTGTTTAATGACCATTTTGCATAAATCCCCTGAGCGGTAGGAATCGAATTATGCAAATTTCTATGATATGAACCGCGTTTGTTTCATTAAACGTATTTTTATTTACCGTCAAACGTAATCATTTTTTGCACAAATTGCTTCAATTGTTTGTTGGTTTCATTCAATTGTTCAATTGTGCTCATGAAATTGTTTACGAGTTCAGCCTGCTCTTGGGAGCTTGCAGTGATCTCACCAAGTTCATTCTCCATGCCTTGAATGGATTGCCGAACTGAGAGAAGAGAATCTTCAATACGTGCCGTCGCTTCTTTGGTATCCACAGACAGTTTGCGAATTTCTTTGGCAACAACGCCAAAACCTGCACCAGCTTCCCCTACACGAGCAGCTTCAATGGCAGCATTCAAGCCAAGCAGATTGGTTTGTTCGGAGATTTCACGAATGAAACTGGCGACCTGAGTGACATTGCCTGATTTCTGTACGGCTTGTTTGGAATTGTTCCGGATCTCTTCGGTTGTGGCACTGAGTTCCTCGGAGTGTGCAGCTACATGCTGTACACTGTCAATTAACTGGTTAGTCAGATTTTCGGTAGCATCCATGAGCTGTTGCAACTGGTCTTGGTCATCCATACTGTAGAGCAGATTAAACAGGGCGATGACTTCACCTTTTTCATTTTTAATGGGGATAAAAGCCACGTCAAAAGGAACACCGAATAAATCTTTAGGGTAGTGATCGAATCGTTTGACTGTACCGCCGTTGAGATCAGCAAAATTTTGATTTCCATCCAATAGAGGGTCGCCGGGTTGATAATTCAGTTGTTTTAACGATTCCCCTGCTGAGAAATATAGGAATTTCTCATGATCAATCACGGAGAGGGTTACATCCTGACGAATCGTATCTCGAAAGAAAGGCATACATGTAATTAATGCTTGAACAATATCCATATAAAAGATGATTCCTCCCTGGTTACCTTATGTAAACGGTTAAATTTTAAATGCTAACTTAATAACTACCTATATTATATATCGTCATGCAATAGAGAAGAAAATAGAGAGAATGGATAAAACCTATTTCTTAAAGAAGACCGCTATACGCCAACAAGACACGAGTCCGCTGGGGACACGTGCCTTGTTAGTTGGTGAGGGGAATAAAACCAATGTTTTACAGCATACTGAGCTGCATTGTAACGATGGTTCGAGTGGCTAGTGTTGCACGGACATCAATCAAACGCTGATTCCGGCTGCCGCGGAAGGGAAGGGAAACATCACGCTCCGCTTCAACGTATCGACCGTCAATAATCACATCGCACAACCGGGCAAGCTCCGCTCTTGCAGGGTCGGTAATCAGTTCTTCATATTCGAATCCCGTGTAGGCCCATACCGTCAGATCAGGACGTGCAGCGCGGAGCTGCTGGACCCAAGACGTACATTCTGCTGCCGAGAAAAAGGGATCACCACCACACAACGTAACGCCATCCAGCAATGGATGGGTCGTCACTTCATGCAGAATCTGCTGCTGCCGCTCCTCTGTAAAGGGCTCACCCGCTCGAAAGCTCCATGAATCCGGACTGAAGCAGCCCGGACAGGCGTGACGGCATCCGCTGATGAACAACACGGCACGCAGGCCGATTCCTTCATTCACCGATTCCGGGATGTAACCATATAGATTCACCGGTGTTTCACCCGATCCCGCACTTCGGCCTGCTTTGCAGCATTGAAGCGTACTTTGTAATCTCCGGTCAGATAGCCAGTTACGCGGCGTAACCGCTGGAAGTGTACATGGTTCTCGTGGGCTTCACAGTTTGGGCATACATCCCCAATGACGCCTTCATAACCACATGCAGGGCAGCGATCAATTGGATGATTAATGGAGAAATAACCGATATCCTGCGCCAGTGCATACTGTACAATTCGCAGGAAAGCTGCGGTGTTGGCCCGAACGTTTCCGTCAAGCTCCACATAGGAGATCGCACCCGCGTTACATAAAGTGTGGAATGGGGCCTCCAGTTCAATCTTCCGATATGCTGGAAGCGTGTGGTAGACCGGGATATGGAATGAATTCGTATAATACTCCCTATCATTCACTCCGGGAATAATGCCATAACGCTCTCTGTCGATCTTCGTGAATTTGCCGGACAACCCTTCAGCAGGTGTGGCAAACAGTGTGATATTCAAGTTATGCTGCTCGCTCATCCGGTCACAGAACTCTCTCATGGTCCGAATAATGTTGAGCGCTTCGCGATGTACATGAGGGTCCTGCCCATGATGGCGCCCATAGAGAGCTGTCATACATTCCGCGAGACCGATAAAACCAAGAGATAATGTTCCATGCTTTAAAAGCTCGGCAACCGGCTCGTTCGGGCCAAGCTGTTCTCCACCTTCCCATACACCCTCCCGCATCATGAAGTCCGATGCCTTGGCAGGCTGCAATGTCTGAATTCGGTAGCGGTGTAACAGGCCGGAAGCGGCATTATGCATAACTGACTCCAAAGCAGTATAGAATCCGGCTCGGTCAGCGACAGCTCTTGCACCTTGGCAGATGCCAAACCGGATGCCGAGCTTCACGAGGTTAATGGTGTTGAAGGACAGATTACCTTTACCACTTTGACGATTGCGACCAAACCGGTCAGCCAGTGTACGTGTGCGGCATCCCATGGTTGCGATGATCGTATCCGGATCTTCCGGATGATAGTAGGGCAGATTGAAAGAGGCATCCACATTGACAAAGTTAGGATACATCCGCCGGGATGAACAGGTGACTGCGAGCCGGAACAGATCATAGTTCGGCTCTCCTTGAGCCTGATTAATCCCCTGTTTACATTGGAAAATATGTTGAGGGAACACGGGAGTCTCCCCGTTGCCCAGACCACGAATGGTTGCTTCCAGCAACGAGCGTGATACCAACCGTCCTTCCGCAGAAGTACATAATCCATAGTTCAGTGAAGTAAATGGAATCTGACCACCCGCCCGGCTGCTCATCGTATTCAGGTTATGAATCAGTGATTCAGCAGCTTGTCCTGTCTCCAATTCAGTCTCTTCATAGGCGAAGGCATATGCCCGCGGACATTGATTCTTCGCTTCGATGCTATCCAGATGAAGCTGTTCATCCCCGATCAGAACATTTTCACCAAAGAGCCGTTGCCCTTTGCGGTAGTGTTTGCGGAACGATCGCTGTACATAAGGGGCCAGATCCCAGTCAATTTTATTGGCCGATACACCGCCATATTGACTGTTCTGCTGGGATTGGAAGATGATCGCAACCAGAGCCATGGCAGACATGATCGTCTGAGGTGTGCGAACCGATCCGTTACCTGTGTTGAAACCCGCAGCAAGGAGACGGTCAAACGGGATAAAGATACAGTTGGTCGTTCCAAGTGCATACTGATCCAGATCGTGTACATACAGATCCCCATTCTCCACAGCTTGGGCAAGCTCTTCCGGCAACACATGACGCAGAGCATGCCACTTGGCGGTCTCCGAACCGAGCCTGCTCATCTTACCACTGAAGGAATCCCCGTTCAGATTCGCATTTTCCCTCAGCGTATCGGCGTCTTCTGCGCCAATAATTCGTCTTCCCAGGTCGGATAATAGATCGGATGCCGGTGGGGTGGCATACTCAAGCATGTTCATGTAAGGTTCCTCCTAAAATGATTTTGGTTATCATTCAATTCACGTTAAATACTATATGTAGATTCGTCTTATCCATTTATAAACTATATGTGGTTTTTTGGGTGTGATAATGATCACACAGCTTACTGAACAAAGTGGACTTTCCTTTAATTGCTGCGGATAAAGGTTCCCAAAGTCTGAGCGGAAGCGTATAATTTCTAGTTATTCTGCAAGTATAATATCCGAAGTCGGACAAGATGGACTTTAATCGAGCTGAAAAGGCGAGTTGCAATGAATTCGCGGTCGTTAAACCATCCGTTTAAGACCTGCTTTTGTTCACAAATGGGCAATAGGCAGGGAGTATGATTCTCTTATACTTCTACGGTGTTAATCATATAAGTATAGATTGTGACAGCTATTCGGATTTTTGATGACCCCTGTACGTGATTAAACATTCTGAAATACAGATTTGAAAGTGCAGCTTAGATAAGAGGGGTGAATCATGGGGACGGCAGAAGGCATTACAAGAGGCTTCTATGAAGATATAAAGGAAGCTGCGGCCCATATCGTAGACGTATTAAGTGGTATATTGAAGGTCAATACCATCTTTGTTGCGACGAATGACGGGGTGACCAATGTCATTTTGGAAGCCTTTAATCGTACGGAAGAGTTAATTGTTAAAGGCAGTGCACTTCCATTTACGGATTCATATTGCAGCCTGGTATTAAGAGACAACGGTAGCGTTCTTACGATCCCGGATACATGTGAACATCCGATGACACGATCCATGGGCGTTACGAGCGGACTTGGCAATCGCTTCTTCGTGGGCGTGCCTATTATGAGAAGATCGGGCGAAACATTTGGCACCATCTGTCTGATGGATGATCCTGGTTATGTGATCAGCGAAACCGATATGAAGACACTGAAGGCGATGGCTGTATTCCTGGGTTATGTTGTTGATCTGGAAAGCACGTTGCATGTTCAGGAGCAGAAATTGAGTGATTCGGAACAAATGCAAGAACAGCTCCAGGCAGAGAAAGAACGTGCCGAATCTGAGGCTATGACCAAAACACAGATGTTGAAGCTAATGAGTCACGAGATTCGCAATCCTTTGAACGGTATTTTGGGACTGACAGATCTGATGCGCACACCGGATATGCCTGAGGAGCAGTCCGAATATGTGAACATGATTGAGACAAGCGGCAATATTCTGCTTTCCTTGCTGAATAATATGATGAATTTCAACATTAATGAAGCAGGTAAAACGGTTATACATGATGATCCGTTTGATCTGGTAGGCACCATTGAGAATACCGTGTATCTCTATGCCGGGATTGCGACGGGCAAGAACATTGAGCTGGGATTAAATCTTGAACTGAATGTATCTCAAGTGTTCGTTGGTGATGAAGTCAAGATTGGACAGTTGCTTGCACACGTCATTCAGTATGCTCTCGATTCAACGCGTGAAGGTTCCGTTCTGATTACAGCAGTGGTGAACGGAGAAGAATTGGAGGAGACCGGTACACTTCAGCTCAAGGTGAAGTACACGGGTCAGATGTTATCGGACAAGAAGACACCAACCTTTAACAGCCAAGATGAAAATTTGAATATCCAAAAACTGATCGGAAGCAATCTAGGTTTAGCTGTAAGCCAGAATCTTGCCATTCTCATGCATGGCCGTATTCAGGTGAGTAGTGTGAAGGAAAATGAGACGGAATTCAACATCTCCCTTCCATTGCGCAGATACTGGGAGTTACCTCAACTCGCAAGTGTTCAGCAACGGTTAAAAGGGAAAAAGGTGTTGCTTGCCAAGGACCCTGATATTTTGCAAGGTGTCTCTTCCCTGATGCGTAGGTGGGAGATGGATGTACACATGACCTCTGGTGTGACATTAGCGCATGATTGGATCAAGGAAGGATTCATGCCGGATGTAGCCGTTGTGGATATGGGATTAATGGAAGGCGGCGCGGTTGATTTTGTACATGAACTGAAACAGCGACTGGAGAATCTGCCCGTCATTGTTCTTGTTCCTTATGGTATGCACATTGAATTGCATGAAGCAGAAGCCTTTGATGCTGTTCTGACCAAGCCGGTCAGACAGGCTGATCTTTTGAATGCATTGAGCATTACTTTGCCTTAGATCATGATCATAGATCTTTATTCGGCGCACCTTATAGGTGCGCTTTTTTTCATTTTCCATTTTCTGAGCCAAAGCCCTTTTATTCCGAGCTGGTTACGTTACAATAGAAAGTGAACTTCATCTTTATAACCAATAGAGGAGGATATGCAATCAATGGATTATCGCAGATTAGGTGGAAGCGGACTGAAAGTAAGCGAGATTAGCCTGGGAAGCTGGCTGACGTACGGAGGGTATGTGGAACGTGAGAATGCGGTGAAATCAATTGAAACTGCATTTGATGAAGGCATTAACTTTTTTGATACTGCCAATGTATACGAACGGGGCGCAGCAGAAGAACTGCTTGGGCAGACGCTCAAAGCATATTCCCGTGACTCTTATGTACTTGCAACCAAAGTATTTGGCAAAATGGGTGATGGTCCGAATGACCAGGGGTTATCTCGCAAACATATCAAGGAGCAATGTGAAGCCAGCTTGAAGCGCCTAGGCGTTGAATATGTGGATATCTATTATTGCCATCGTTATCATACCGAAACACCAATTGAAGAAACACTCCGTGCTCTCGATGATCTGGTACGCCAAGGCAAAGTGTTATATGTAGGCGTCAGCCAGTGGACAGCGGCTCAGATGGAAGCTGCGTTGGGTACAGCAGATCGTCTGCTTCTGGATCGTATCGTGGTCAATCAGCCGGTGTACAACATGTTTGACCGTTATATCGAAAATGAAATTATTCCGCTCGGTGAGCGTAAAGGCATCGGACAAGTTGTATACTCCCCGCTTGCTCAAGGTCTATTGACCGGGAAATATACGTCCGTTTCCGATATCCCAGAGAATAGCCGTGCTGCCAAGCTAGGATGGGACGAAGGAAAGATCAATGTGGATCGTATCGGGAAAGTTCGTCAACTGATTGAAGTGGCGGACAAGCTGGATCTGAAGGTTGGCCAACTGGCTCTTGCCTGGATTCTGCGCCAGAACAATGTATCCAGTGCACTTGTAGGGGCGAGTCGTCCCGAGCAGGTAAAAGAGAACGCGGCTGCATCTGGCGTGAAGCTGGATGCTGCCATTGTGGAGGAGATTGAGAGCATCCTTGCTTGATCTCCTGTCAGCAAACAAGCTGAGATGATATGCAATGATCTATAAAGAAAGGGATGTCCTGTGCGCCTGAATAGGCGAACGAGACATCCCTTTTTTGGAGCGTTGAAAGGTTAGATTAATGAAGGGTTAGATCTTACTTTAAAGCGTAAGAGGCAAGGAACGAAAAGTTAAGGCGCACACACGGTTACGCCCTGTATTCTTGGCTTCATATAAAGCACGATCGGCCTGTTCGAAGAAATCGTCATCGTCATGATCATCACAATGATCGGGGTACACGGCTACACCAATGGAGATGGTTAGACGTGTCGTGTGCCCGTCAGGCAGAGCAAAATGGTATTTCTCTACAGCCTGTCGTATAGATTCGGCGGTAGCCACGGCCTGACGGTGTCCACAGTCGAGCAAGAGAATGGCGAATTCTTCCCCACCGTTTCGTGACACGATATCAGCAGAACGTGCATGCTCAACAAGCAGTCGTCCAAGTTGCTTCAGGACCGCATCGCCAGCGGAATGACCATAGGTGTCATTTACCTTTTTGAATCGGTCAATATCAATGGCAAGCAAGGAAAGCTTCTGTTGGTAATCCCGCGCACGCTGAAGTTCCAGTTGAAGTGATTTTTCGAACTGTCGTCGATTGCTCAGGTTGGTAAGATGATCGGTAGAAGCTCTTTTTTCCAATAGAAATAACATTTCATTAGATTTATTAATGAATTCTGCAATGAAATAGATAAATATTCCACCGGCAAAAGAAATGGTCATTTGTAACGGATATATCTTCATTAATGAATTCATGCTGTCTGTATTCAACATAAGGATGATAAAGATTAATGTCATGCCAAGCAGATTCATTGTAATTATTTTGGTCAGTCTGGACCAAGGAGCATAGGCGAAGTATACACCGGACAGTCCGATCAGAGTCATGACAAAACCTGCATCTATGGCAGAGGATGATAAGCCGAACATCAGAATACGAATGACCGAGATCATGAGTCCCGTAATGACCGAAGCCAATCCTCCCATATATACCGCTGCGGTAACGATGGCCAGATGCCGTAGATCTACAATTGTAGTTTCGTTCAGAGGGAATGAATAGTTCATGAGTACTGTGCCATATATACCGAATAATAAGCCGCCGATCAACTGAACACGTAACGAGGGAAAAGGCAATCGGATACTATAGAACTTTGCGATGATCCCGGATACATACATAAACGTAATCATGACACAGATATTAATGAAAAAAGTGCTAAACAACCGACATTCCCCCTTTTTACGCACATCCCTATATTTTATCTGAAAAGTGGTGCTGTAGCGAACCATAATATCCCAAATTTATGAGGGGATTGCTGGGAAAGATGTTTTATTTGCATATACAGGATGTTAGAGTGATATTGACTTCAATATGCAATAAGATTTATACTTAATCTAAATCAAAATATATTCCTTCTTTTTGGGAAGACCATCATAAGTAGAAGATCAGTGTCTGATTTCATATAAAATGGATCAATAATAAAGGAGAAATGGTTGTGAGAACTTTAAATCTGACGATACAACGACAAGCAGTATATGATGTGGTGCGCCATTCAGAGGATCATCCGACAGCTGCTGATGTCATGAATCGACTCGTGGAACAAGGATATAATCTGGCCTATGGTACGGTGTATAATTCTCTTCGTTATCTGACGGACAAAGAATTGATACGGGAACTTAAACTCGGAGAGACAGCAAGCCGGTACGATGCCCGTATGGATGATCATCAGCATATTATGTGTGAAGTGTGCGGCAAAGTGGACGAGGTGATGACAGAGGTTCCTCCACAATGGATGAAACAGGTAGCTGAAGAAACCGGATATGCAATCGATCATGCTCATGTGGTCTTTGGAGGTGTCTGCGGGGAATGCAGAAACAAACGGATCAAGTAAAAATAAAACTGCCTGGCCGCCGTTTACCCCTAAGGGTTAAACCAGCCTTGTCTGACTCAACACCCCTTGTGGACAATTGTCCGGTTACACGGCGTGTTATTCTGATCAGCCCGATGCCGGGGCAGGTTCATGAACTGGTAAAGGCCTTAACGGATAGTTGCTTTGATGTACTGGTCTTCCATCGCTGGGAACCGGACCTGCATGAGCGTCTTGTCTTTGATCTGTTGATCTATGATCTGTCTGTTGCTGGAACTATCGATGCATTTGCCGGCATTAGCAGCCGATTGAATCGTGAGGCTGAGCATACAACCCCTTGTTTGTATCTGGTTGGTGAGAAGATGATTGGCAGTGCAAGTGGACCGATGCTTCAGGAGGAATTGCTGGTGTGGCCTGCACGCCCGCAGGAAGCACTTTACCGAGTGCAGCGCATGATTGGCAACAGCCCTGCTCTGCCCAACCGTGGTTTTTTGCCTGAGGAAGGGCACCGTATCGGATTTAAAGATCTGTGGCTCGATCGTGAACGGATGAGTGTACAGCGCGATAATAACCGGATTCATCTAACCAAGACCGAATATGATCTGTTACTCAAGCTGATTGATGCCAAAGGTGCAGTCATTTCCCGTGAGGAAATGCTCAGCGATATCTGGGAGACGGACTTTACGGGTGGAAGTAATGTGGTCGATGTTCATATCAAAAGCTTGCGCAAAAAATTGGGCGATAATGCGTCTTCGCCGCAATATATTGTAACAGTAAGAGGAGTGGGCTACCGCCTGGCGGATTAGTCCGCTTTTTTTTGCCCAAATTTTATCTTTCACTTCATGCTTTTTCGGGTACTACCTAATAGAGAGGCAGATCAGAATCATTCCCTTAAAACATGTTCATAGTTCATTCATGAATGTTGAAGAACCTCATCTTAATCTCATGTGAACCTCATGCAAGAGTAGAGTGGGACATGTTAGAATCAATTTAACAGTTAGATCAAGTCTAAATGTATATTTAAACCGAAGCCGAACATGATTTTAATAGTAGATATATAACAGCCGTGAGACCCATTAGAGGAGGACGACATGATGACAGAACGTATGACAACAAATCAGGGAGCACCTGTAGGTGACAACCAGAATTCCCGCACAGCAGGCAGAAGAGGGCCGACATTGCTTGAAGACTACCATCTCATTGAGAAAATAGCCCACTTTGACCGTGAACGTATTCCAGAACGGGTGGTTCATGCAAGAGGAGCAGGTGCTCATGGCGTATTCACGCTAGAGCAAAGTATGAAGGAGTATACAACAGCTGACTTCCTACAAGATCCAGGTACGGAGACGGATGTGCTGGTTCGTTTTTCAACCGTTATTCATGGTACGGGATCACCAGAGACTGCACGAGATCCACGTGGATTTTCCGTCAAATTTTACACACGGGAAGGCAACTATGATATTGTCGGTAATCATCTGCCCGTTTTCTTCATTCGTGATGCGATGAAGTTCCCTGATATGGTGCATTCCTTGAAGCCGGCTCCGGATACAAACATTCAGGAACCTGCCCGATATTGGGACTTTATGACCCTCTCACCGGAATCAACACATATGATGACCTGGTTGTTCTCTGATCTGGGCACACCAGCAAGTTATCGGGAGATGGATGGTTTCAGCGTACATGCTTTCAAATGGATTAATGCACAGGGACAGGTCCACTATGTGAAATACAAATGGGAGTCTGCACAAGGCGTGCGAGGCTTCTCTCGTCAGGAAGCTGCCGAGGTACAGGGGCAAGACTTTAATCATGCTACCCGGGACCTGCATGAACATATCAAGAACGGGCAGTACCCGCAGTGGAAGCTTCAGGTACAGCTCTTGAAGCCGGAGCAAATGGATGATTTTGCTTTTGATCCACTCGACCCAACCAAAACTTGGCCTGAAGATGTATTGCCGTTCCATACGGTAGGGACCATGACCCTGAATCGGAATCCACAAAACTTCTTTGCTGAAGTGGAACAGGCGGCCTTTTCTCCTAGTGCGCTTGTACCCGGAATTGAGCCTTCCGAAGACAAATTGCTGCAAGGACGCCTATTCTCCTATCCAGATACACAGCGTCACCGGCTTGGACCGAACTATTTGCAAATTCCGGTGAATTGCCCGTACGCACCCGTTCGTAATCATCAGCGTGATGGACTCATGAATGTGAATCAGGACCCATCTCCGGTGAACTATGAACCCAACAGTTCAGGAAACAGCCCGCAAGAAGATCCGGCATACCGGGACAGTCAGGTTCCGTTGCAAGGGCATGTTACACGCGAGAAAATCGAGAAGACGGATGATTATACGCAGTCAGGGGAGCTTTTCCGTTCATTTACTCCTGTAGAGCAGCAGCATTTGCTTGATAATCTGATCAATGACCTTAAGGGGGTATCTGTTGATATTCAAATGCGTGCCCTGTGCCACTTCTTCCGGGCGGATGGGCAGCTTGGCGGACGTTTGGCTCATGGACTCGGCGTGGATATTTCTGCACATATGCCGTCACAGGATGGAAAATAAAGCACATTCTGACCATGTTCTACAACATCATACGGACTAATATTCGTTGAAGACCGGGCAGAACCGCGAACGTGCGGAACTCCCGGTCTTTGGCCTTTTTTACTGAAATGGAAAACAAATTTACAAATCATTTACATAAAATAGCTGACATAGAGGTTGACTTCTCATTTGATGGCACTACAATGGGTAGTGTGAGGGGTGTCAGAAAATGAGAATACACAATTTCAAAGTGGGTGAGCGTGGGCTCAACCGATTTTTTGGTCCGCTGGAGGCCAAGATCATGGACATTTTATGGGCTCGTCCTGGCAGCAGCATCCGTGAAGTGCAGACCGCACTTGAACAAGACAAAGACGTCAATTTTAATACAGTCATGACCGTGATGAACCGGCTCGTAGACAAGGGACTTCTCGGAAAGTCACAAAAGGGCAGAACATCTTTGTACCAACCGGTACAGAGCAAGGAGGAGTTTATGAACGACCAATCCAAGGAACTGTCACATGAGTTGGTGGATGAATTCGGAGCTTTGGCATTGAATCATATGCTGGATGCGCTGGACGAAGCAGATGCGGGTCTGATTGAACGCTTGGAACAGAAGATCAAACAATGGAAAAAGGATAGCGATTAAGATGTGGAAGACCCGCTCGAAACTTTTGTTTACCGTCGGGTTTGGCATTCCGCTACTCGTGTTCATGCAGATGTTCATGTACGCGATGTACAAAATTTTTGGCTGGGATATCCCGTTTAACCTGCTCTGGCTCTGCAATCATTGGATGAGTCGACTGGGATGGTTATCCGTGGGACATTTCCTGCTGGCACTGGTATTGCTGACATTTGCGGGAACAGGTTGGTTGTTAATGGTGCGTATGATGAAAACCAGAGCAGCCGTACGTAAACTTCGCTCCATGGAAGTGCGTGCATTGTCTCGTGAACTGGAGTCCAAGTATCACCATCTCGGACAGCCGGGATTCATTGTGGTGGACAAGCATTCTCCGGTTGCATTTACAATTGGTTTATGGAGACCTTGTATCGTACTTTCCACGGGACTTCTGACGATGCTGGATGCAGAAGAGGAGACTGCAGTTGTGTACCACGAAGTTCATCATCTGTGGCACCGTGACCCACTGAAGACAACACTGTTATCGGTATTTGCAATCATGATGCCGTATATTCCCGTATTGAAGCATACTTCGAAACATTACAATATTGTGAGAGAAATTCTGGCAGACAATGAGGCCATCGAGCGTACAGGCAATGTGGCAGGCATTGGCAGTGCTTTGCTCAAGCTGCTCCGTGCTTGTCCTGAACCTTGGGGGGCCAAAGAACTGACCGTTCAATCCTCATTTGCGGATACGTCGGTGAATGTCCGAATTTCACGTCTGCTGGACCCGGAACAGGACGTAACGCTGAGGTTGCCACGTTATGCTGTTCTGATGTCGGCTACTGTTTTTCTATTGCTGTCTATCTTGTTTGTTTGGTCCATCGGATAGATTAATTGGGCTAAATGTGAAGTCGAATATAATGAGGAAGGAAGATGAACATGAATAATAAAAGTGTAGAGATTGGATTGCTTTTCTCAAGGATTATGATTGGTTTGATCTTTGTATTGCACGGCTGGAGTAAATTCGAAGGTGGAATCAGCGGTACGGTAGGTTTTTTCGAAAGCATTGGTATTCCCGGATTTCTTGCATCCGTTGTAGCCATCATTGAGTTGGTAGGTGGTGCAGCGATGATTCTGGGTCTGGGAACACGTGTGTTTGCTGCCCTGTTTGCCATCGTGATGGTTGGCGTTCTGTTTACAGCCAAAGTGGGTGAGCCGTTCCTGAGTGGTACCGAGTTAGATTACCTGCTGCTGGCGGGTTCCCTGACACTGCTATTCACAGGAAGCCGCCTCCTGGCCGTGGATTATCTGTTCTCCAGACAGGGGAACGCTCGCCAGAATGTGAGTGCTTGAATTGACTAACGATCGCTAAAAAATAATGAAGTGCAGGATGAGTCCTGTAACGAGGTTCTTTATTGGCCAGGCCGGTTCGGGAATTGATTTGCGAACCGGGCTGATCAGTAGAGAACTTTTTTCGAAATATAGGGAGTTATGTTATTTCACCATCCTTCTCTATATTTCTTCGGAATGAAACACGCTGAGCCGCTAGAGGACGCGACAGCCGTTTCACCTTGTTTGGACGACATGCCTATGGTTTGTTACAATGAGAATAAGTATGCTACTAAGAAAAAATAAGGAGGATGCATTTTATGATTAACGTCATTCCATCCGATGCCCGCTCCAGCTTCGATCGAGGCTGGCTCCGTGGTAGTCACAGCTTTTCTTTCGGAGAATACCAAGACCCGGAGAATACGGCGTTTGGACCGATGCGGGTAGCGAACGACGATGTGATTGCGCCTGGTCGCGGTTTTGGAGCTCACCCGCATAGTGATATGGAGATTGTATCGATCGTACTGAACGGCAAGTTGCGACATGAAGATAATCTGGGCAATGTAGCCGTTACAGGCTTTGGTGGTATCCAGCGGATGTCAGCAGGCAGTGGCATGATTCATACCGAACATAATGCATCCGATACCGAAGAAGTACGTTTGCTTCAGCTCTGGTTCATGCCACAGACAAAAGGGTTGGAGCCCTCCTATGAGACGACATCATTTGATCCAGCGGCATTGGCAGGAGCACTCGTGCCGATTGTATCCCCAGATGGGGGACCAAGAGTTGCGACCATTCATCAGGATATGACGATCTACCTTGGCCGATTAGCCAAAGACGAAACGTTAACCTTTAATCAGGATTCGGGCCGTCGTATGTACATTTTCTCCATCGAAGGCAAGCTGGGATTGGACGCAGAGTACCTGTTGAACGAAGGCGACACGGCTCGTGTGGAACAGCGGGATTCAATCGAACTGCAAGGAAACGAAGATACGTTCTATATGATTATTGATTTGCCGTAGATGGCTGATGAAATGAACTCCAAGATGAAGGAGGATATACACGTATGGCGCAACAGGAATGGTTTATGGTTAAACATGCGGTGACCGGGCGAGGGTTAGCTAATAGCAAAACAGATTCGCTGTCCTATCGGTTCCAACAGGAGGGTACAGGTTTCATATTTACCGTTACGGGTCTGGACGAGCAGATTGTGGAACAGATTATGGAGCTTAGACAGGAACTGAACGTATTTCGATTTGTCCAACGCAAGGATCAGCCCCTTTTGAAACACTGGTACTACGTAGATGGTGAACGGGTAGTATACGACAGGGAGAGTCACACGCTAAGCATCTATGCGAAGTCGGAGATTCGTTATGTGCCTGAAGATTATTTTGCGGATTAACTTATAAGTAACTATAGAACTTGGAACATCCCAGAGGTCTCTGTTAAATACAGAGGCCTTTTTGCTGTCTGAAAACTCAGAGAATTTAATCGTAATTTTGCAAAAAAGACCACATAATTCCCTGCTGTCTGGCACAAGCTACCTTGTATAAAAACAAGAACGGAGGGGCGGCATATGGCAGACAAAACATCTGGGAAAGACAAGTCCGGACAACCGGGACGAGCTTCAGAAGAAAAAAAACATATTCCTTTGGGACTGCCGTCCCCGCCTTTTCTTCGGCAGCCAATTAGTGCAGTACATGAAACTCAGATTAAGGCGGTAAAGGAGATATTCTCCGATTGTTCTGATGTGGTTTTTCGCAACGTCATGATTACGCCTGAAGTGAAAGGACTTCTCGTCTATATTGAAGGTATTGTCAATTCGGCTGATATCCAGGAACACATGCTGCGACCGATTATTCGAGGGCTGGTGCAGCAGCGAACAGATGAACCTGATGTTCCACTGGATGATACAACCGTTGAGCTAACACAGGTGAAGCGAGTGGATACCTGGGCTGCTGCGACAGAAGGGGTGCTGGCATCCTCTGCCCTTCTGGTGGTCGACGGAAGTAACAAAGCCTGGATGTTCAATGTCAAAGGTGGAGTCAGACGTGGTGTGGAGGAACCGCAGACAGAATCCGTGATTCGGGGACCGCGGGAGGGATTTACCGAAACGCTCCGTGTGAATACGGCCTTATTGCGGTTCAAGCTGAAAACACCTGCTCTCAAGATGGTGAGTATGACCCTTGGAACAGACACCAAGACAGATATTGTGCTGACCTACCTGGAAGGTATTGCCGATCCAAAAACGATTCAAGATGTTAAGAAACGTCTGGAAAAAATCAATATTGATGGCATCCTGGAGACGGGTTATATCGAGGAATTGATTGAAGATCATCCGTATTCCCCTTTTCCTCAGATGCACTACTCGGAGCGGCCGGATACCGTTGCAGGCAATCTGTTGGAAGGACGCTTTGCCATTATGGTAGATGGAACCCCATTCTCGCTGATTGCTCCAGTCACGATGTGGCAGATGCTGCAAGCCAGCGAGGATTATTACGAGCGATTCTTCATCAGTAATCTGGTGCGGTGGATTCGCTTCCTATTCGTAGCCATCGCTCTGTTCCTGCCAGCCTTGTATATCTCTATTACAACATTTCATCAGGACATGCTGCCAACTACGCTGATTCTAAGTATCGCAGGTGCCCGGGAAGCCATTCCTTTTCCGGCTTTGGTTGAGGCGCTCATTATGGAGCTGTCGTTCGAAGCTCTCCGGGAAGCGGGGGTCAGGTTACCCAAGACAGTGGGTCAGGCTGTCAGTATCCTCGGTGCACTCGTGATCGGACAGGCCGCAGTTCAAGCGGGGATTGTATCCGCACCGATGGTTATTATCGTATCCATGACAGGTATAGCTTCCTTCACGATTCCGCGATTTAACTTCGCGATTACGGTGCGTCTGCTGCGATTTCCGATCATGTTACTGGCAGGTATGCTCGGACTATACGGGATTGTAATCGGTTTGGTCCTGATTTCGGTGCATCTGACACAGATGACTTCGTTCGGTGTCCCATATCTTTCCGGTCTTAGCCCGTACAGTAAAACAGATACCAAAGACATTCTCATTCGTGTGCCATGGTGGAAAATGATCAATCGTCCTTCTACGGTACATCGGGATCAGAAACGGATGACCGAAAAGATCAACGGTTCCCCTGAAGCTGAGGAAGGGTGGTGAACCCATGCAGTTCATATATAAGTACCGGGCAGTGATAGCGCTGTTGTTATGTACCACTTTTATTTCAGGTTGCTGGGATCGTAAGGAGATTAACGATGTTGCCTTTGTGATTGGTATTGCTGTTGATAAGGAGGGGGACAATTACAGATCCAGTCTTCAGATTGCTCTGCCGGGACAATCCGGTTCTTCCGGTAGTGAAGGAGGCGGAGGCGGCACGAGTGGGGATAAATCCTGGTTCATGTTATCCAATACAGCCAAATCATTGCATGGTACATCTATTGAAGGTCAAAAGGAACTCTCACGAAGAATCTATTATGCGCATCGCCGTACGATGCTTATTGGTGAGGAGCTTGCCCGGGATGGCGTGGCCTCCATGCTTGATCTGTTTACGCGTTATCCGCTGAACCGATTCTCTGCATTGCCAGTGGTCACAAAAGGTGCAGCATATGAGGTCATGGATACGGATGCACCTATAGAGAAGTTTCCATCCGAGATGGTGCGGGAACTGTGTTTCCTCAATATGCGTAATCCACGTTCACTTAAAACGTTTATCGATGCCATTCTTAGTGAAGGTGTGGATCCATTCCTGCCGGTCGCTTCGAAAGTGACCAATGTTCCAAAAGGGTGGAAGGACGCCAAAACAAACATCAAGCTGGATGGATTGGCCATCTTCAAGAAAGATAAGTTGGTTGGCATGATTGACAAAGCTCCAGCTGATGCGCTCATTCTTGCTATGGGCGAAGCCAATGCGCCGGAGATTATGGTTAAAGCTCCTGGCGGAGATGGAGATATGTTCATCAAGTTAAACGAGAACAACGCTTCACTACATCCCAGTATCAAGGCTGATAAGGTCACCGTGAATATTGAATTATATGCCAAGGGAGTTCTCGTAGATAACGAATCCAATTATGGTGACCGACGTGAGAATGAGATTCAGAAGATAAATGAAGCCATTCACGAGAAAATAAAATTGGATATCGAGGAAGGTGTCCGGTTGGTTCAGGGGAAATATCATGCGGACATTCTTGGAATCGGTCGATCCATTCATCAACATCTGCCGGCCAAGTGGGACACGATGAAGGATCGCTGGGATGACATATACCCTGAAGTCGAGGTGACTGTTACTCCTCATGTCATTATTGAAAACGTTGGGGTGAGCAATAAACCAATTGGCGTCGGAGAGGATGAAGTTGTACATGATTAAACCACTCTTATTTACCTTCCTGGCCATGGTAATCGTGGTCATTTTGATGGATTTCAGACATTTAAAACAGGCAGCTGCCATTAATCGCTGGCTATCCTATAGTTTGATAGCAGTGGCTACAGGCATTTGGTTCTATGTGACTAATCTAAGCAAAACCTTATTTGTGTCGGTATGGATAAGCCACGTTATCCAGCGCTTACTGCCACTGCCCTAGGTTGTGGACAGGATGCATTAAGTTTGCGAGATCGCGAGAGGGAAAGGAGGTATATCATGAATCAGAGAGTGACACACCGTCAGATGATCCTGCTCGTGCTGCTGCTCAGTATTTCAGGAACGTTAATTCAGCCTCACGCGCAAGCTATCTACTATGCGGAACAACACGCTTATCTCTCGTATATACCTGTAGTCGTAGTGATGCTTGCATCCATGTGGATGTTAAGTCGGGTCCAGCGGAGATTTCCGGATCAGGATCTATTTCAAGCCCTTGCTGGGCGATTCCCCTTTTTGGGAAGGCTCGCAGGATTGATGTACATTTTGTTTTTTTTCTTTGTGTTTGCGAGGGATATCCGGTTAACGGGGGATTATATCAGCATAACTTTGTTAGAGACCACGCCCATCTCCATCATTGTGTTATCACTGATCGTTATGGGAGTTTTTATCGTCAGAGGTGGGCTCGGCTCCTTAATCGGTATGTCGGAGTTGTATGTGACATTGTTTCTCTTAAACTCCGTGATTGTGCCTTTCATGCTCATTCAACAGATCAATATGGATAATTTGATGCCGTATTTTCACGTTGATGTTACGGGAGTGGGCAAGGGGAGTTGGTACATATTTTCGTTTTACGGAGAGATGATTGCATTACCTTTTGTTATCAAAGGCAGTGATTTTCGATATAAATCGGTTGTGTCAGGTATTATCCTCTCTGCGCTCCTGATGATGCTAATCCTTGTGGAGACCATTACCTCCATTGGAGTTCCTATCGCTTCAAGGTTGGTGTATCCCTCCTATGAACTGGCAAGACAATTGCAAATCAGTGATTTCTTGGATCGGTTTGACCTTGCGCTGGCAGCGGCAACCTTGCCTACCATGATCACGAAGATTGCATTTGACCTGTACTTTGTCTGCTGGGGATTGAAGCGAATCATTCCGAACGTATCGGGGAAGGTATTGACAGGCCCGATTGCCCTCGTCGGATTTGTCTGTGCATTCTGGTTCTTCCGAAATGCCATTCAGCTCAATCGTTTTACTCGGGAATGGACATGGGTTGCCATTGTATTTGAAGTGCTGTTCCCTATTGTGCTGTTTCTTTTCCTTCGTCCTCGCAAAAAGGATAAAAAAGAATCTACCCAACAGAGAGCGGGAGAACAGTCAAAGAAAGAGAAACATGAGCCGGAACAAAAATCGGCTGATTCGGAGAAGGACGGAGAGAAAAGACGGAAAGATTCTCATGGCGGAGAACTCCAGCCTTCCTGATGCATTCCATCAAAAATCCTTATAGATGAACGGGCAAAAAGAGGGAAAGTACAGTTTCCCTCCACAGAAGTACCCTGTATACTGTAGTCAGACTGATGAACATTCGGCTGAACTAACGGGGGGAACATGAATGGCTCAACATTTGGCAGGTGTGCGTGTAGCATTGACAGGACCACGAAAATCGAAAGAAATGTCCATACTGGTTGAAAAAATGGGTGGAATCCCGCTTGTGCGACCGGCACAGGGGACCGTATTCCTGGATGATCGGAGTATCAGGGATGGGCTGGTATCCTGGATCTCAGACCCGCCAGATTGGGCGGTATTAACGACGGGTATGGGATTGGATGCATTGTTTGAAATGGCTGAGGATATGGAAGTGGCAGGCCAATTGTTGGATGTATTATCAGAATCCTCAATTGCGGCAAGGGGATACAAGACGGTGAATGCGCTCAAAAAGCGCAAGTTAACACCGCTGGTACGAGATGATGACGGTAGCACGGACGGGCTCATCCGAGAATTCACCCCACATGATCTCGCAGGGAAAAAGGTTATGTTGCAGCTTCATGGGGAGACAGCTCCCAAACTCGTTGCATGGTTGGAAGAACAAGGTGCCATCGTCAGACAAGTGCTTCCTTACCGCCATGTACCGCCAGAAGAGGCAGAACTGGAACAGTTATTAAATGAAATTCTAAATTTCGAGGTAGATGCTGTTGCGTTCACAAGTGGACCGCAGGTTAGATTTCTGACGCAATATGCGGCTTCCCAGGACAAGCTTGAGCCGATGCTTGCAGCCTTCAGACAAGGTGTAATTCCTGCGTCTGTAGGTAAAGTTACAGCAAACTCTATGCGTGAAGAAGGCATTGAGGCACTGGTCATTCCGGAGGAAGAGAAGATGGGAGCACTCATCGTTGAGCTTGGGCGTTACTTTGCAGCAGGGCGTGCGGCCAAGATTAGAGATTAGTGGCCTGCTTTTAGATCAGTTCGACAAAAAGCTTTTGGCGTCGCTTCATGAATAAAAAGTGTGCATTAATCTTAACCGCATCGCTATATGATGCGGTTTTGTTTAGATTATAGAATTTATACGTTACAACTAAAACACGAATGTACATCCTTGATAGTGCTTCGATCAGAGGCTTTTGTTATATTGACGAAAAGGTGGAAATGACGATGACCATTTCAGATCGTAATGCCAGACCCCGACTTATCATTGCAGGGACCGGAAGTGGTGCAGGGAAAGCGACAGTAACTTTGGGGCTAATGAGAGCACTCGCTCAGCGTGGCTTGAGTGTACAAGGGTTCAAATGCGGCCCGGACTATATTGATCCGACATACCATACTGCTGTCACGGACAGACCGTCACGTAATCTGGATGCATGGATGACATCGCCTGAGTATGTGAGAGATACGTTCGAGAAGGCATCGGCGGGACATGATATTTCCATTATCGAGGGCGTTATGGGCCTCTACGATGGCAAAGATCCGCTCAACAATACAGGCTCAACTGCAGAGATTGCTCTGGTCACGCAGACCCCTGTGATTCTGGTTGTGGACGTACGCAGCATGGCTCGCAGTGCGGCCGCGATTGTCCTGGGTTTTCAACAATTGGAGCCTGAATTAAATATTGCCGGAGTAATCATCAACCGTTGTGGAAGTGCGGGTCACTATACCATTGTGCAAAAAGCCATTGAGCAGATGTGCGGAATTCCGGTGGTTGGCTGGCTGAAGCGGGACGAAGAAATGTCCATCCCGGAGAGACATCTGGGGCTGGTACCTGCCATTGAGCGCGGTGAACTGGAGCCATTATTTCAGCGGGCTGCCGATGTGCTGATGGAAGGCACCGATCTGGATCTTCTTCTGGCTCTGGCGGCAAGCGCCCCGCCTTTGAATGCAGAAGAAGTGAGTCCTGTGGCTACTGCCCACGCTGATCCTGCTAATGCTGAATTAGGTCAAAGTTACGATTCACTTTCCAATTCAGTGATCCACGTTAATAATCGACATGTATCATATGCGGTACAGCCTGTCATTGCCGTTGCGCGCGATGCGGCATTTAATTTCTATTATCCCGATAATCTGGAATTGCTCGAAGCAGCCGGGGCCCGATTACAATACTTCAGTCCTCTTGCTGGCGAAGGTATTCCAACGGATGTGGATAGCGTCTATTTGGGCGGCGGGTTTCCAGAGGAATTTGCAGCAGAGATTGCCGGTAACCAAGGGTTCTTGGAAGGACTTCGACAGGCAGTACAATCCAACATGCCTTTATTTGCCGAGTGTGGTGGTTACATGGTGCTTGGAGAAACGTTGACCGACCGAGAGGGAGTTACTTTCGACATGGCGGGCATTATCCCCGCACAGGTGCAGATGCAGAAGAAGCGCGCTGCGCTTGGCTACCGTGAAGCAAGTAGCGTTCGGGATTCCTTTTTGCTGAAAAAGGGTGAAGTACTTCGGGGTCATGAATTTCATTATTCGACAATGACCTATCGTGATGAAGAAACGATTCCTTATGCGTATGAGACCAAGGGGATGCGTGGCTTGAAGCAAGAGGGATATGCCGCAGGCAACATCGTGGCGGGGTATACGCACGTTCATCTGGGCTCTTATCCGGCAGCCGCTCGAAGATGGGTGGAACATTGTTTAGCCTATCGGCAGGAGCGATATATGCAGGGATAACAACAACTATTTATAGCTCAAATAGATAGCTGAATTCAATAAGCAAAATGGCTCTAATCTTTCTTTTACCTCCTGAGTCTTTGGTCGTGAAGTTGGCGATCCTATTCTGAATTAAAGGTTTTCAGATGAATATGTGGAATGAATAAAAGACAGAATCATTATGCGAGGGAGGGACATCATGATGAGAACCGTATGTGTAACGGGAGCTGCCCGGGGATTGGGATTGGCTTTGACGGCACAGATGCTGAAGAGAGGGTATCTCGTGTATGCGGCCGGTCTGGACGTGGAAGATTCCGAGGGAATTCGTATGCTTGCAGAAGGATATCCTGACCATCTGCGCGCCATCGAACTGGATATCGCGGACGACCTGTCGGTAGCTCTGTTCACGGAGACATTGAAGCTGGATACGAATCATTTGGATATGCTGATCAATAATGCGGCTATACTAGGAAGTATTACGGATCATATCCGCGGGCCGTTGAATATGGCGGAGATGGCTGAAGTATTTAATGTGAACACCTTAGGTACACTGCGTGTGACTCATTCCCTGTTACCCCTCCTTCTTCAAGGACAGGTCAAGCTGATTGTTGATATCTCTTCCGAGGCTGGAAGTATAGAACAATGCAGTCGGGATGGGTGGTATGCCTATTGTATGTCCAAAGCTGCTTTGAACATGCAGGCCCGTCTTGTGCACAATGGTCTGAAGGATGAAGGCGGACAAGTGATGCTTGTGCATCCCGGTTGGGTACAGAGTTATATGAGGGGCGAATTGGATGTTGCTGCGGATCTCACGCCCGAGCAATCTGCACAGCATATCGCAGTACTTATCGACCGCCATGAACAGTTTAAAGGAGATCAGCCCGCATATGTGGACTACAAGGGAGAGAAGCTCCCCTGGTAGTTGGTTTTATACAGTGAGGTGAACAAGAAAGGAGATTAATTGAATGGATCATCGTAAAAAAGCATTATTACTTGGCGATTATACACATCCGGATTGGCACCCGCTTCAGGGGGTGGATGCGGAGATTAGCCGAATTTTCCATGATACTATGACTGTGCAGTGCAGTGAGAATCGGAATATGCTGCTGCAAGAAAATATAACCGGGTTTGATGTATGTATCTCATACATGGACGATTGGAAGGGTAAAGTCTCTCCACAGCAGACAGCAGGTTTGTTGTCCTATGTAAGTAATGGGGGTGGACTGGTCATTATACATAACGGCATTTCGCTCCAAAATCGTTATGAGCTCAAACAGATGATCGGTGCCAAGTTCCTGCATCATCCGGCGTATGCACCGCTTGAATTCACTGTAACGGCGGAAAGCCATCCCGTGACGGAGGGCATTTCGAATTTCACAATGGAAGAAGAGCCTTATCAGTTCGAATTTGGTTCTTTTGCCGAAACGAAAATATTACTTGAATATCAATCCGAAGAAGGACCAAAGCCTGCGGTTTGGGCTCATCGATATGGTGTTGGGCGTATTGTTTATCTGATGCCGGGTCACCATGTGCCGTCTTTTGCACACGAAACGTACCGGAAGTTACTTCTGCAAGCAGGCAAATGGGCTGCGCGTTACGTCTGATCGGACTGACATTTTTGCATGCAGAGTATAAGGGGTATAATATAGAGATCAACGAAGAGGAGGATGACAAAAATGAGCGATTTGTTCAAAAAGGCGATCTCGTTAGGGCTTGGTCTTACTGTCGTAAGCAAAGAAAAAATTGAGAAAACCGTGGATGATTTGGTCAAGCGCGGGGAACTTGCGCCCGGTGAATCCAAAGCTTTGGTTGAACGTCTGCTGGAACGGGGCGATGAAGAGCAAGGCCAGTTCAAGAGAGTGATTCAAGAACAGGTCAAGCGTGTGCTTCAGGAAGCTGGTGTGGCATCCGAAAGTGATGTAACCAGTCTGGAACAGCGCGTTGCCGTTCTGGAGAAAAAACTTGCCGAACTGGGCCACTCACCACAGCTTCAACCTGATGAATCCCCAGCTCCACTTGAAGTTCCTCCTCCTCTCAAAGGAAACGAGATCGAGTAGATGGCAGTGCGAATCAAACATGTCGGCAGATACCGTGAAATTGCCATGGCGCTAGTGCGTCATGGCTTCGGTTATATGGTCGAGGAGCTGGGTTTGTTCCAGTTGCTGGCTCTGCCCAGACGGTGGATGTCGCGTGAAGCACACACCACCAAAACGCTGAGTGAACGTATTAGGCTTGTGCTGCAGGAGCTGGGGCCAGCTTTCGTTAAGCTGGGGCAACTCGCAAGCACAAGGGCAGATCTGTTGCCTGAGTCTGTCATTCGTGAGCTGGTGAAGTTACAGGATCAGGTCCCGCCGTTCTCTTCCGAGACGGCACGGGGTATTTTGGAACAGGAATTGGATACACCGCTGGAGGAGATCTTTTCCCGGTTCGAGGATACCCCTGTAGCTGCGGCCAGCATTGGACAGGTGCATCTGGGCAAACTTCAAAGCGGTGAATCGGTAGCCATCAAGATTCAGCGTCCCGGTATATCGCGTATTGTGCAGCGTGACCTGGATATCTTGCGTGAACTGACAGCCATGGCCGAGAAGCGCTGGGACTGGGTGAAGCAATATCAGATTCCGCAAATGGTCGAAGAATATGCTCAGGCGTTGATGGCCGAGCTGGATTATACGGTCGAAGGCCGAAATACGGAAAAGATTGCACAGCAGTACCAACAGGACAACAAGGTGAAAATCCCGGCAATTTACTGGGATCAGACTTCGTCCCGTGTGCTCACTATGGAGTATATCGAAGGTATCAAACTCAATGATCGTGAAGAACTGGTCAGACGCGGCCATGATCTGAACAACATTGCCGAGCGGCTGGTGGATTCATTATTGAATCAGATCTTTATTCAGGGTTTCTTTCACGCTGACCCACATCCGGGCAATCTGATGGTATTGAAGGATGGACGTCTTGCTTTTATAGACTTCGGTATGGTGGGCAGTCTGAGCGACGAGATGAAACAACAGCTCGCTTCACTTATTATTGGGTTAATGCGCAAAGATACGGACAGTATGATCCGGGCGATTGAGAAGCTCGGCATGATGCCAGATGACATGGACCTGCGTGGTCTTCATGTGGATTTGGACAAGTTGCGTACCAAATATTACGATATTCCCTTTTCCAAGATCAGTGTGGGTCAGGCATTGAATGACTTGTTCGGCGTAGCTCAGAGGCACCGGGTTGTCATGCCTGCGGATATTCTACTGCTTGGTAAATCGTTGCTGACGATGGAAGGTGTAATCGAACATCTCGATCCTTCATTGAGCATTGTAGATATGGCCGAACCCTTTGGGCGGAAGCTGATCAAGGAACGTTTTAGCGCAGGAAGAATCAAGAATCGCTTGTTCCGCAGTGCGGCTGATATGGCCGAGAGTGTCATTGGTCTGCCAGGGCAGTTAAGGCAGTTATCATCCATCATTAGCAAAGGCAAGCTGAGGCTGGAGATCAGTGTCCCTGAACTCGATGCACTCATGCGTAGAATGGACCAGATTAGTAATCGGCTGTCTTTCAGTATCGTGTTACTCGCCTTCTGTATCATTATGGTGGGATTGATTATCGGTTCGTCGATCAGTCATCAGTCCACGATGCTGTGGGATATTCCGGTCATTGAGATTGGTTTCCTGGTGGCGATTCTGATGGTGGCTTTCCTGCTCTATTCGATATTCAAATCGGGAAGGTTCTAGCAACAGCATTACATCACAAGAATACCCGTAAAGAGACTTTCTCCAAAGGATCTTTGCGGGTTATTTTTTGTGAATAGAGAATTGGTGAGTAAATTATAGAAAGATTAAGATAATAGAAGAAAAGGTTCTGTTTTTTCGTCTTAACTGTATTAGTACATATCCGGTCCTGTGACTATAATAATAGGTCAGTACATTAACGGACCCGGTTTTTCTGAGAGGGGAAAACCTATTGGCATCAGGATCAGCTCCTGATGTCGCACGAGTAAGACAACTGAGGCAGTAATGGAACACCAGCGGTACACACTGGAACGGAAAAGACATGAGTGCATATTAACCCTTCAAAGCAATATGGATGGTAAATAATGATGCAACTCAGGGATGAGCATAGGTGAATGACGCGGAGAGGAATCCGTTGTTTTGTGCTGTCCTGGGTAGATGGTTAGTGTGAACGGCTTCCGTTACTGTTCAGCGGGATTGTCCATTATAAGGAATACACGTAGGAGGAACGGCAAGAACATATGAATACTTTAAAACAACAATGGTTTGGCAACATTCGCGGAGACGTGCTGGCAGGCATTACGGTAGCGCTGGCGTTAATTCCGGAAGCCATTGCGTTCTCCATCATTGCGGGTGTTGATCCGATGGTCGGATTATACGCTTCGATTACGATTGCGATTGTGATCTCGATTGCTGGTGGAAGACCAGGCATGATCTCGGCGGCAACCGGTGCCATGGCGGTACTGATGGTTGGACTCGTCAAGGATTATGGCGTGGAATATCTTTTTGCGGCGACGATTTTGACGGGCATTATCCAGTTTCTACTGGGCATATTTAAGGTTGGACGGTTTATTACGTTTGTGCCTCATTCGGTACTGACCGGATTCGTTAACGCACTGGCTATACTCATCTTTATGGCGCAGTTAACCCACTTCACGGGAGCGAACTGGATTATGTATGCGATGGTAGCGGGCACGCTGGCGATCGTTTATATTTTGCCACGGTTTTTCAAAGGCATTCCAGCTCCACTGATTGCAATCGTCGTAATGACGATTATTACCGTGGTGTTTCACCTGGACGTAAGAACGGTAGGCAATATGGGAAATATAACGAGCACTCTGCCGATGTTCCACTTGCCCAATATTGCGTGGACTTGGGACACGCTGATGATTCTGCTGCCTTATTCATTCACCATGGCACTGGTTGGTTTGCTGGAATCTCTGCTGACCGCAACCATCGTGGATGAGATGACCGAGACCAAGAGCAGCAAGAACCGTGAAGTGCGTGGTCAGGGTATCGCGAATTTTGTGAACGGTTTGTTTGGCGGCATGGGCGGCTGTGCGATGATTGGGCAGTCGGTCATTAATGTGAAGTCTGGCGGACGTGGAAGATTATCTACGTTTACTGCGGGTGCGTTTCTCGCGATCCTGTTGTTGCTGTTTAGCGGTGTGGTGAAACAGGTACCGATGGGGGCACTCGTCGGTGTGATGTTTATGGTGTGTATCGGAACATTCGACTGGAGTTCCATCAAAAATATAACTCGCGTGCCGCGGGCGGAAGCCTTTGTCATGATTGTGACGGTGGCAATTGTGGTCTATACTCACGATCTGTCGATCGGGGTCATGGTCGGCGTTGTGCTCAGTGTGCTGCATTTTGGCTGGAAACAGACCAAGATTCGCGTACAGTCGAGCCAGGAACAAGGGCAGAAGGTATACCGGGTTCACGGACCATTCTTCTTTGGCTCTTCATCCCGATTCGTGGATGAGTTCGATGCAGAGGCCGATCCGAAGGAGATCACGATTGATTTCGGAGGTTCACATATCTGGGATAACACTGCGGTTGTTGCTATCGGCAAATTGAAGTTCAAATACGCGAAGCTAGGCAAAACCGTGCACCTGCGCGGGTTGAACGAGGAGAGCACTCGCATTCTTGAACGGAGTGGGTTTGCTACAGCTGGAGGGCACGGTTCGTAACTTGGTTGCAACGAAGGTTGTTGTCCAAAGGTGCAATGTCGAAACGTAGTTACGCAGACAAGGTGAAAAATGAACGGTTTAGTAAATCTGGAATTAAGGATCTAAACAAGTAATAAAGTAAAGTTATGAAGGCTACTGTCCTAAAGTAGTGTTGAGTAGACATGCGACAGCCCTGTGTAGTAGATAACATAAAAAGATACTTTCTATCAGCGGCGCACTTTTTCCTAAAATAAATTGGGGAGAGGGCGTCGTTGTTTTTATTAGAGTGTGTGGTGTGTACAGTGAAGAAGAGAACAGAAAAAGAACGAAGAAGAAGAAGTAGTAGTAGTTCTAATGGTGGTAGTGGTAGTTGTAGTAGAAATAGAAATAGAAATAGAAGTAGAAGTTGTAGTAGAAGTTGGAGTAGCAGTTGTAGTAATAGTTCTAGTAGAAGTATAGGTAGTGCTGGTTGTTGTTAGTTCTAGTATTTGTAGTTGGTGTTCTGGTTCTAGTAAATGTTGTTATTTCTCTAGCTGATCTTATTGTGCTCAAGCTTGTGTTCTTCAGTGTGTGTAAACTCTAACGAACCTGGCACGTCTTATATGGAGTTATTTCATGTTTTCGTTATTCTAACGAATCTCAGACATCTTATTTTGCTGATTCCACCCATACTGATGCCGTTTCGCGGGTATTCCGAGTAATTAAGTGACTGGAGTTCGTTAGAAAATCCAAACGGCTTTAATTGGCGTAATAGGGTGTCCTGGATTCGTTAGAATTGGTGGTACGTGGGATTTGCATGCAGTTCAATCCTCAACCAATTCACAGAATCAGAGTCATACTTCGAGCCAACACCTTGGGATGTTCCACTCATCATCATTTTCAGAGGGGCTCCTATGGTTACTGTCAAAATCATCCTTACACTCTCTCTCATAACCATCCTCAAACTCACTTGGTCGATACAAGTTACGCTGATCTTGGAATTTTGTGCTACAAGTTGGGGGTGTAACGCTGTATCCCCTTTTGTTTTGCTTGACTAACGTGTAAACTACAGGGTATGGAGAAGAAGAGCAACGAGTGGATTGCTTTTTAAAAAATTCATTTCATAATCATGATTGAACTAAGGAAAACTAGTCTTGATGGCAGATACTGATACTGAGTCATTATGAAATGGACTTATCTAAATGAATATACAGAGGTGTAACGATTGGCAAACTTTGAACAACTGGGCATTCGCCCGGAATGGTGCGAGATCCTGAAACATCAGGGAATCGCCGTGCCGACTCCGGTACAGGAGCGTTCGATTCCGGTACTGCTGGGTGGACGCGATATTATCGCTGAGGCACAGACAGGAACAGGGAAAACGCTGGCATTTTTGCTGCCGATTATTCAGAAAATTAACGTATCCGACCGTTCGCCACAAGCGCTGATTATCGCGCCTACGCGTGAGCTTGCGCTGCAAATTACGGAAGAAGCGAAGAAGCTTACTGCTAACGACGATAAACTGCACGTGCTTGCCGTATACGGCGGGCAGGATGTGGACAAACAACTGCGTAAATTGCAGAACGGTACCCAGATCGTTATTGGTACACCAGGTCGTCTCCTGGATCACCTGCGCCGTGGCACGCTGAAGCTGGATAATGTGAAAAAACTGGTGCTGGATGAAGCCGACCAAATGTTGCACATGGGCTTCCTGGACGATGTGGAGACGATTCTTAGCGAGCTACCACATAAACGTCAGACAATGCTGTTCTCAGCAACGATGCCTAAGGGCATTCGCAACCTGGCGAAGACCTACATGAAAGATCCGGAAGATGTAAAAGTATCTTCCCAATCTGTTATCCCGATCAAACAAATTCGCCAGCAAGTGCTGGAATGTACGGATCGTGGTAAATTAGAAGCGCTTCGCGGCATGATTGATACGTATCGCCCATACTTGGCGATTATTTTCTGTCGGACCAAACGTCGTGCATCCAAGCTGAACCAAGATCTGCGTGAAGCAGGTTATGCAAGTGATGAACTTCATGGAGATCTGTCCCAATCCAAGCGTGAGAACGTAATGAAAGCGTTCCGCGATGCCAAACTGCAAGTGCTGGTTGCTACAGATGTAGCTGCACGTGGACTTGATGTTGAAGGCGTTACGCATGTATTTAACTACGATATGCCGCATGATGCGGAAAGTTATATCCACCGGATTGGTCGTACGGGCCGTGCAGGCGGTACAGGTCTTGCTGTAACGTTTGCAACAGAGCACGACAGACCGGAACTTGCACGTATTGAACAAGGTATTGACCAAAAGCTGTCCCGTATCCAGTGGACAAGCGAAGGTCCAATTGCTTCAACTGGAGCAGCTAGACGTTCCATCAACAGTCAAGGGGATGACGAACGTTCAGGCGGACGCTCTTCCGGAACTGGTAGTGCCCGTCGCGGTGCAGGCCGTAACGATCGCAGAGATGGCGGACGTGGGGGACGTGGTTCCCGCGGTGGCGAAGGTGGCCGCAGTGAAGGCGGACGCAGTGGTGGTCGTAGCGGTGGCCGCAGCAGCGACAGCAGTCGTGGTGCAGCGGGTCAAGGTGGACGCGGTGCGGGTCGCAGTGGCGACGAGCGCAGCGCAGGTCGTGGTTCCGCGCGCAGCAGCGACAGCAGTCGCGGAGCAACGGGTCAAAGCGGCCGCGCAGCTAGCAGCGGCTGGGCTGGCCGTAGTGCCGACAAGCGCACCTCCGGGCGCAGTAGCGAAGGCTCTCGCCGTCCGGAATCCGCAGGACGCGGACCGGCGAAGGGTGACCGTCGCGATTCTCGTCGCGGACGGTAAAGCCTTGGCGCAAGCGGCGATGCAGCCGCAATTGCGCAGGCACCATGCCATGCCACAGTGATGGGCATGGCACATATGAGAGGGTTCGGGTACAGATGTACCGAACCTTCAGATCAAGGGTCGCGACGGAACCACGTCGCGGCCCTTTCACCAGGACAGATGATCATTTCCGCTTATTCTTTTTGTCATCTGTGAGTACCTGTTTGCGTGCCTACTTGATCCATGGAAGATGCCATTTAGGTATTCCCCATGTAGTTTTTCCTTTTTTTCGTGTACTGCGTATAGCACGTGGCAGACTGCCATAAAATTCAAAACACCTCATCCTAGACCTAAGGATGGGGTGTTTTTGGATTAATTCTTATATCATTAGAAGCATAACCTTCGATCTGTGGTGCTGACGCGCATGCAGGGATGGATGAAATTGCATTCGTCTATATACAGGGAGTGAGTTTGCACTAAACTACGTTTTTCTTTCTCAATATATCATCCCTACAGCTGAACATCTGCGTATTGATCCCGATATTTCTCGTTATACACCCGGCCTACCGACTCCGCCAGACCCCCGCGTGCCTTGCTCGGATAGCGTTCAATCGTGTGATAAAGTCTCATGAAGCGATCCTTGGGCATAAAGCGGGCGTAGCGGGTAATAAGACTAGGGAATAACTCAATATATTTGCTCTTGCGTACGGCAGCAGCAGCTACGGCTGTAAGTATCTGAATTCCATTGTGGAGCTGTAAAATGTTCACTTCATAGGTTGCGATATAACGAATCGCATCTTCACGGATCAAATCGGGCTTAAGCCGAGCAATCTCACCAATATATTCAGCCAGCAGCCGCTCGAAGCTACGTAAGAGCAAGGGCTTGAGCTGCAGATCCATATCACTGCGTAGGACAAAGGATTGTAACAGCGCAACCTGTTGCAGTCGAATCCGGTCATTGTAGACGAGTGAGCCGATCTCGCGGAGCATCTCATAGGCAAGTGCTTCATCCTGTTTTCGAGCTTCGGCGACCAGAGCCCAATTGCGGTTAATACCCTGGCGGATGAGTTCCTCATCCTGTTGTAACGTGCGCTTCAACTCGCGCTGCTGCTCTACCTCGAATGAACGTTTCTGCATGAAGATCAGTAAGGCCAGAAGCAACAGGGAAACGCTGGCTGCCGCCATGGTCTGATCTATGGTCTCACCGAAATAGGTAGCAGCTACACCGAACAATATCGTAATGAACAAGTCGCGTGCAATCCGACGTTTTACACGGGAAGTTGCCTTCGCTTGAACGGAATTGAGGGTACCCCGGCCACAGGCCGTGCACTCATCTTCCCACAGGCAGGTGTACTTTCCACAACGTGAGCAGACTTGCAACTTTTCATAGGCATAGGTCGTTCGATGAAATGGTCTTATGGATACAACTAGTTTAGTACTCATGCTTAATCACGCTCACCATTCAGAATAGTGTAGAGGGTACGATCCGTGTCTTCGCGGGAGATTGGTTTCCGCCGATGAAGCTGGAGTGCAGTTACCTTTATAATGACAAAAAGAAACAATATGGCGAGGCATCCGTATGTAACCATAATCCGTTCCCTTCTATGGCTTGGTGAACAAGCGCTGTTATATTGCAGTTTGCTGGCAATAACTATATCATATTTCCATAGTTGGTACTTTTGTGCCAGTTCAAGGCATGAAATCGTCGATTTTTGTCAGTCATTACAAAACTGTAACTCAAGATAGGGGTGCTTTTCAGAATTTGTTAGTAGACTGTTAAGATTTCCTTAAGGCTTGACGCCTATAATAAACTATTCCCATTTTAATCTCAAACGTGAAGGAGTACACCCAATGCTGCGGACACGCAAAATACGCTGGCTTAGTGGAACGATGGTTCTGCTGGCAATTCTAACGCTACTGTTACCTCAAGCGTTGCTGCCACAAGCTGCAGCGGCTCAGGCACAGACAAGCGGAATCGATGCGGTACTTGTAGCCGATGTAAGTAACTCAATGAATACAAGTGACCGTGACAAGATTAGTAATGAAGCCATGAAAATGTTTATTGATATGCTGCCGGTCCAGGGGGACAAGGTAGGGATTGTTGCTTATACCGATCAGGTAGAGCGGGAAAAGGCTATGCTGGAGATTCAGTCCGATGCGGACAAGAGCAGCCTGAAGGATTTTATTGATCAGCTTGGCCGGGGGCCATATACCGATGTCTCAGTTGGTGTCGCCGAAGCCGTGAACATACTGAATCATGGTGCAGACCCATCCCACTCGCCAATGATCGTGCTGCTGGCGGATGGCAACAATGACTTTAACAAAACCAAAGGCCGTACACAGGCACAATCTGATGCTGACCTGGCAAAAGCCGTGAAGGAAGCACAGGATCAGGGTATTCCGGTGTATACGATTGGATTGAACGCCGATGGCAAGCTGAACAAGAATGCACTCGCAGACCTGGCTCAGCAGACTGGAGGTAAATCATTCATTACCGATACGCCGGATGATCTGCCACAGATTCTGAGTGAGATCTTCGCGGATCATGCCAAACTGAATGTGGTAAAGCTGCCCTCTGTAACGGGAAACGGCAGTTATCAGGAAGTTACCGTGAATGTACCGAATGACAGTGTATTGGAAGCAAACATTTCGATCATGTCTTCGAAGCCGGTGGAAGTGCAATTGACGGACCCTTCCGGACAAGCCGTGGACCTGAACTCGGATGCAGCCAAGCTCTCGACGTCGAAGAGTTATTCACTCGTGAAGCTGTTGAAACCCCAAGAAGGAGACTGGAAACTTCGGGTAAAAGGGGCTCCGAAAGACAGCATCGATATCAACCTGTTGTTCAACTATGATCTTCAGCTCGTTGTGGACCCAATTAAGACCAAGTCCTATACCAAAGAGGACAAGGTTGATCTTGCAGCCAAACTGGAGAATGGCGGTCAGCCACTTCAGGATAATGATCTGTATACAGATATGAAGGCCACGCTGGTTGTGAAAGATGTAGATACAGGTAAAAGCGAGGAACAACCGCTGGAAAACACAGGTTCTGGTTTTGCCGGAACGTTTGAAGTACCAGACAATCATAACTATGAATTAGTCATCCGTGCGGAAGAAGACAGCTTCTACCGTGAAAGTGAGCCAATCACGATCAACGCGAGTGGATCAGCCGGAAGTGGATCTCAACCAACAACGTCAGGCGGTGAACAGGACAAGCCGTTTCCTTGGTTGCCTGTCATCCTGGGTGTTATAGCTCTGATTGTGGTCGGTGTTGGTGCCTGGTTCTTGATGGGCTGGCTGAAACGCAAAAACCGGGGATTTGTAGGCCAGATGGTTGTGGAGATTCGTGATGAGAACACGGGAGACAAGTCATATCCACAATATAAAAAGCTGGTATCCTTCCGGGGCAGATTCCATCTGCATCAGTTGTTGCAACTGGACCCTGAGCTGAAGGAAACCGAAAAATATGTATTTACGCCCAGCAATGGGGATCGAATTATAATCCGTAACACCGCAGGCGGTACGCTGGAGAAATCCGGTCGTGCAGTCGATGCAAGCTCAGGCGTTGAACTGAAGAACGGTGACCGACTGAGCATCCCGCTGCAACAGGCGGACAAGACCATTTTGATCGAGTATTTGGTGTGAAGGATTATAGCTAAATGAATGTAAGCTATATAAGTTGAACTAATCCATTTACACGAGAACGCAGAGGACAGAGAAAACCTGAAGAAGCGAAGCGTTCGCCTAAAAGCTTTCTGAAAGAAAGCTGCATCGGAAGCATACGCTATCCCCAGATTTTCACCGTTGAAAAAGAGAATCAAAAAATCTGGGGATAACAGCGATCGGAAGGTTGTTCTGTCAACGAAGTGGCAAGTGTAAATATTCTTTAGTTTAATTATATAGATTGAAGCATACGTGCGTTAATCTAAGGAGGACATGGAATGAAACCGATTGTTAGAGAACATATACAGCAACTGGATGTATCACTTGGCGGAGGTATTGTCAGTGAGAAGATCAGAGTTGATACGATTGATAATCCCATTCTGATTATTGGTTTGGGAGGAACGGGAATTGATGCGTTGCTGCGTCTCAAATATCAGATCAACCGTCGTTTCAAGCTGCCACAGGACCCGGTATCCAAGAAAAAAATGGACAAGCCGGACAATGTGGAGTTTCTGGCTTTTGAGACAAACGAACAGGATCGTGCCAAAAAGTATAAAGGAATCGGACTTGATCCGATCAATGAATTCGTATTGCTGTCCAATGCCGAGATTGGCGGACTTCTACAGAACCGGAGCGTGCTTGAACCGTATATTACGGACTGGCTGTCTCCCGAACTGAGCATTACGGACGGCATGAACGGCGCCGCAGGGGTGCGTCAGGCTGGACGTCTGCTCCTGTTCACCAAGATTAATCAGGTCGTGCAGGCCATCGACAAAAAGATCAAAACCTTATCCGTAGGCACCAACAAAAAACTGATGGTGTTCCTGCTGACAGGTCTGTCCGGCGGTACAGGCAGCGGCTGTTTCCTCGATATTTCCTATATCGTGCGCGGTATTATCGAACGGGATCACGGCTCTGCCGGGATTGACCGCGTCAATACGCTTGGATACCTGTTCACGCCAGACGTGAACCTGTCCAACAAAAGCTTAAGCGAACACACTCGCGAATACATTCGCAAGAATGGATATGCTGCGCTCAAAGAGCTGGATTATTGGATGAACGTGGATAGCCGCGGTGAGCGATTTACACAGAAGTACGGCAATATTTTAACAGTTAACTCACCACTGCCGCCATTTAACCTGTGTCATCTGATCTCTGCGACGAACACCGAAGGCAAACTGCTGGAGAACGCCTACGATTACTGCATGAACGTCACGGCCGAGAACATTACCAACTTCATGGCAAGTGAGGAGAAGCAGTCTGGTGAGGAGTTTGCGATCCATGACTATATCAGCAACATTCGCACCAACATTGCACAGATGAACAAGGTGTACCCGGCAAACTATGATTACAACATCATCGGTGCATCTTCGGCTGTCCTGCCGATCGAAGAGATGACCACATATCTGGCGTATCGCATGTTCGATAAAATGAACACCATGTTCTCCAAAGCGCCAAACCAGGAGGATACCGAGAAGTTTGCCCGCAAGCTGGGCATTGATCTCGAAAGTGTGGTCAAGTCCTTTGAAGCCCGCGTTCCTGAGCCGCTACCTGGTTATCAGAACAGCGAGCGTTTATCCTATGGCAACGTGGTGAAATCACAGGTTGTGAATATGGATACTGAACTGGAGCAGAACTTCCTGGCTCGTGCTCGTGAAGAATATATTAAAGCGAAGAAACAACTGCCTGGTGAGATTGCGGGTCAGTTCACCGAACAGATCCGGCGTATGTTTTTGCATCCCGAACAAGGTCCGTTTTATGTCTCCCGTCTGATTTATACGGAAAAAGGTTTCTGTGTACTGAAGATGATTCAGTCGTACATCGAAACCCTGCGTGAGAATGCCTTCCGCATTCCGCGTGATATTGAAGCAGCTCAGGAGCAGTCCGAAGAGAAACTGGGCGATGCGAAGAGTGCTTTTGTCTCCAAAGAGAAGAAAAAGAATGCTTATATTGAAGCAAAAATTCATGAGTACTGGCTGCACGCCGACGTGGAACGCAACGATCAGATGATCGAGTTCTATGAAGATCTGTATGAGTTGCTGAACCAGGAAAACAGCCGCATTTATAACGTATTTACCGAAACGCTGAATGCCCTTAGCTCGATATTCACGAAGAACGGTGACCTCCTGACACGTGGCGAAGAACAAGCCGATCACAAAGGCAACAAAACATATTACTGGAACGTTGTAAGTGTACCGGATATCGTCAGTGTGGTGGACGGGCTGTTGGATAAGCGTGATACAGATGATCTGATCCGTGACTTCTCTCGTGAATTGCTGGAAAACTCCAGCCAATGGGTGAAAGAAAACGAGATTGATATCGTCAGCTCCATCTCCGACTTCCTGAGTGAGAAATTCGGTGATCTGATTACCCGTTCCATGGAAGATTTCCTGGTGATCAAATACGGTCAGGATGAGTCAGTCGAGAAATTCGTGGAACGTTTCATTGCTGGCAAGTTGGATGATGAGGCTGTTCCGGTGTTCAATCTGAGCAACAGTACAGGCAGTCTGCATTTCCCTTCATGGGGATTTGTATCGGTACCGGCACAGGCGCCGGGCATTCTGAAAGGGATTCGCAATTATCAGAACAATGCGGTAGGCAAATCTCATTTTACCGTTAAGGAAAGTGAAGTGCGTAACCGGATATTCTGGCTGAACACCCGCAACGGGGTACCACTCTTTGTGTATACACCGCTCAAAGTATATGAGGAAAGTTATGAACGTACCATTTTGGACAAAGAAGGCATTGGTCGTCACTTGGTGCAAACGGAGAAAAACAACTGGACCTATCTGCCGTCTCCGATTCCGGAGAAATCATGGGGAGATGTGTACGAGAACGCCCGCGTGAAGCAGTATAACGCCCGTGTGCGTAACGAATTTGAGCAGGCGCTTGTATACAACATTTTGACAGCCAAATCCATTGATGAGAATACAAGCAATCGGTATGCGATTGTGACAACAGAAGCGTTTGATTTGTCTGCCAAACTGGGAGCTTACGACATGCGTCTCACGTCCACCACGCCGAACCTCGGCGAAGTGAAGCGGGCGGTGATCGAGCTAAAACGTCTGCAATCCGAAGGGTTGCCACGTGTGGGAGTTAAGGATATTTTCGGCAGTATTAATGAAGATATGGCCAAAGAAAACCTGGTACGCTCTCCGCAGCTGATCGCGCGCGTACGTGAGGAACTGGCGAAGATGAATGCCATCTCGGCCAAAGTCGCCGAACTCGAAGGCATTCTTGCCCAGTACCAGGACGAAGAGCAATGGTATGACCGCTTCATCGAAGCGTTATATACCGACACCATCGTCAAAAAAGGTGCGCTCTACGTCTATGACCGTGACCCGGAAGAAGACGCATGGGAGCCGTTCGCAAACTTGATGAAGAGCCGTAACTTTGCCGAGTATGAGGTGTTTGGCAACTTCCGCGGTCTGGCGGAGAAGGATCGCAGTACATTGCTGCGCAAAGCCTCCCGCCGCGATAACGATCTTACAGCTTCTGAGGATATCACCCCACTGCTGACAAAGCTGGATGATCTGGCTGCCCTGTTCATGGAATCGCGTGATCGTCTCGAATACGAGCGGGTAGAACTGGCTAACGGAGAAGACATCTATCAGTTCTACAGAACGATGTCGTCCAAGCTGAACGACATTCGCAGAAGGCTGAAGTAAGATGGCGGTCGGGATGGAGTTCAATTCGAACAATACCCTGAAGCGTGATCTGGAGAAGTATGCAGCGCAGTATGCAATAGAGCAGGAGCGTCAAGGCAGCCTGGGTGATGGACGCAGCAGTATCCATTACCCGGCGCTGTTCCTGTTTGTGGGTGATCTGGTTGCACCTGCAGTGTCTGCTGTGCAGGAGATCAATCGGCTAAAATGGGATAACGGAGACGGTGTGGTCTACGTTCAGATTGGTACAGAAGATCAGAAAGAGCATCCGGGTGAAAAGAGGAATATTGGCTCGTCCGATGATGGGCAGGTGACTTGTCACCGCTTGCCTCTGTCCGCTGGGCAGACGGAGCGACCGTCCAAAACACGGCGCAAGGATGTACACCGCAGTTTCCACGAATCGGATCAGGCGCTCTACGATCTGAATCGTACGCTTCGTCGGGTCAGTAACCGAATTGCCGAATATGGACGGTTATACTCGTCATTTGATCGGATTTACGTTACGGTGGTAACCAGAGCGGATGATCCGTTGAATGTATTGTTGCCAGAGCTCACCAAGCTGACGGAGACCATTTTGTCCCAAGCCTTCAAGTCGGTGCAGACGGATCTGCATGTATTGGTCAGCGAGATGGAACAGGTGGATTCCTTCGGGTATGCCAGCGCAGCAGGCCTCGCTTTTCTGCGGGAACTGGATTATATGCAGTCGCTGGACTACACGTTCAGCGGTAAACTGCTGGTGACGGAGGATGGGATCTCCATTCCGGTTACACATCCCGCGTCACCGTTGTTTGATCTGGTATATCTGTTGTCCGACAAAAATGAGCGTGGAACCGGCGTTCCCGGTGGCTGGATCGAAAATGCCGAGATCATCTGCCGCATCTGCCTGCTGAAGAACAGGAAGCAGGATGTGGATCACTCGGGTAGCGTTTCAAGCACGGGAGCGAACACGTACAACAATACATCTTTTAAAAACAATATTCGTACTACCTCTGATCAGCATGGTTATGCCAGCGCGGGTTTTGCCGAGATCAGGCGGCCAAACAAGCCGATTGCATTGGCGGTGTTATATCACATGTATCGGTATCTGCTTGCACGCATGCGGCAGGAGCCGGATTGGAGCATCAAGGACAAGCTCGCTTTCTTTGGACTGGACGCAGCCTCGGTGGAACGCAAAGTCGAAGGCCTGCTGCCCGATGAAGATCTGGTTAGTGGCATGAGTGGCATCATGACGCATAACGTCAGTTTCTCTGATCTGAAGCCGCTCTCACTTCGTGAAGCGGAGAGAGCGTTGTTTGGACAAGGAGCTGAAGCGTACTTCCGCGATAACGTTGTCCGTCTTGTCGAAGAGCGTGTGCGCGAGCGCAGCTCTAGCGGTTCCCTGCGCCGTCATGCTGAACATTCCCGCGCGGAGCATCCAGAGGTTGGTTACTTCCAGTGGGCGGCCTGGAGTGACAGTGAGCCTGGCAGTGTGCGTGAAGCGCTGCTCGGATTGATTCGGGATAAATCGATGCAGCTTGAATCGGCACGTGCTCTGCTGGAGCAACGTCAGCAAGAGCGAGTGGAAGATCAGTCGTTCAAACGAGCGTTGTTCCGTGATAAACAGAATGTGCGCAATCTGATTGACTGCATGCTGGAGCGAGTGTATGTACCAAAGGTAGAATTACTGCGACTGGAAAATGAATTACATCTGCTGCGTATCTACGATACGGAGATGGAAGAACTTCACCGTTTTAGTCGCCACGTCACAGCAGCACTTGAAGCGCTGGAACGCACACTGCGAGAGACAGCTGCCCAAAGTATCGCTGCTGCCGATGAATACATCGGCCAGAACGTGATGGAGTACTACGGCAAAGTGACGGAAGAGCTAATCATCGACCTGGAAGCCAAACGCGGACGGGATGTATGGTTTGAGGACCGTTACATGGGAGACATGAACCGGCTTGCCACAGAAGGCGATGACCGTCTGTTGAAACGACTGATGGAGGTATGTCACTCGTTGCTGCTTACGGCCGAGCCATTGCGATTGCCATTTGAAGAAGAACTGTTGCAGCGGGCGAATGTCACGATTGCCTACGGAGATAAAGATGTATTAACCCGCGATGATCTGTTCCGCAGGTTGTACCACACGCTGGAGGATCAGGCGGTTATTCGGGTACGCGTATTCGATTATACGCAGGAACATCGGTATGAAGAGAAGTATTTCTTTGGTGATCATCATAGTGCTTTCATGGACTACGCGGCACATGCCGAAGAGACGTCACGCATCTACAAGTTGGGTGTGGTGTACGAAGAACGCAGCAGTGGTGTAGAGAAGCTGAATCTGATGGGAGGTTTCCATCTGGAGGATCTCATGGTGTATCGGAACGGTAAGGTATATTACGACTCGTATACGGAAAATGGCTATGAACTTCACCCCGCAGGTCTGGTGGAGAAGTTGTCACCCATCCGTTAAGACGACGTCTGGCGGTGTCCTATACCCAGCACCAATTTTGTATTAACTCAGCCTGCTTACGGCTGGTATGGAAAGGATGCATGTAGACATGCAGCGAAAAATCAATCTTCTCCTGGTCCTGTTCAGCCTGATTGGCGGGGCAGTGGGTTTTGCGGCAGGAGAAATCATGCTGCGTCAATGGCTTGGGGAGATGCCACGTCTGTTGCTGATGGGATTATACTTTGGCGTACTGGCGCTGAGTGTGGGATTGTTCTGTTTGATCGCAGAGATGATCTCACCCAAGCTGAATGGCGCTTCATGGAAGCTCCGGTATCTGGGACTGTCGTGGAAACTGCTTGTTCCGGCAACACTCGCTCTGTTGTTTGTTGTTGGACTGGCTCTGCAATTGTTGTATCAGATCAATCCAGGCGGTGTGAAGCAAGTGAAAGACATCGTACTGATGATCGATAACTCGGGCAGCATGAGCGAGACAGATCCGGATAACGGACGCTTTGAAGCCGCCAAGACACTGATTAGCCAAATGGAGAGTGACAAACAGGTAGCTGTCATTACGTTTGATGACCAACCCCAGTTGTTACAGCCGTTTATTGGGCTGGATAGTGAAGCGGCCAAGAATGAGGTTTATAGCAAAATCGATGGCATTGTTACAACTTCGGGCGGCACCAATTTTGATGCCGTGCTGCGGGAAGGCATGGAACAGATTCAGGGCAAACAGGACCCGAAACGCGGTACAGTTGTCATCTTGTTATCTGATGGCTTCAGTGAAGCGGACACGACCGATATTTTGTCCCAATATAACAACGAACAGATCTCTATTAATACAGTCGGCCTAAGCCTGGTGGACCCATCAGGAACGGATTTGCTACGTAATATTGCCCAGCAAACGGGTGGCATGTACTATGATGTACCGGATTCCGGTGGTCTGAATCTGGCATTCCAGCAGATCTACGATACGATTGATGAACGGACGCTTGTGACGGAGCGTACAGGTAAGATGGAGCATAGCGTTTATCTGGCGATTTTCCGTGTAGCAGCCGTGTTACTGATTGGAGTAGCATTGGGTGTGTCACTCGGACTTGTGTTTGATAACCGTCATCTCGCGCTCAGCTTTGGTATTGGTGGTGCGGTGTCGGGTCTACTGGCAGGGTTTTTGCTCGAATGGGGTCTCGACGGTTCGAACGTGGGTGATACATTTGTACGACTCGGTGCGATGCTCATTTTGTCTGGCGTATTGACCCTCTTCTCCTGGATTGTTCCGATTAAGGAGAACATGCCGCGGAAGAGCAGGGGGCGTCGTGAAGCTGGCGGCGGAACTTCTTCTGCCGAAGGGTTTGGTCAGAGACCAAGAGATACACGCAGCAAAGGATTCTAACGTCGGGAGGTCAATGGAAATGCGGTTTACGGATGCAGACCCTTCGACACCCTTGATTCGAAAGCTGACACTTGCGGTGGACGAAGGGCGTTGTACACTTCGCTGGCTCTGGCCGGAACGGGTAGAAGCTGTGTATGTGGAACGGCTGGAGCTGGATATGATGAGCAAGGATCGTAACGGGGAAGAGCCTGCACAGGGCAAGCTGAAGCTGTACACGAGAGAGGAATATAAGGCGAGCAATGGTTACACGGATCGGATCACAGGTTTTGGTGCCATCAAGTACACGGTATATGTGTGTCAGATGGAGGAAGACGGGCCTGTACTGATCCGTCAACGAGACGAGGACAATATGGTGATTGCAAGCGCAGGGAAGGCGGATATCCGCTTTTCCATTCGCTACAAGAGCGGTTTTTTTCAGAAACGAAAAAGTGTATTGATCACCGTCACAGCGGAAGTACCTGTTCCAAAGGAAGCACTCTGTTATGTTCGCAAACAGGGCGGGGTTCCGCTGAATAAGGAAGATGGTACGGTGTATCCTTTTGTGAGTGATTTTGCTCCCGGAAGAAATGAGATGCCGCCCGTTGAAGTTGCCAAGGATGATTATGTGCGATTATTCTTCACGGACGGACCGAAATATGGAGTCGCCTATCGGCTTATATCAGACTAGATAGTTGGACTAGCGATTGGAAGGTTACTCTGTCATCGTAGTGCAAGTGTAAATCACCTTAGTCTGACTGATCAGGGGAGGGGAGTGGCTATGAGCTTTTTTAGTCGGTTTTTGAAGAGACAACAGCCGGAGGAACGTCCGCTGTTTTACGATATTGTATGCCCTTATTGTTTCAGCAAGTTTTCACCGGAAGAGGTGGTGTTCCGCGCCGCCCATCACCGCGATGATGATGAGGACTACGCACTCGGGGAAGATGCGAAGTTGAATCGGTATCGTGAAAGGTTCGGACTCGACACGGTATTTGATATGGAGGCCGTATTGGCTCCGCATGATGTACCGGAGGAACATCGTATTTATTCCGATAACATCGTGATGGGTCTGAACGATCGATACGGTGTCGTTACACGCCGCCGGTTGTGTCCGCAATGTCATAACGAGCTACCTGTTACGGCTGGTAAAGCACCGAGCAACATCATTTCCATTATTGGTGCGTCCCAGGTGGGTAAATCCGTCTACATGACTTCATTAATTCATACATTGCAGCATTATACAGCGGATCATTTTGACGCGGCTTGCATGCCACTGAATGCGGAGATCAGCCGACGGTTCCGTGCGGATTATGAAGAACCGTTGTTCGAACGGGGCGATTTGCTGGATTCCACACAGAAGGAGAAGTTGCAAGAGCCGTTTATCTTCCAGTTTGTGTTCAAGGACGAAGATAAAGCGCCGCTGACCTTGGTATTCTTTGACGTTGCGGGCGAAGGTATGGTGGAGCAGGATTATCTCGGACTTCACGGGCAGCACATCAAGAACTCGGCAGGTATCCTGTTCATGGTGGACCCGCTTCAGATTCGTTCGATTCGGGACAAAATTCGTATTAACCTCGGCAACGAGCCGGGAGAGTGGACGCCACGATACGATGAGCCGCGTGATGTGGTGCTGACGATGTTCGGAGATTTTATCGCGTATCAGGACAAAGCCAAAACGAATATTCCAACAGCCGTTGTGCTCACGAAAAGCGACATGCTGCATTCCCTCAAGGATGAAGAGGGGGATTATATCAAATCCAACAGTAATGTCTTCCGCAACATGGTGCACCGCGATTGGTTCGACTTAACCGAGTTCGAGAATATCGACGGGGAGATCCGGCGTTTTATTGAGAAGGTGGATCGTCCGTTCAAGGGCACGATGGATGTGTACTTCAAGGATACAGCCTATTTCGCAGTCTCTGCGCTGGGCAGCAATCCGGTGGATATGAAATTGCAGGGTGTGGTTAGTCCGATTCGCGTGGATGAACCCTTCTTATGGCTATTGTACAAGCTGAAGTACATTGAGGGGAGAGTGGGATGATGCGTTCTTCCGTAACCCCGCCCATTGAACAACAGTTGTATACCCGAGAGCGGCGCGGGGTGTTTCGCACAACAGAGGGGTTTGATACGATTGCGGCATCGCCGGGACTGGACCCTTCTTTTATCAAAAAAGTGCTTCACCCCTACTGTGTCTATGACGCTCCAGCGGAGCTAACAGGCCGTAGCGAGAAGGACGAGACGAAGTTTCCGGCTTCCATTCACCTGCTTCATCTGGAGAGTGGAGAGACGATTCTTGGGCAAAATGTGTACCAGTCTGCAGATTTCACCGGGCTACGCAGTGCCTTTTTTGCACATAATTACGTCTTGTCTCCCGAACGCTCGGAAGAGCAGATGAAACAAGGCGGCTGGCTGGATGCCGTGTTCGCCACGTCCTATGACATCGAACAAGGTACAGTTCTGCCGGCGCTTGCTGAATTGCCTATATCACCTCGGAGCGGACAGGGTGGGGCGACCGATGCTGGCGTAGGATCACCAACCCAAGTGCTGAGCGCTTTGAAAATGAACGAAGTGCTGTTCAAGCGCCTGCTCTATGCGGTAATGCAGTCTGTAGCGACACGCAGAAAAGTATACATTGCGCTGGACCTTCCCGCAGAGGAAGTGACCGTAGGGGCCAAAGGATTGTTACGTTTGCTGTACACGGCTTTACCCTACGCATTCCGGCGGCAGCTGGGATTCATGACGTTTGCCAAGGAGCCACAGGCCAAGAAGGGCATTCACGTCCAGTTTGTAGAGCGAGGAACGTTACGTCCGAAAGACCGGAATACAGAGAAGGATTTCACCTTTGACCTCGTATCAGGCAGAGTGACACATGCGGATGCATCTGTGGCGAAGTTACCTTATGCGGAGTTCGCCTGGGCCTTATTGCAGGAACCTGGTGTGGCGGATGCGTTCTATACGTTTGCGGATGAGATGCTGTCTGGCATGGAGCCTGGACGGGAACTTTCCATTGAAGCCTATGGCGAACTTGCGGTGTTCTATGGTCTTGAACAAGGCATGGAAGACCTCTATCTGGATAACAAAAGTCATGTCCTGAGTGGCTTGCTGACCTATTTGAAGCCGGATGGTGGATTGCAGCAACGTTCCCGTCTGAACGAGCTGTTCCTGACCTTGCTCAGCAGGGAACTGGACAGCGTGAAGCGTGAGAACGTACCCGAAGAAGACGTCGCAGCTCGGATTGGCGAATATTTCAGTGTTGCCACGCCCGTGGTGCAATCCCGGATTGTGGACTATTTTATCTACGGTGTGAATAATGCCCGCGCCCAGAAGCGTATGCGTGCTGTGCAGGAATTGTATGCGGTGCTGGATCGGGATCCGCAGCTGAATCGGGCTTTCTTTGATAAAGTGCTGGCCAATGAATCGCTCACTAAGCTGTTGTTCGAGCCTTATCTGGACAATCAGCTGAAACGCACGGAATCGGCAGCGAACGTTGTGGAAGTGATAAGAAGATGGGTTACGTCCCATCCATCTGCGATCCACTACAGCTTCTTGCAGGAGCGCACAGCCAATGAGCTGCGTGAACGGTTATGTTCTGCGCCTAATCCGGTACAGTCTGCGAATGAAGCCCTCCAGCGTGTTAACATACTGGATCGGGTATCCGCTGATGTCACCTATGATACAGGCATTACGGCACGAATTGGTCAATCTGGAGCTACAGCCCGCCCTAATCGCAAAGGGGGATCTCCGTCTGCCAGTCAAGATCCGGCATATCAGGAGGAGTTAACCCGCCTTGCAGACAAGCTTGCTTATGTCATTAACCTGTTTATGATTCAGGATCTGGATCTGGAGCGGGTTAACCGTGAACAGCTATTAAGCATTGATATTTTGCAGCATGGTAATGAGGTTCGGGATTGGGCGGCACGTCAGGGTTCTGATGTATCTGCTCGAACGAACATGATGCTGGCTGCGAGAGTGTGGCTTAGTGGCGAGGGGAATGAAGAAGAGGCATTGGAGGCACTTTCCCTGGCAGAACGCAATGAACTTCAACGCTGGACGCGTCGCTGGCTTGCCGGAGAGCTGCAGGCTCATCCGGGGATTGCGGCATATGAAGCTTTGCCGATGGCTTTTTATAGGGGAGGAAGCGGCAGCAATCGGTTGGATTATCCTGGCCTGATTGAATTCATCCGCACCAATGCAAGTCGTGCTGAAGGGCTGTATCCATTCTTCGAATGGTCAGGAGACCATCGGATGTTTGTCCGGGGTTCCAATGCGCATAAAGGATATGCGGATGCCATCGTGGCGTATTTCAAAGCCCATGACCGTGAAGCTTTCAAGTCGAAGTCAGCTTTCAAACCGTATTACGTGAGAGCCAGCAAGACAATGAAGCCGGTCTATGACCGTGCGAAGACGGAATTGTCCTCTCCACTGGTGCGGATGCTAACGGGTAAAAGGAAAAATCTGTTCGGATTAATCCTCTTGATCCTGGTTCTGGGTATTGCTGGCGGTACATATGCATGGATGAAAGATTCTGTAGAGCCGCCAGCGGCATCCCCTCCATCTACCCAGGAGCCTGTCATACCGGCTGAACCGGAGGTGCAGCTCGCGGAGCAGATTGCTTATATGATTCCTGCGAGTGAACAGGAGGGTACGGAATTACCTGCTCAACTGGTGATCCGTTTCAGGAATGATACGGGAAGCACTGAGTTTGAGCAAGGCCCGCTGCAATTGACGATGAAAGATGGCAACACGCAGGAGTTGGATGCTACAGGTAAGTGGGAGAGTTTTAATCGGAATGAAGAGCCTGATACCCAAGATACCTCCGATGGTGGCTCAGGAAGTACTTCCGAAGGAAGCACGGATGGTTCTTCAGCGGGAAACGCGGGGAACACAGAGCAGACGCAGGATGGCGATCAGCAGGCCGATCCTTCAACATCGGGTGATTCCACTTCAGATCCTGCTACCGATACAACAACGGATACAGGGACGAATGCATCGTCTAATGCTGCGAGTGGAGATACGAATCAAGGGACCGATTCAGATCAGGCTACAGGATCGACATCGCCTGACACATCTGTATCCAATGAACAGGATGCGGATGCGACTACTTCTACACAGATGTCTATTGGAGCGGTGGATCGCCTCTATCCGTATGGATTGCAGATTGATCTTCCAGCGAATATGGATGCCGAGAGCATTGTCAGTGTGAAGAGTACGCAGGGCAGTATGACTGTAATCCAATTGATGCCTCAGCCGAAGCTGTAAGTTATTTTATATGAGCATGTTGCATAGATTCATAAAGTGTCTTTTGACCCAATAATGAAAAATGCTGACTTCATACCTTATTAAACGAGCGTATGTGAGATGACCTTGAACTTTAGATTTCAAGGTCATCTTTTTTTATTTGAAATGGCGGATATAGCAAACACATGAAAAAAACTCACACATTCACAATTCAGACACAAAATTTGCGATTCAAGAGTTTGAAAAACAGTCAGAAGTGATAAAGTGCGCGGAATGAATGAGAAAAGATCTCATGTGTACTTGGGAAAAGAGCGGGAACTCTGCTACAGAAAGACCAAATAAAGCACGAAAAGAGAAGAAAATTTGGTTTTTTATGTTGACAAATGATAATGATTATCAGTATCTTTAGTGTAGAAGATATTTGCGTCGGAAATCACAGAATTACAATTTCGTTTTTGTTGTCATAGCCGGATTACATAACCGGGATAAATGAGAGAGGGATGATCGCATGTTTCGTCTGGAGACGACCAAGCTGGATATCGCTTATGAGGAAAGACTAATTGTAGAGGATCTGAATATTCAGATTCCCCAAGGAAAAATTACAGCACTTGTTGGAGCCAATGGTTCAGGGAAGTCGACCATCCTGAAAACGATGGCACGTATTATGGCTCCAAAAGCAGGTAATGTATTGCTCGACGGGAAGTCCATCCATAAACAGTCCACGCGTGAAGTTGCCAAGCAACTTGCGATTTTGCCACAGAATCCAACAGCCCCTGAAGGTCTTACCGTTACTGAATTGGTATCGTATGGTCGCTTTCCTTATCAAAAAGGATTTGGCTCCATGCGTGCGGAAGACAAACGTATGATTGAATGGGCTATCGAAGTGACAGCCATGACTGAATTCCATGATCGTCCGATTGATCAACTGTCCGGTGGACAGCGTCAACGTGCCTGGATTGCCATGGCACTTGCACAAGAAACAGATATCCTTTTCCTGGACGAGCCGACTACATTCCTGGATATGGCTCACCAGCTCGAAGTATTGCAATTACTGGAGCAACTGAATGCCACAGCCAACCGTACCATTGTTATGGTTGTGCATGACTTGAATCATGCTTCCCGCTACGCACATCACATGATTGGTATCAAAAAAGGTAAAGCCATCGCTCATGGTTCACCTGTAGAAGTTATGAACTCAGATGTACTTCGTGAAGTATTCAACATTGAAGCAGATATCGTGATTGATCCGCGTTCCGGTGTACCGCTCTGCTTGCCTTACGCTCTTGCAGGCGAACGTCAGCAATCGAAGACGCCAGAGCAACTGGTCATGAACAGTGCGATGGTTCATGCTGGAGGACGGACAGAACCACGTGTCCAAGCGACAGGAAGTTAACGAAATGGGCCACATGTGGTCCTTACATTATAGAATGAAGCCGCTGTGCGCTATCGCACGCGGCTCTTTTGCATTCATGGGGGATTTGCAATGCATGGGAGCAAAGGGGACGGGTAGACCCTGGATTTGGTAATCGCATCGGATCAGGTCTATAATAATAAGACAGGCTGTGAGTTCATTGGTTATGCCAACATGCTCGCAACAGCCCAAACCAACATATGTCATGGGAGGAATCAGTCATGTCCGTATATTCATATCAGGCGGTAACCACCGCGAACCAAGAAGTCTCACTGGATCTGTATCAAGGTAAGGTATTGGTCATTGCCAATACAGCCAGCAAGTGTGGGCTGACCCCGCAATACGGTGAATTGCAAAAGCTTTATGATCGTTATCGTGATCAAGGCTTGGTTGTACTGGGTTTCCCTTGTAACCAGTTTGGAGGGCAGGAGCCAGGTACAAGTGAGGAAGCAGAATCATTTTGCCAGATTAACTATGGTGTGAATTTCCCGGTGTTTTCCAAGGTAGACGTGAATGGTGAGGGCACTCATCCCCTGTTCCAATACCTGAAGGAGCAACAACCTGGCGTAGGTGAAACAAGCGACATCCAATGGAACTTCACCAAGTTCCTTGTTAACCGCGAAGGTGAAGTGGTAGGTCGTGTTGAACCGAAAGAATCTCCGGAGACAATGATTGCAGATATCGAGAAATTGCTCGGTTAATACAAGAACGTTTGAGAAGCCTGTCCTTGCATAAGCAAAGATGGGCTTCTTTGATTATTTTATATACGCAGATTTATTCTCTTCACAGGTAGGAGTTGGATCCATGAAATCAACTCTGTAATGAAAATTGAAGCCATTTATTTTTTGTATAAGTCAAACATGAGGCAGGAGACGCCTATAACTTTATACGTCCACACTGCGTTCATACAGGGATCACGGAAGCCATTACATAGCATAAACCTGCCCAAATCCGGGGACAATGAAATCAATACAATGAAGGGAAGAAAGGCTTAAATACAGGGAAATGACCTCCTTCGACAAACTTTTTTTGCTCAACCTATTGCAATGTGAAAAATATCACATTATAATGAGTGTATAAAGTGAAATAAATCACATACACAGTTTCGAACAATAAGTGAAATGTTTCACAACCATAACAACCTTATATTCAAACTCATTTATATATTTCGAGGAGGAACTTTTAATGAAAATCGCAGTTATCGGATGTACACACGCAGGAACCGCAGCCATCGTAAATACCGCCAAATTGTACCCGGATGCTACCATCACGGTGTATGAGCGCAATGACAATATCTCCTTCCTATCTTGTGGCATTGCACTCTACGTAGGTGGGGTTGTGAAAGACCCTGACGGTTTGTTCTATTCTTCGCCTAATCAACTGGCAGAGCTTGGTGTTGAAACCAAGATGCTTCATGAAGTAACAGCAGTAGATGCCAAGGGCCATACCCTTCAGGCTAAAAACCTGCAAACCGGGGAAGAATTTGAAGATACGTTTGACAAACTGATCGTGACAACGGGGTCATGGCCTGTCGTTCCGAAGCTTGAAGGCATCGAGATGGACAACATTTTACTTTGCAAAAACTACAATCATTCCAACACGATTATTGAAAAAGCCAAAGATGCCAAACGTGTTACCGTTGTAGGTGCAGGATATATCGGCGTAGAACTGGTTGAGGCTTTCCAGATGAACGGCAAGGAAGTTACCCTGATCGACAGTGTGGACCGTATTTTGAACAAATACTTGGACCCTGAATTCACGGATGCGATTGAAGATACGTTGACTGGACGCGGCATCAAACTGGCTCTTGGTCAAACGGTACAGAAGTTTACTGGTGAAAATGGCAAAGTGACTAAGGTGATCACGTCCAAAGGAGAGTTCGAAACCGATCTGGTTATTCTGTGCATTGGTTTCCGTCCAAATACAGAGCTGCTCAAAGGCCAAGTGGATATGCTACCAAACGGCGCAATCATCGTGGATAAATATATGCAAACGAGTCAAAAAGACGTCTTCGCTGCGGGTGACAGCTGTGCTATTCATTACAACCCAACAGGCAAAGCAGCGTACATTCCACTGGCAACCAACGCCGTGCGGATGGGTACACTCGTAGCCCGTAACCTGGTTCGTCCTACGACACCGTATATGGGTACACAAGGAACATCGGGTATCAAAATTTATGAGCAAAATATCGCGGGTACAGGGATGACGGAAATGTCTGCGGCTGACGAAGGTCTGATTGTTGAATCTGTCGTATTGGAAGACAGCTACCGTCCGGAGTTCATGCCAACGGCTGAGAAACTGTTGCTTAAAGTGGTATATGAGCAGGCTACTCGTCGAATTGTCGGAGCACAGGTGATGTCTCAGGTTGATCTGACCCAATCGATTAATACGATCTCGGTCTGCATCCAAAACAACATGACCGTAGATGAGCTGGCCTTCATCGACTTTTTCTTCCAGCCGCATTACAACAAACCATGGAACTTCCTGAACACTGCGGGTCTGCAAGCACTGCCTCCAATAGAAGTAAAAGCACCAGCAATGGTGTAAGGAAGCAGAATAGATGGTTGAACAGCGATCTTGATAAACGCCATACAAAGATAAGTCATGCTTGTCCGTAAATAAGAGCTGTGCGATAACTGCCAAGATTACGAAACAAGGCGGACGATTATAAAGGAAAGAGAAGACTGGCGAGTATATCGTCAGTCTTTTTTGTTGTTTTTTTAGCTACAAAAGGCCTTACTACACTCTTGCTGTCATAACTATACCAAGACACTCTTAAAGTATCTTTTTAAGTAACATTGTGATAATTTGCACAAAGTTATGTTTAGGACCGAGATACAATTAGGATGTGGTATTCAACGCATAACTAATGAATTTCAGATGGTTTTATCCAATGATGAACAATGAAGGAGAGGATGAATGATATGGCAGCAAAAACACCTCTTGAGGTTGCACAATATACGGCGCAAACAGGCAAGAAGAAGGCTCAATATCCGGTGTCTTCTGTACTGGTGCTTAGTTTTCTGGCAGGGGCTTTTATTGCGCTGGGGTTTCTATTGGATATTCGGGTAATTGCTTCTGCGCCAGCAGAGTGGGGGAGTCTGGTCAATCTGATTGGAGCAGCAGTGTTCCCGGTTGGATTAATCTTGGTACTCATCGGTGGTGGAGAGCTACTGACAGGTAACATGATGGCCGTTCCGCTTGCAACGATTGCACGAAAATTATCCGTGGGTAGTATGTTGAAAAATCTGACCTTAGTGACGATTGGTAATTTTGTTGGAGCTTTGTTTGTCGCGTATGCGTTTGGACATGTGCTTGGTCTGACCGGAGAGGGTGTATATCTGGCAAAAGTGGTGGATATGGCTGGGCATAAGCTGCATGACGGCTTCCTGCAAGCTTTCATCTCTGGCATCGGCTGTAACTGGCTGGTGGCACTGGCCGTGTGGCTATCTTATGCATCCGATACGATGAGTGGCAAAGTACTGGGCATTTGGTTTCCAACGATGGCATTTGTGGCGATTGGATTCCAGCACGTTGTGGCCAATATGTTCCTCATCCCGGCGGCAATCTTTGAAGGACATTATTCGTGGGGTCAATATGTGATGAATTTCATTCCGGTATGGCTCGGGAATCTGACTGGTGGTGCTCTGTTTGTAGCTGCAGCCTATTGGGTGGTGTACCTGCGCCAAGCCGAGCCAAAAGTGAAACCAGAGATGGCGACGTCGATCGAACCTATGGAGACGGAGGCTAGAGTAATGTTGAGCAAACAAGCATAGAGGGCACAGCGAGGTATGGATACACGTATATTAGAAGTGAAGACGATTCTGATCTCGCTCGGTTCATGGCGAATATGCTGTGATGGAGCAGGGTGGGATCGTTTTTTTGTATGGGGTTCTTGTTGGAGTTTAACGCAAAATAAATTCGCCATGACAAGGTTCGGGGGAACGAAACCTGTTCATGGCGAATTTCGGGAGTGGTCCATGATATGGCATGAGGAGGAAGTGGGGAAACACTAGCCTAATGCCTTATTTTTAATTTACCCCTGAATTCTGAAGTTGAATCAAACTCAAAAACATTTTTTTGAAAATAATTTAAAGCCGCTATAGCGGCGAATATGAAGCAAAAACATACTGTTCTCTTTACGCGATAACCTCGAAGAAGATATGATATAGGGATAGCTTTTAAAGAGGGGAGCCTTACGATGATCGATCAGGAGAATGGTATATTTGCGGCGGTGTGCCCGCTCGACTGTCCGGACACTTGTGGTCTGTTATTACATAAAGAGAACGGCAAAATTGTGAAGGTGGCAGGCAATCCGGATCATCCCATAACCAAGGGTGCCATCTGTAATAAAGTTAGAAATATGACTGAGCGGGTGTATCACCCCGAGCGTCTACAATATCCGATGAAACGTGTAGGAGCCAAAGGTGAAGGCAAGTTCGAACGAATTAGTTGGGATGAAGCGATTCGCGAGATTACGACCAAATTCACCGCATTGTCCGAAACCTACGGCCCGGAGAGCATCCTGCCCTACAGCTTTTACGGTAACATGGGCATTCTCGGCGTAGACGGTATGGATCGGCGTTTCTTCAATGCGCTTGGTGCGAGTGTACTGGAGCAGACGATCTGTAACTCCGCTGGAAATACCGGCTGGAAATATACGATGGGTGCCAATCGGGGAACGGTGCCGGAAGATACGGAGCATGCGGATCTCATCCTGGTGTGGGGAGGCAATATCGTCAGTACAAATATGCACCAGGTCGTTTTGGCGGAGAAAGCCCGCAAGAAAGGCGCCAAGATCGTCGTCATCGACGTTCATCGCAATCGCACGGCCCAATGGGGCGACTGGTTTATTCCGCTGTATCCGGGCACGGACAGTGCACTGGCGCTAGGATTAATGCATGTGCTGTTCGAACGGGGACTAACGGATGAAGCGTTTATGCAAAAGTATACGATAGGTCATGAGGCACTACGTGATCATGTCCACAGTTACACCCCTGAACGTGTTGCACGTATTACGGGCGTGCCGGAGGAAACCATTGTGGAGCTGGCCGAACTATACGGCAACGCACAAGCAGCTCATATTCACATCGGCAACGGCCTCCAGCACCATGATAATGGGGGCATGAACGTGCGCAGCGTTGCATGTCTGCCTGCTATTACAGGGCAATGGCTGAAGCAAGGCGGCGGTGCCGTTCGCACCAACAGCTACGCGAGCACAAATAGCGACGCGCTCGAACGTCCGGAGCTGCGGCAGAATCCGGAGCCGCGAGTGGTGAACATGAACCGGATTGGTGAAGCGTTGCTGGAAGCAGAGCAGCCAATCCGGGCGATGATGGTCTACTGCAGCAATCCACTGGTGGTGGCACCGGATACCGAGCGGGTGGAGCGAGGTTTTGCACGGGAGGATCTGTTCACGGTTGTGCATGATCTGTTCATGACGGATACGGCGAAATATGCAGATATCGTCTTGCCAGCCACATCTTCATTTGAAGCGACAGACCTGTACACCTCTTATTGGCATCAGTACGTTCATCTGCAAGAGCCGGTAATTGCACCGATTGGGGAGAGCAAGAGCAACGTGGAACTGTTCTCACTGCTTGGGCAGGCTATGGGGTACGATCCTGCAATCTTCGGAGAAACGCCGGAACAGATGATTGAGGACGCACTTCAGGGCACAGGCAACCCCTACATGAATGGGGTCACGTTGGAGGGACTGAAGGAACACCGATTCGTGAAGCTGGATATGACGCCACATGCTACATATCTGGATCAGCTGCCCACACCTTCAGGCAAAATTGAATTGTATTCCGAGACGATGGAACAGAGAGGGCTTCCGCCGCTCCCTACCTATAGTGCTCTGGTTGAAGGATATGATGGGGAGCATCCGGCTGGACCTGCCGATACGTATCCATTGATGTTCCTGTCGCCGCCAAACCATAATTTCCTGAACTCCACCTTTGGCAATTCAGCCAAACATCAACGTTTGGAAAAGATGCCTCTATTGCAGATACACCCCGAGGATGCCATCCGTAGAAATGTGGAGGATGGCGATGCAGTGGTCGTATGGAATGAACGCGGGCGCATCGAACTTACTGCCAAGGTAAGTGAAGCCATGTTGCCGGGAACCGTCATCAGCCAAGGCTTATGGTGGGATGGTGATGGCAAGAAGCAGCGGGCGAATTCACTGACGTCCAATCGGTTGTCGGACATGGGGAACGGGGCGACCTTCTTCTCAGCCACTGTTGAAGTGAAGCGTCAATGAGTGTGCTTGCAGCGTGAATTTTTTGAGGTAAGATGAACAACTCCAATGGCCTTTGCACTGACTGTTATGCTGTCAGAGTAAAGGCCTATTTTTATAAGAAGCTGTACTTTAAATGTGTTAAAAATAGTATACGATAGGGCGGTAGGTTCTTTGTCAGGTGTATTAATTTATTAGTTGCCTAAAGTTAAATATAAGTAAATAGACCTAATCTCCCGAAATAATGTAGTTAATTTGTATTAATATTCAAAAAAAGGGTTCCATTATATCCTCTGTATGTCATACTTGAACCAGTAAATGGATTATTTGTTGTTATCTATTTAACTTAATAAGGAGGTATATAATGAAAAGAATTGCTTTAATTACTTCTCTGACACTGATGTTAACATTAGTACTTTCAACCTTTTCTGCTAACACTTACGCTGATAATGTTGGGGTAGAAGATGATCAAATTAAAGAATTGAACTATAATTATTCTGAGCAGGACGGGTTAATTGATATTGACGCGAGCTATGAAGAGACTAAAACAGGAGAGGTAATAGATTTTAATATAAAAGAAGAAAACGGAATACGTACTGTTAAGCATTTTATAGACAATAAACTCGTAGCTGAAGCCATTTACGATATAAGTTCTGACGAAATAGTAACTACTACGGCGGATGGTGAGGTCGTTACACAAAAAGCAAGTGAAATGATTAGTGAGTCAGATGGTAATGCACTTTCTAATGAATATGATAATCAAATCACAGGAGCGGTAGAAACACAAAGCGCTGTTTTGAATGCTTCTCCAGGTTTTAACTTTGTTAAGCAAAAGTATAATACGGCTTGGAAGCAATACGGTTCTATATATCAAAAGCAATCTGTTCTGCAAGATAAGCATTATAAGCTGAATATATCCGCTGGGACTGCTATAGCAACGGTAATTACAATAATAGATATTTATTATACTAAGGGTAAGTTCACTACCTTCTTGAAGGCAATGGGGATCACGATTCTAGGAGTTACAGTTGATTCAATGATTGGTGCCATGGATGCAACTAGATATTTAACACAAGTGGAAGTCTATTCTCAGGGTATGCTAGGATTGGCCTCAGAGAGATATATAGTAAAAGCTACGTTTAATGGCAAAACAGCACAGGTGAATGATGGCGGGGATGAAAGAACTTATGATGAATTAATTGATATCGGGGTATATAATGTAGTACTCCAGAAGCTATAAAGGAATGATGATATGAAGCAATTAACCGAATACGAGGCAGCGAAGAGAGATATCATTATGTCCATTGTTTATATTATTGGTGTCTTAATATTATTTTATATGGCGTTAGAGGCCTCTTTAGTGGTGGCAATTATCATTTGTATGCCTCTTGAAATTGCTTTTATAATTAGATTAATTCATGAAGTCAAAAAGTTTAAAAAGTTAAAAAAAAATGATGCACCTTAGTGGGATTTCTGTGGGATGTATGTTAAAAATAATAAAAAATTTCTTAATGAACTAGTTATACCCTGTTGAGTAGAATTTAAGTTAAAACCTTTGCTTCCAGCGCGTATCGATATTCAGTCGGTGCGCGTTGTTTGAGTTAGGCCTAAAATTCAAATCTACGTTTCTGACATGAATATTAAATACAAGGTCATTTAATGATTTTTTTGTGAAGCCATGTTGCCGGGAACTGTCATCAGCCAAGGCTTATGGTGGGATGGTGACGGGAAGAAGCAACGGGCGAATTCACTGACGTCCAATCGGTTGTCGGACATGGGTAACGGTGCTACCTTCTTCTCGACCACTGTTGAAGTGAAGCGTCAATGAGTGTGCTTGCAGCATGATTTTTTTGAGGTAAGATGAACAAAGGCTAGAATTTGAGCAGGATTATAGTGCAATAGATGCAACACTTCATAAAACCTTCGCTCTGGCTGGTTATGGTTATGCCGTCAGGGCAAAGGTCTATTTTTTATGGCCATTTGTTTGTGCAGAGGTACTAAGGAGAATGAATTAACGATGATGAGATGGCTGGATAACTATCCAAAAGAAGTGAGAATATTTTTATTAGCAAGTCTGGTTAACGCAACAGGCAGTGCCTTGATGTGGCCGCTGACCACCATGTATGTGTTTGATGAGCTTGGACGAACGATGGCCAACGCCGGTTTTGTGATCCTCATTCAGTCCCTGGGTGGCATCTTTGGACAATTGCTGGGTGGTTCGTTGTACCATCGGGTGGGCGTGAAGAAGCTGATCATTGGTTCACTGGCGCTTAATGCGTTAGGTTTGTTTGCGTTGCCGTGGATTAGTGCGTATTGGGTCGTATTTATATGTGCCATGGGCTGGATTGGGCTGTTCAGTTCATTGTCGCTGCCAGCGATTCAAGCCTTTATTGGCTTCCGGTTTGCGGAGCGACGCGGTGAATTATTCAATATTATCTATGTAGCGAACAATATCGGGGTGGCGATTGGTACGGCGTTGAGCGGTTTTTTGGCTGACTTTTCCTATCACCTCAGCTTTGTACTGAACGGGGTGACCTCAGCCGGATTTGCAATTTTCTTCTGGTATTATCTGTCGCGGGTTGAACCGGATCAGGGGGAAGTACATCTGACCAAACGGAAAACCGTCCCCGATGGGCCGGGCGTCTGGGCATTGCTGGGGAATACCCGACTATATCTGTTTATGAGCTTGGGCGTACTCTTCCTGTTATTCGGCAACTCCATCTGGAACACAGGTGTTTCCCCGTATATCATCTCTGAGGGTATGGAAAAAAGAATGTACGGTCTGCTCTGGACCCTGAACGGGGTGCTGATCTTTGTGGGCCAACCTTTTACCAGCTGGGTGAAACGGACCATGGCCCGTACCTCCACTGCCCAGATGACCGCGAGTGCGGTATTCTATGGCATGGCCTACATTGTGATGATTACCATGTACAGCTATCCAGGCATGGTGCTTGCAATGGTACTTGCCACGTTTGGAGAGATGTTGATCTCCCCTGCAACACCTGCGTTTATCTCGGAGCATGCCGGCAGGGCGGCACCTTTTTACATCGGGATATCGGGTGGGATCGGTGCGGTTGGACGGGTTATCGGCCCCTATGCGATGGGGGTCATGTATGACAAACAGGGACTTATTCCGGTAGCGTGGCTGGCAACAGGCACAGCAGCTATTGCGGTACTTGGTTTTGTGTTGCATGCGGTGTTGAACCGTAATCGTGAGGTAAAGGAGTATGGGATGGATACGTAACGCAGTTTCGTAATTTCTTTTCCTGTACCGTACCCATACCCTGATGATATTGTAAAATGAAGCGAGGCTAACCTTCACCCCAGTAGCGGGGTGAGGGTTGTTTTGTCTTTGCAGAGACAAACTCCAATAGCTTGCCAGCGAATGATTTTTCCGATGAGATGAGCCATGAATGTTCAACAATCAGACTTGTTAGGGTGCAATTCCATGTCATTCAATGTCCTCCCCTCTATTTGTGCATAATGCCCATATAATAGAATGGAACTGGTTAAAGGCAGGAGGATGCACACGATGTACAAGGTTTTGTTGGTTGATGATGAATTTATGATCTCGGACGGGATCTCCAGTGTGGTGAACTGGTCCCGATTAGGAACAGAACTGATTGGCATTGCTCAAGATGGATTGGAAGCGCTTGCTTCAATCGAGCGGCAACGCCCGGATATCATCATCTCGGACATCCGCATGCCGGGAATGGATGGGTTACAGCTGGTTGAAGCTGTGGCAGAGAAGTATCAGCATATCTCGTTTATCATGCTCACGGGTTTTACGGAGTTCGAATATGCGAAAACGGCCATGCAGTATGGGGTGAAGCACTATTTGCTTAAGCCCTGCAGCGAGGAGCATCTTGTACAGGCTATCAGTGAATTGGTCAGTGAGAAGCGAGAGTTAACCGATCAGGAGCGTTTTGTGCAGTCGATCCAATATAATCTGGAGCGTGTACTGCCACATGCCAAGGAATATTTTCTGAAAGAGCTAGTCACGAACAGAACATATGGGGTCAAGGAATGGAAGTATTTCGAGGAATTATTCGATGTACAGTTTCAGGATCAACGTGTACGGTTGCTACTGGTAGAGATTGAGGGGGATCATGAGTATCTGCACTTGTTCGCGGTGAAGAACATTGCCGAAGATATTTTTCACAATCCAATCTTAAGTGCCACGGTTGGAAGGCATGTGCTACTAATCATGGAGGACAAGTTGTCTGAAACGCAGTTGTTCCATAATATCGATGAGATTCGTGCCACATTTACCCGATATTATCATGATGATCTCACCATTGCGCTGAGCGAGCCAGGAGATCTTTCGCAGGCACGCCATTTGTACATGCAGACGCTGGTGTATCTCAATTACCGCTTTTACCTCGGTGAGGGCAGTCTTATTATGGAGCGGGATATTTACTCTCCCGGAGAGCGCATTCTTCCTGAATTCGAATACGATCCGGAGCGGATGGTTACTGCAATCAAGGCGGGACACTGGCAGGAAGTTGGATCAGAGCTGAACCGGATGTTTCAGCTGCTTGCCAGCTTACGATACGATATATCCCAAACGAAGTCCTATCTTATTCAGATGTTTATGGAGATGATTCGACTTAGTGGTTCTGCCGAGATGAAAAGGTATATGGACCAGTTGCCAGGCATGATTGAATCCAGCACCCTGCATTCTTTTCAACAGTTTCTGCTTGCCGTCGCCAAAGAAATCACCTTGCGCCGCTATGATCAACATCGCTCCAGACAATCGCAGATGGTAGGCAGTGTGAAACAGTTGGTAGAGAAACGCTACAAGGACGAGACATTAACACTCCAGTCCATCGCTGGGGAAATATACATGAATCCAGACTACATCGGCAAAATGTTCAAAAAAGAAACTGGTGAGAAATTTACGAACTATGTGTTAAGCTACCGCATCCGTAAAGCGTTGGAGCTTCTGGAGCAGGACGGGAACTACACTGTATCCTCGCTTGCCGAGCAGACAGGGTTTGGTGCCAACTGGCCGTATTTCAGCAAAATGTTCAAGAAATACACGGGTTTCTCCCCTTCCGAGTATAAAAAAGTACCTTAAGACAGCGTTGCTGTCGCTTCCACATAGCTAATCTTTATATCCGATCTGCATCTAATCTGTGATCGGGCCCTGTATGCCATTCATCGGCAGCAGGGTCTTTTTTTGTCGGACGGAACTCGGTTTTGAACATCCATTTATCGGAAATGAGCATGGGAAGAAAAGGCGCTCGATTCTATCATTAGAAGTGTCATGTTAAGTAATGAACATCGAGTGGAGGTTGAGTGGATGGAGCTGAATCGAAGCCGGGGGATCGAACCTGGGCGTTTGAAGCCAGCTGGCAAATGGAGTTCGGTGAAAAAGGAACTTGTCCGCAACAGATACGTCTATCTGATGCTCGTTCCTGTGGTAGCCTACTATCTGATTTTCAGCTATGGGCCAATGTACGGGCTACTGATGGCATTTCAGGAATCCTACAACCCGATCAAAGGAATCTTGGCCGGCGAATGGGTTGGATTTGACAACTTCACCATGTTTTTTGAAAGTTATTATTTCTGGCGACTGATTAAGAACACACTGATTTTGAGTTTTTACAGTATTGTATTTGGTTTCCCGGCTCCGATTCTACTAGCACTGTTGCTGAATGAAGTCCGGAAGAAGTGGTTCAGAGGTGCAGTACAGACCATCAGTTATATGCCGCATTTTATTTCGGTTGTCGTCGTGGTTGGAATGTTGAAAACGTTCTCATCTCTGGACGGTGGGTTATTTAACGTCATTCGTGACTTTTTTGATCTGCAGCCGATTATGTTTTTGGCGGAAAAAGATATGTTCCGTCCGATGTACATCCTGTCCAACATATGGCAGGGCGCAGGCTGGGCCTCGATTATCTTTTTGGCAGCGCTCAGTGGTATTGATCCTCAATTGTATGAGGCTTCCAAAATTGACGGTGCAGGCCGCTGGAGACAGCTGTTACATATTACACTGCCGGGCATTATGCCCACGATTGTGATCATGTTAATTCTGCGTATGGGGGCGGTCATGAACGCGGATTTTCAGAAAATATTGCTGATGCAAACGGCACCGACCTATGAGACATCGGATGTCATATCCACCTTTGTTTATCGATCCGGTATTTTGGAGGGGAACTATACGTATTCAACCGCCATCGGACTATTTAACGGCGTCATTAATTTCGCGCTGCTCATTATCGCGAACGCGATCAGCAGAAAGCTTAACTCAACCAGTCTATGGTAATCGGAAGGTGAAGCGATGAAACAGTCTATAGGGGAACGACTTTTTGATGTATTTAATACACTGCTGCTCTTGGTGATCATGGTTTTATGCTTGTACCCGATGCTGTACGTGTTCAATTCTTCAATCAGCGACCCGGACCAGATGCTGCGTTCCCGTTCACTGATGCTCATTCCTGAAGGTTTTCAGCTGGGAGCGTACAAGTCGGTATTTCAGGATACTCGCATCTATACGGGATATATGAACACCTTGTTCTATGTTGTGGTGGGTACCGCCATTAATCTGCTCATGACTTCACTGGCTGCATATGGGCTGTCACGCGGTGATCTGATGGGCAGAAAAACGCTGATGAAATTAATTACGTTCACGATGTTCTTCGGCGGGGGTATGATTCCGACTTTTCTGCTGATTCAGAATCTGGGCATGGTGGATACCCGTTTTGCGCTTATTATTCCGGGTGCCATCAGCACGTTTTATTTCCTCATTATGAAAACAAACTTTGAGGGCATTCCGATCAGTCTGATCGAATCGGCGAAGCTTGATGGTGCCAATGACTTTCTGATTTTGTTCCGAATTGTACTGCCTTTGTCGAAACCGATCCTGGCGGTCATGATGCTGTATTATGCGGTTGACCATTGGAATGATTATGTCGGACCGATGCTCTACCTGCGTAGTCAGGAGTTGTATCCGATCCAAATTATTATGCGTGATATTCTGATCAGCAGCAGTACAGAGGCCATGGGCGCTGGCGCTGATACCGGCTTTGCCATTGGGGAGAACATCAAATATGCGACTATTATTATCTCCACGCTGCCGATTATGCTGGTATATCCGTTCATCCAACGTTATTTTGTTCAGGGCGCTCTAATCGGTGCTGTGAAACAATAAAAAATGTAATCTATGGAGGCGAATTACGTGAAAAAAAGAATGGGGTCCATCCTGTTGTCATCGCTACTTACCATATCTTTACTGGCGGGCTGTACGGGTGATAATGAACCAGGTACCGCAGAGCCAGCAGAAGGAACAGAACCTGCGGTTCAGGCGTTGACCGAGATTCCGCTACCGATTACAAGTGAGCCATTTACCATTGATTACTGGCGCGCCAATGATGCCAAACTGACAGCTTCCTTGAACAATTTTGGCGATATGGCGGCTTATAAGGAAAAGGAGAAGCTGACAGGCATAAAAGTGAAGTTCACACATCCTCCGCTTGGACAACAGCGTGACCAGTTCAATCTGCTGATCTCCACGAAGGAGCTGCCGGATGTCATTTATTATAACTGGGCGGATGCCGTTGGCGGACCGGAAAAAATGATCAAGGACGGCCGGATCATCCGGTTGAATGAATTGATCGACAGTTATGCACCAAACTTAAAGCGGATTATTGAATCCGATCCGGATGTGAAAAAGCAGATTGCACTCGACGATGGAACGATCTATATGTTCCCGCTGCTGAAGCTGGATGCATTGAAGCTGAATGCCACTTCAGGTTTAATTATGCGCCAGGACTGGCTTGATAAATTAAATCTCAAAGTACCTACCAACATTGATGAGTGGTATACGGTGCTTAAGGCATTTAAGGAACAGGACCCTAACGGCAACGGCAAGCCAGATGAGCTACCATTCACCGGAAACTGGGGACCGGGTAACCTGACCAAGCTCCATGATTTTGCCGCGGCATTTGGTGTAATTGGTGGTTTCCAGATGAATGGAGACAAGGTGGAGTTTGGACCGATTCAGCCGGGCTACCGTGATTTCTTGGAGACCATGGCCAAGTGGTACAAAGAAGGGCTGATTGATCCCGAGATCATGACCAATGACGGTAAAGCTTTCGATTACAAGGTCACCAGCAATCTGGCAGGCGCATATCAGGGTGGTGTGTTCAGCGGCATGGGGAAATACTTCAATCTGATGAGAGATACGGATCCGAACTTTAACGTGACGGGTGTACCATGGCCTGTATCTCCGGATGGAACTTCGTATGCGACATTTAATCTGGACGCTAAAGTGTTGTCTTATGGTGAGGCTATTACGGCTTCCGCAGACGAAGACAAATTAAAATATATTGTTCAGTGGATGGACTACAACTATAGCGAAGAGGGTAGTGATCTGTTCAACTTTGGTATCGAAAATGACAGCTATGTTCGTGACGGGGAAGGTGTCAAATTCACAGATACCATCATTGATAATCCGAACGGTCTAACGTATGACCAGGCACTGGCTTCCTATGCCTTATCCATTATGGACGGTCCAATCAATCAGGATAGTCGTTATCTGGATGCATTATTATTTGACGATGGACAGCGTGCGGCAAATGCGGAATGGATGAAAGCAAGCTCAGCATTAACGCTTCCTCCAATTCGTTTGTCAACAGATGAGGTGACCACAAGTACATCCATCATGAGTCAGGTGAATACGTATTTGAATGAGACGATGACTGCCATTATTAGCGGACAGAAGCCGATCACCGAATTTGACAAGATGGCCGAAACAATCAAGAGCATGGATATTGACCGGGCGATTGAGGTTCATCAGGCTGCGTATGATCGATATCAGTCCAAATAATACGTGAGAAATCGAGCGCTAAAACTTTGGGGAAACCTTCCTGTATGTGATATACCTAGTAGTATCACGTGGTTCAAAGGAGCGCTTTGGTCATGACAGCCTACCGCAAACTCAGCATCAAAATGAAAATGTTTCTGATGATTATGTTCATGATGGCGTTTGTCATCATCCTCGCGTTTGGGTCCTTGTATTATACGTACTCGGTGTATGACAAACAGCTGTTTGATAAGTCGTCCCGACTTCTGAACCTTTCTTCGTCTACAGTGGATGTTGAACTTCAGAAGTTGGAAGCGTTATCATTAAACATGATCTCCGATACGCAGATTCAAAGAGCCTTGAAGTCGTTGCTGGATGACGATAGCGCATATTCAAGCTTTATTGAACGAAAAAAGATCACGGATCGGCTATGGGAGCATATTAGTGGGGCTGCACGATATGTGCAGTCCGTTCATCTGATTGATTCCAGGGGAAGAGTCAATAAATATGGCGAGACACTGACCGTATCTCAGGAAAAATATGATCGGATGATTGCGGCTGCGGAGCAGGCCAATGGTGCAGTGCGCTGGTTATACCCGGATGACGATGACCCGATGCTGGTTATGGTGCGTCAAGTGCGAGCCTATGAACCGATGACCCTGGAACCAGTAGGCATACTGTTTCTGCGTATTAATATCGAGCGACTCGTCGAGGAGTATGCGGGCATCGATAGCCAGGACAGTGACATTATTTTAAAAGCAGGTAGTGATGTGGTGTATCCTTATCGCCAGCTTCCAGAAGCGGTGTCCGCCGGACTGAATCCACTTCCAGGCAGTGGGGGATATGAGATCAAAAATCTGAATGGGAGGGAGATATTTCTTTCCCAGAAGAAATCCGCATACACCGACTGGGTGTATTATAATATGGCCTCTTATGATGAAATTTTTGAACGCATTATATGGTTGAAAAATATACTGATCGTCGTTTATCTTATCGCCATTCTGGTTGTTCTCGCGCTTGGTATGGTGTTCGCACGAAGTCTGACAAGGCCGATCAGGCAGCTCATCAGTCAGATGAAGGAGGTTCAGTATGGGGATCTGGAGAATATAGACGCCAATCTGTCCATTCCAACGCACCAGTACATGGATGAACTGGGGTTACTACAGCGTACGTATCGACTGATGATTACACATATTAATACATTGATTAAAGAAAATTATGCAAGCCAGTTGGTCATTAAAGAAACGGAGTTCAAGGCGCTACAGGCGCAGATCAATCCCCACTTTCTGTATAATGCGCTGGATTCGATCCATTGGCTCGCCAAAAAGAACAGGCAGGAGCAAATCTCCAGTATGGTGTTATCACTCGGATATTTGCTGCGTTCCTCCATCAGTTTCAAACAAAATATCATTACCATTGCGGAAGAGCTGGAGATCGTCAATCATTACATCACCATTCAGACCTACCGTTTCCGGCAACGGCTGGATTTCCGTATGGATGTGCCCGCTCCTTATCTGGGGTGTGCCATTCCCAAGTTGACCCTACAGCCACTACTGGAGAATGCCATTCAATACGGTTTGGAACCACAGGTTGGATCATGTCTGATTCGAGTGTATGCCGAGATATCAGGTGGCAAGCTGGCCCTTATCGTGGAGGATCACGGTCCCGGCATGGAACCCGAATATGTGGAACAGGTGCTGCGCGGTGAAGTGAAAACCAGAGGCACAGGTATTGGCCTACTGAATATCAGGGAGCGGGTACGTCTGGCTTTTGGTGAAGAATATGATGTTCTGCTGGAGAGCAAGCCGGGGCGTGGAACGAGAGTAACGGTGCTGCTGCCACTCCCATTACCAGGTAAGGAGGAGAAGTTATGGGAAGATGGATGCGAATGATAGGCATGCTCTGCCTTATGCTGACTCTTCCTGGCTGCGTGAACCAGTTGGATCAAAGGCCAGGCATGATTGTGGAGGAAGAGCCGATAACGCTGCGCATCGCTTGGTGGGGTGGGGAGTTCCGTAACAATGCAACGATAGCCGTTATCAACCTGTATGAGAAGTTGAATCCACATGTGAACATCGAATACGAATATAGCAGTTTCAACGAATACTGGAGAAAACTTGCCCCACATGCAGCAGGCAATGCGTTGCCCGACATTATCCAGATGGACATCTCCTATCTGTCCCAGTACAGCTCGCTGCAACTGTTGGAGGATATGACGCCGTACATGCAGAGCGGACTGATTGACGCGACAGATATTGAGAAGGAACAGCTGGAGAGTGGTAGCCTGAATGGAAAAACCTATGGTCTCAGTTTGGGGGTTAACGCCATGCTCAGCATCTATGATCCGGAAGTGTTAAAGGCCAATGATATTGAATTGCCAACGGATACGTGGACATGGGCGGATTTTGACCGGATGGGCGAGCAATTACTCGGGAAAGGCATCTATCTGGGAACCTATTTTACGCCGGAACAGTTTTTCGCGTATTACTTGAGACAGTATGGTTCCAAGCTATACGCGGAGGATGGCAAGAGGTTGGGTTATGAGGATGATGGGCTATTTATTGAATACTTTGGCAGGATGCAGAAGCTCGCGGAAAAGAAACTTATTTTTGCACCGGATATCTGGACATCAGACATTGGCCAGCCTGATAACGACCCGTTTTATCTGGGAGAGGCTTTGTTTAGCTGGGGGTATTCCAACCAATTTATCAGCACCGCTCAGCGTTATGGCAAACCCTTGACCATCTCCCCAATGCCTGGGCCAAACAGCCAGGATGGATTGTTCTTGAAGCCAGGCATGTTTTTCTCCATGGCGGGTAATTCCAGACATAAGGAGGAAGCGGCCAAGTTCATCAGCTTTTTTGTGAATGATTTGGATGCCAATCTGCTGCTCAAAGGGGAGCGGGGTGTGCCCGTCTCATCCAGTGTCAAAGAGCGGATGAAGCTGGTGGTTGAACCGGAGCTGGCGCAGGTGTTTGACTATATTGATTGGGTTGCGGATAACAGCACTCAGATGGACCCGCCTGATCCCGTAGGTGCGCCAGAGGTCACCGCGGTGTTACGTGAGTTGTATGATCTTCTACTGTTTGGCAAAATTACGCCTGAGCAGGCGGCGGTGGAATTTCGTGAACGGGCGAATGCCATTTTGGATGGGTAGTTATAAGAATGGACTAGATCATATATGCATTTAATGGACTTGGGGCTGTTGTCGTTCACAAGCTCAACCTTCATTCTACTCGGGTGAGGGTTTTTGTTATGGAATGGTGTATATTTCCTCTAGTATAATGAAAATGGGTAGTTGTCCTATCTGTAGATTAGATAGATTCTATCCATATATTAATGGATGAGGAGTGTCAGGACATGTCCATACATCAGATAGGTCACAAGGTGTCTTTTGCCGATATGAAAACGAAGTTGCCTCAGGAGAGCTGGATGTACACTCAGAATGAAGCGCACAACGGTGAATTTGAAGCCGAGGAAGTATGGTTACATTCTGGTGATCTTCATATCAGTGAACTGTTGTTGGATGAAGGACCCTTTTTGATCTTAGTTGAAGGAAATCTGACAGTGGATCGTTATATTGGAAATACAAGTTCCGACGCGGCCAGTTCAAATCTGGTTGTACTTGGGAATCTCATAACGCCCTATATGATCGTGGGTGGGCAGGAAATATATATTACAGGTAATCTCTATGTGGAGGATATGTTCTGGGGGGATTATAACCATGGAGAATTGACAGTGAGAGGGAATGTAGAAGGTGGATTGCTGGTAAGTACCGATCAATATACGATTCAGGTTCAAGGACAGCGTAATGTGAAGCGTCAGCTTGAAGAATGGGAGGATCTCGGACCATGGCGGGGCTTTGACATGTTGGCGTTATTGGTTCCTGAATGTGTGATTGATGAAGATACAGAGCCGTTTCCTTGGCGAGAAGAAATGTTAAAGAGGCTGCAACAAGGACAACCTGTAATCAACCGAAAGTACATTCATGCTGATGAATCAGAGCCAGATGCGCCGGATTGGTTCGAAGATCATCGGATTACCGCTGAGAACATAGAGCGTCTTACTCATCCATCTTTGTTACCTGTAAGAGAGGAGGATGAGTTACTGAACAGCTATGAATTTTGGTTGGACGAGCAATTTTGCCGAGTATCGGTCTATGGAGATGAGCATACGGAGGGATATTTCCGTAGTCTGTATTTTCAGGATGACCACAATTGTGCATTGTTGCTTAAGATGGAGCCATCAGATCAAGGTTCCAACTCTCCTGATAAACATATCGTACAACCGGGTGAACCTGTCTGGATGATCTCAGGAGCATATCGTTATCTAAACAATGAGAAGTCGGAATGGAACGTATTTTCGGAGAACTCACCTGCTGATATTCAGCAGTTAAGCGAGCAAGGATGGAGCACCTTGTTGCAGTCTGTATCGAATTATCAGTATGCCCGTTCCTTAATTTCGCATCAACTGATCCACGATTTATTAGCACTGCCTGTCGTGGAGCCATATGACGATTATTATGATGATGATCGGCACGGGCTGTGGATTGGAGAGTTATATTATGCATTTCGACAAGCAGGTCAGATGTCTGATGGTGTTCTTCAGCCAGCCATGCTACGTATTGGAAGAGAGTATGTGGATAAACAAGGGGAGACGCATGTGGAGAAATACTACTATACTCTGCATCAGCATGCGGACGGTACGGAAAGTGTGTTGATCGAATACTCGGCTCAGGATGACGAGGAAGAAGATCCATTGTTGCTTGAACTTCATTACATCGGCGGCTCTCAGTTACTGCATGCCGTTCAATTGCTGGAACATGGACGCAAAGTGCTCATTCAAGCGAATGAGGATTTACTGAATGGGGAGCTGCCTTACGCTGCTGAATCATTTGCAAAACGATTTTGGAAATCCAAAGGATACCTGAAATGAATAAAACAACCTTCACCTCTAGTTTTGAGGGAAGGTTGTTTTGTCGTTGTATTTACGTATTCACCCAAACTGGGCTTGATGCAGTCGGCTGTACGAGCCTTTACGCGCGAGCAGTTCTTCATGACTTCCTTGTTCGGCTACGCTGCCGTTCTCCACCACCACGATGCGATCGGCATGTCTAATGGTCGCCAGTCGATGGGCAATCACCAATGTCGTACGGCCTTGAGCCAGCTCGGACAACGCCAGTTGAATGGCAGCCTCCGTCTCGGTATCGAGAGCGGATGTAGCTTCATCCAGAATGAGAATTGGCGGGTTTTTCAGGATCATTCTGGCGATGGACAAACGTTGCTTCTGTCCGCCGGACAATTTCACGCCACGTTCACCGATCATGGTGTCCAGTCCATCTGGCTGGGATTGTACCAGCTCTTCCAATTGGGCCCGGCGAATGGCTTGCCAGATTTCCTCATCGGAAGCATTCAGTTTGCCGTATGCAATATTTTCTCGAATCGTTCCATCAAACAGGAAAATATCCTGCTGCACAATCCCGATATGGGAGCGCATTGATTCCAGCGTCATGTCCTTCACCGGAATGCCATCAATGGAGATATGTCCTGCATCCACATCGTAGAAGCGTGGGATCAGACTGCATAACGTCGTTTTACCTCCGCCCGAAGGTCCAACCAGAGCAACCGTCTGGCCTGCCTGAATATCCAGATTAACCTGAGACAGCGTAGGTTTGTGTTCTCCATAAGAAAAGGTAACGTTATGGAAAGCAATATCTCCTTTGACATCCGGAATCGGTTTCGCTTGTGGTGTATCTTCTACATCCGGTACAGCTTCAAGAAGCTCCAGGTAACGTCTGAATCCGGCGATGCCTTTGGGATACGTCTCGATGACGGAGTTAATCTTCTCGATCGGTCCGAGGAATACATTGGAGAGCATCACAAAAGCGATGAATTCCCCGTAGGTCATACTGCCTTGAATGACAAACCAGGTTCCACATACCAGTACAAACAGCGATACAAATTTCATCAGGATAAAACTGAGTGAAGAGTTCCAGGCCATAATACGGTAGGTGATTAGTTTTGTAAGCCGGAAACGTTCGTTGTTCTCAACGAAACGTCCTACTTCATGTTTTTCATTGGCAAAAGCTTGTACCACACGGATGCCGCTCACATTGTTCTCAACCCGTGCGTTATAATCGGCGATATCCGCAAACATGCGCTTGAACGCCTTGGACATTTTGCGACTGAAATACAGCGACAGGTAGATCATCAGCGGCACAATGATAAACGTCATCACAGCGAGCTGCCAGTTGATCCCCAGCATAATCCCGAAAGCTCCGGCGAGTGTCATGAGGGCAATGAATAGATCCTCGGGTCCGTGATGCGCGATCTCACCAATATCCATCAGATCGTTGGTCATGCGGGAGACCAGATGCCCGGTCTTATTGTTATCGAAGAAGCGGAAGGACTGTTTCTGTACACGCTGGAACAGTTCACGCCGCATATCGGATTCGATGTTAATACCAAGCTTGTGGCCCCAATAGGTCACTGCATAATGGAAAAAGGAACTGAGCAGGTAGATGCCGAGCAACCCAACACACGCCGCTAAGATCATGGACCAATTGCCAGCCGGAAGCAGTTGATCGACCACCCGGTTAACGGCGAGTGGAAAGGCCAGCTCCAGCAGAGCGGCAGCGATGGCACAGGAGAAGTCCAAGATAAAGAGTCTTTTGTAAGGACGATAATAAGACATAAAACGGCGAAGCATATGTAAGTCCTCCTCAATATGACATAAATGTCCGAGCAGGATAATTAGCCTGTCCGGACACCTGTATTCATGCTTATGTTATTTACGGTTTTGCTCGGCACGTTCTACGATCATATCGGCAAATTCTTCAGCCTGACCTTGAATCGCAATCGGGTCGAAGTACCAGTAACGGTCTTCCAGCAACTCATACACCTGATTGTTTTTCACAGCCGGCAGGGATTGCCAGATGGAGTCACCTTGGTAATTTTTAGTGTTCTCTCCAACGGTTAAGAAGATATGATCCCCTGCATAATCACCAACAACTTCACGCGAAATTTCTTTCCATTGGGTATCACCCATCAGTTCTTTTTTGGTGATTTCGAGTGGGGCAAGTTGCAAAGCACTGTAGACCGCTTGTCCTCCTCGACCAAAATTGTCTCCATATCCATAATAACTTTTGTCGGATACTTCAAGGATGGAGAAGGTTTCCTCCGGTTTAATGACTGTTTTCACCTTAGCGCGAGCGGCTTCAATCCGTTCATCGTACGTTTTCAGCCAAGCTTCGGCTGCTTCGGATTTGTTCATCAGCTCTCCGAATCCCCGGATTTCGTCGTGTACATTGGTGAAAGTACCATACGGAATGACCACGGTCGGTGCGATTTTTTGATAACTCTCAATTTCGCTGGCCTGATCAGAGTAGGTAATGATCAGATCCGGGTTCAAGGCAACAACCTTCTCCATGGATACCGCCGCCCGATCACCAATACTCTCTATGCCCGCTACCTGATCTGCATAGAACGGGTTTTCCAAATAATATTGAACAGCACCAACGGGTTTCACACCCAGTGCGAGCAGATCACTTACGTACATATCGGTAACGATTCGTTTCGGTTCAGCCGGAATTTCAACATCTCCGCTTAATGACTTGTAGATCCGTGTAGCATTTGAATTGTCTGAACCGGACGACGTGTCTGTGTTCGTCTCGGAAGAGGCTGTTGTTGTTTCGGTTCCCGCTGCCGAAGTCTGTTCAGTGGCAGTCGAGCCTGTTCCGCTACTACATGCAGCCAGAATCATAATGATGGCGAGCATAAGAAGAAAGCCGGAAAAGCGTTTTTTTGCAGCAAACATATTTTTGTTCCCCCTGTGTATAATCAATAATGATTATTATTCTCATTAATAACATAGAGGAAGATGTGATATTTGTACATGGACAACTATGATCACTACTGCATGGACAATTATGATGTGAGGTGACGCATGATATGCTGCAACTGCTCCATAACGGACAAGGGATCAAATCCATAGAACATGTCGGCATCAATCTCGTATACACGTCCTTCACGAACGGCGGATAGGGTGCCCCAGGATTCCTGATTCGGCAGGTTATCCAGCATTTCTCGTTTGGCAGGTTCCTCAGGGAAGGCGACAAACATGTGATCTGCGGCATACAAGTGAATCTCGGACAACGGAACATGAACGTACCCCGTAAGTAACTGTCCATCCTGCTCCATACGTGAGGGTGGAGTGAAGCCCAGCGATTGATACAGCACATGAGAGGCTCTGCCCCAGCCATGACCGTAGATATAAGCCCCGTCTTCTCCAATCATAAACATGCAAACGGCGGACCCTCGTGTTCCTTCCATCTGTTGGTCTAACGTATGATTGGCTTCTTGCTCAAGTTGATGATATTGATCTAACAACGCCTGTGCATTGGACTCAAGCCCGGTAATTCGGCCCAAAAGAAGAAGCTGCTCCTGCCAATCAATTTCCTCAAAGGGCATCAAAATGGTTGGTGCGATCAGACGTAGTTCATCAGAAGCGGGATGTGGTGCATACCCGATAATGACATCGGGCTGAGCGTGTGCAATCAGATCCGTATGTTTAACAAGCTCATATTCGGAATGCTGCTCAAATTGCTCATGACCATCATGATCATGCGCACACATTTTTTCTTCCATCCAGCTTGCTACGGCGCCCATGTGGGGAGTGTGGCCCAGTGCCAGAAGTGAGGCCGTATAATTGTAAGTCAAAGATACAATCTTTTTGGGCATTTTCCGGTAGTGTGTTGGTGCTGATCCAACCATCTGTTTGAATTTGCGGCTCAGATAAAAGGTGTCCCTGTAGCCTGTCAGTTGTGCAATCTCCTGTAGCGTAGGGTTCGCGAACAACAGATGCTCCTGAGCCATCCGGATCCTGAGACGGGTCACATATTCAACAAACGTAAGACCTGTATGTTTCTTGAACTCCCGTGAAAAATGCTCAGGACTCACATTTGCATCCCTAGCCAATTGTTCGCGGGTCAGCGGATGGGTATACATCTGATGGATATGTCTAAGCACGGCATCAAGCCAGGAGTGATCTTCATGAGCAGAATGAGCCACATGATCCCATAAAATATCCAGTAACTCATAGAAAAGCATATGTGGCCTGAAGGGGCTGGAATCACGGCCTGCCGTACTGGCTTGAACCAGCTCTACTGCCCTGTCGGTGAGAGTACGACTCGCAATGGGAACTGGTATACCGAACGGCCAGAACAGCTGTTCATTTTCAGTGGAATCAAAAGCAATAGCAATGCCCTGTACTGGCGACAGGGAGCCGCGTTTGTTCTCGTGCTGAAGTAGGGTTCCAGCTTGTCGAACGACTGCAGAGCCTGCATTTAATGTCAGTTTACCCTCTGCACTGATCAGCCTGGCCTGGCCAGCAGTAATGACGTATAGCACATGAAGTGTGCTCCACATCTCATCTGTACGGGAGAACGCCTCACGGTCATGAAGTTGCACCAGATGGCGCAGCTTGAACAGGGCAGCGGGGATGGACTGAATCTTCTGCAAGGAAACGGAGCGGGACAGCGATTTTTTATGGTAAATAGGCTTGGAAATATTCATTTGATAACTGTCTCCTTACATAAGTCAGCAGGGACAGTATTCGTCTCATGCCCCTGGTGTACTGGCGTAATTCTCGGATCTCGACTATTATGCAGTATATACTATAAACGGAGTGACGTGGATGGACAGATTGAACAAATCAACTTTTTATTTGAAAAATAGATAAAGTGGTTGAAATCGCTATCAACACCGACTATAATGAAAATGTCGAAACGTTTCAATCTGGCGTTTACTGCCAGTTTCATTGTATTAGGCACGAACTGTTTATAGAGCGCCAGATTGAAAGAAGTGTCATGACCATCACTAATGGTATGGATTGGAACGGGATGCATTCAACCGTGGCCCCATAAGGATGGGAACGAGGATTTTTTTTGAGAACACCTCGAAACGTTTCGATTGACATCCATCGCTATGATATGTATAAAGATTAATAAACGATAATGAAGGATTTAGTGGTTGTTCTAACCATGTACCGTATAAAATGTGGGGTAACCTTGAATTTGTTTTAGTTTAGAAGGAGCGAACGTGGAATGGCAACGATTAAGGATGTGGCAAAGCTGGCAGGTGTAGCACTCTCGACTGCTTCCTATGCGCTGAGCGGGGATAGCAAGGTTAGTGCGAAGACCAAGGCTAAAGTGCTTGAGGCAGCACGAGAACTGAATTACCGCAAGAACGGCTTTGCCATGGACCTGAAACGGAGCCGGACAAACACGATCGCTTTGATCCTGACCGATCTGTCGGGCCCGTATTACTCGGAGTTGATCCGTAGTGTACAGGATGTAGCCCTCGCGAACGGGTATGACCTGATTGCGTGTAGCTCCATGGGTGGACGGGACTCAACGGCAGTGCGATTTTTGCGTGAAAAAAGAGTAGATGGAGCCATCATCCTGGCGCATAACATCCATGATGATATTCTGGTGGAATCTGCCGGTCATCGTTTTCCGATCATTGTGATGGATCGTCAGCTGTCGAGTGACCATCTGGTCAACGTGCTGGTGGATGGAGAACAGGGCGGTTACCTTGCTACCCGTCATCTGATTCAGGCAGGACATCAGAAGATTGCTTATATCAGTGGCCCATCCAACTCGTATGACAACGCGCTCCGTTACCAAGGGTATCTGCGAGCGATGCGGGAAGCGGGACTTGAAGAAAAGTCCAAATGGCGTCTGAACGGTAATTTTGTACGTGAGGGCGGATACAGTGCAACCAAAATGATGATCATGCAGGGCGATCTTCCCTCAGCGGTATTTTACGGTAACGATGAGATGGCGATTGGTGGCCTGAAAGCATTGGAAGAGCGTGGTGTATCGGTGCCGAATGATATTTCCGTGATCGGTTTTGATGATATTCAGTTGTCCGAATATGTGCATCCACCGCTGACAACGATACGCCAGCCGAAGCATGAAGCCGGGTCGCTCGCCGGACATCTGTTATTCCAGATGCTCAATGGCGAAGCGGTTGACCCTTCATATACGTTAACGATTAATATGATCGAGCGCAGCTCTGTACGTTCGGTTTAGACCGAGTCTGAACAAAAAGAACTGCCTGCATGCTGAAGTGAAAGTTTAATGATGGGGTTATCGTCCGGACGGGCTGTAAAAAGCCGGTTTGAAGAGGCCCCTATTCTTTTTCAGAATTATCGAAACGTTTCGATTTTAACTAATTCAAGGAGTGAACCTTATGACAACGATGATTAATGAACCGATCCGGTTAATTGCCGGAGAGTTATCCTTTACCTTTTTGAACAGTGGCGACCTATACCAGGCTACATCCGGTACAACGATGTTGAACCAGTTGCTCAGCAACCAGATTGATGGATCATTGAACAACCTGTACCTGCGTGTACATGAGGGAGAGAATATCAGCTCGTTCCCTTTGCTCGGTGTACATTCGAACAGCAAGGTGATTACAAGCAAGGCACAATCCAGCAACCAGTTGATCTGGGAGGGCACAGTCCAGCTGGAAGGTAGCGAAAAAGGCATTGGCTATCAGGTCGTATTTACGGCTACACCTCAAGGTGTATGGTTCTGGGATGTGAAGCTCACAGGACAACAAGATAACGTAGACGTGGTGTACGGACAGGATGTAGGGCTTGCTGATCCAGGTGCGGTACGCAGTAATGAAGCTTATCTGTCACAATACATTGACCACACGGTGTTTGAGGATGAAGCGAAAGGTTATGTCGTTTGTTCCCGTCAAAACCAGCCTCAGGGCGGCGTATTTCCTTATATACAACAAGGTTCCCTGACCAAAGCAGTCGGTTACTCCACAGATGGATTCCAATTCTTCGGTCTGTCATACAAGGAAACGAATCAACCAGAGAGCTTGAATCGCCCAACGCTGGCAAATGAGACATATCAGTATGAATTTGCCTATACGGCATTGCAATCTGAACTGCTGAATCTGAACGGAGAAGCTCAGGTGGTCTTCTATGGACTGGCGAAGCCTAATCATGCCGAAGGGATCTCTGCACTGGAATTCGGAGATGAAGTTACAGCAGCATGGAATGAAGTACAGGCTCTAACTGTGGAAAATGGTGACACGTTGGAACAGGTAAAACTGTCCTCCTTCCTTGGTGAACCACTGGTTACGCTTGATCTGACGCAAGATGAGATTCATGATCTGTTCCCTGATCGTCATCAGGAAGAGCACAGCGGTGAGGAACTGTTATCCTTCTTCACAGGCAGCTATGAACATATCGTTCTGAAAGCAAAAGAATTGCTCGTAGAGCGTCCGCACGGTCACATTCTGATGAGTGGAGGCAACGTGCAACTTGGAGCACAGGTTATTACGACAACATCGTATATGTACGGTATTTTCAACTCACAACTCGTTATTGGTAACACCAATTTTAATAAAATGATCAGTAATGCTCGCAATGCATTAAACGTGCCGAAAACGGCGGGACAACGCATCTATGTGGAAATGGACGGACAATATCGTCTGCTGACGATGCCTTCCCTGTTCGAAATTGGCTTCAACTATGTACGTTGGATCTACAAAACGGCATCCGATACGATCATCGTAACGAACTATACAGGGGCACACACCACCGAGGTGAGCATGAACGTACGCTCCACAAGTGGCACAGCATACCGTTACCTGGTAACAAACCAGATTACGATGAATGTGAATGAATACGAGTATCCGCTGCATATGACGCAGGATGGCGATACTTTGATCTTCAAGGCTGATCCGCAAGCGATTAGTGCTGGAACATATCCGGATCTGCAATACCGCATGTCGGTGGATGGCGCAGCTGTGAATGTAGGGGACGAAACGTTGCTGGCAAGTGGTATCCGCAGTGGTTCCGCATCACTGGTTACGCTTAGTCTGGAAGCGAGTGCTGAATGGACGCTGAAGGTACAAGGGGTATTGGAAGGTCAAGCGGACAGCGGAGTGGTAGCAGGTTCAAGCCTGACGTTTGAAGAGGAAGTGCAGGCATACCGCGAGTTCTTCGCAGGTGTGATGAACGGGTTCCGTTTGTGCCGTGGAGAAGGTCAGAGTGCAGAGGATCTGTTCAAAGTAAATGCGCTGGCTTGGTGGTACACCCACAATATGCTGGTTCACTATTCTGTGCCTCACGGTTTGGAGCAGTACGGTGGCGCGGCTTGGGGTACACGAGATGTGTGCCAAGGTCCGGTGGAGTACTTTATGGCAACGCAAAAATATGAGCAAGTTCGCGATATCATCAAAATGGTGTATACCCACCAATATGAAGATGATGGCAACTGGCCGCAATGGTTCATGTTTGATAAATACTTTGCGATTCAACAGGAAGAGAGTCATGGCGACATCATCGTATGGCCGTTGAAAGTATTGGCGGACTACCTGACAGCGACTCGCGACTATGCAATCCTGGATGAGAAAGTACCTTATACCGTCAAGCATAGCTTCGGGTTCACGGAAGAGACGGCAACTGTACTGGATCACGCGAAAAAAGAGATTGAATATATCCGTTCGCACTTCCTGCACGATACGTTCCTGTCTTCCTACGGCGATGGTGACTGGGATGATACGCTCCAACCAGCCAATGCACAGTTGAAGCAATACATGGTGAGCAGTTGGACTGTGGCATTGACGTATCAGTCCGTGAACGTGCTCTCGCAAGCGCTGAAATTCAAAGATGCGGACTTTGCACAGGAGCTTGACGTGCTGGCTCAAGGCATCCGTGAGGACTTTAACCGTTACATGCTGGGCACAGATGTGATTCCAGGTTTTGTATACATGGAAGAAGCGGACCAAGCGAAGCTGATGCTTCATCCAACGGACACAGAGACAGGCATTCAATATCGTCTGTTGCCAATGACGCGCAGCATGATCGGTGAATTGCTGAATGCGGAGCAAGCAGAATCACATTATGCCTTGATCCGTGAGCAGTTCCTATGCCCGGATGGGGTGCGTCTGATGAATCGTCCAGCTCAATATGCTGGTGGTGTAAGCACACACTTCAAACGTGCAGAGCAAGCATCCAACTTCGGACGTGAGATTGGTTTGCAATATGTTCATGCTCATATCCGTTATGTGGAAGCGATGGCGAAGCTCGGTAAGACAGATCAGGTGTGGAATGGTCTCGCGATGATCAACCCGGTTGGTATCGGCGAGGTTGTACCTAACGCGGAGATTCGCCAAGCGAACTCGTACTTTAGTAGTTCGGACGGCAAGTTTAATACGCGTTACGAGGCACAGGAGCATTTTGACCAGCTTCGTAAAGGTACTGTACAGGTGAAAGGCGGATGGAGAATCTACTCCAGCGGCCCTGGAATCTACATGAACCAGCTGATCTCTAATGCACTTGGCATTCGTCAAGAGGGCGGCGATCTGGTCATTGACCCGGTATTGCCAGCTGAGCTGAACGGCATGCAATTCGAATTCGAGTATGCGGGTGAGCCGGTGACGTTTATCTATCACTTGAACGAAGGTGCTGTGAGCCGTGTAGCGGTGAATGGCAAAGACATTCGTACTGAGCGTACAGCGAACCGTTACCGTCAAGGCGGAGTAAGCATCTCACTGGATGAGTTCAGACAAGCACGCAGTGCAACTGAGCGCACGGTTGTTGATATTTATATGTAATTTCATAGCATGATGTATACCAAGGTCATCCTCCTTTAATCAAGGCGGGATGGCCTTTTTGGCATATGCTCATAATCCACTAGCGCAGTGGAACCGCCAACAACGTATGTAACAGCTCGTTATGCCCCACATGTTTTGTTACGTAGCCCTGTTGCTCCAGCCAGCCGCATAGCTCATCCAGCAGAGGGAAGTGACGCTGGCGTAAGGCGAGCAGCTGTTCCTCGTGTCCTGTGGTTTCTGCCTGCCGAATATAGGAATCACGGTGAGTCGCATCAACAAACATCAGATCGGTTAGGCCGATACGTCCACGCGAGGTTAATACCCGCTGCATCTCCTGTAAAGCCAATAGTTGCTGATCTGGACTTAGATGATGGAAAGCAAAGCTGGATACAACAAAGTCGAAGGAATGATCGGTAAAAGGCAACGCCAGAAAATTACCAAGTTTCACATGCATCTCAGGATATTTGGTACGACATCTGCGTAGCATCTCCCGGGATTGGTCGATTGCAGTCATGTCTGCGCCGTGCTGTAGCAGTTTCCCAGCCAGATTACCTGTGCCTGTACCAATATCAAGTCCTTTCTCACCAAGGGCGGGAGAGATCCAATGAGCTGTCTGTTCGAGCGCTTCGTCATAGTTGTGATACAGATAAAAGGAAGACTGTACCGTATCATTGGAATCGCCCGGCGTGGAATGACCTGCATTATGGTTTGGATGTGAAACTTCATTCTCATCGCTTATAGGCGAGGGGTTGGCCGAATGATGCCTGTCCTCTGAATTGGGGTGTTCAGTACTGACTCTGCCTTCTGCCTGCACTCGCTGATCATGGATGGCTGCCTGCATGTCATAATTCCACCGATCATGCCAGTTCTGCCGTGCTTCACGCAGGCGACGGGCACTGTCTGCGAGATCGTGCAGATGGCTGACATCCAACGGGCCGTCCTGACGATTCAGGTCAATCATGCGCTGGGTTGTATCCATCATACGTTTGAGCTCAATCCACTGGGCATACATGACGGCCTGTTGCAGCTCCAGATATTCTTCCAGCCGCTGCTGATTCCCTTGATCAATCTCTCCGAGCGCATGTGTAATATCCTGTAGCGACATGCCAATCTCACGCAGCGCAGCAATGGTCTGAAGCCGCCAGATATCATTCTCGGTGTATGTGCGATACCCGTTACTGGACTGTTTGGCGGGGAGAATTAATCCTTTTTCCTCATAAAAACGAATGGCTCTCGCCGATATACCAAGCCTGCTTGCTGCCTCTTTGATGTTCATCATGCATCCCCCTCCTTATCGAATCAGTATAAACCATGACGTTACGGCAAGGTTAAGTGTTTATTTCATTTTGCGAAAAGGTTCAATACCGAGTGGAATTTTAGTCAAAGCTGAGGCTATGCTACAATATATAGAACGAACATATGTAAACAGTGAAGCAAACGAACAACGTATTTCTAAGTTTCTTAAATTTCTTAACTCTCTTAATTTCTTAAATCTCCCGACGTTATAACGTACAGCGTTGTCGACTATAGCACGAAAGGTTGAATCAATATGCTTACCAGCCATACATTTACGATTCGTCCATCCGAGATTAAAGATGCAGCCCAGCTAATGGAGTTGGATGCCCTGGTATGGGACAAATACACCTCTCCTGCACCGATGCAATGGCGTTCCAGGCAACAATATCTGCAACATTGCCCGCCAGGCAGTCAATTGATTGCGGTGCAGGGAGAGCGGGTATGTGGTTATGTGGGCTTTCAGCCAGCCACAGGTATGCCGGTCAACCGTCATGTCTACGAGATTCATATTGCAGTTCATCCCCATGATCGGCGTTGTGGCATTGCCACAGCTATGATGGATGCCATTAAGCAGCATGCGGCCCAACAAGGCGTTCGCAAGCTCAGGCTGCGTGTACTTTCCAGCAATCCGGGAGCCATCACGTTTTATACACAGTGTGGATTTGTGACGGAAGGCAGGCTGGTGTCCGAGTTTTATATCGAAGACAAGTATGTGGACGATATTCTTATGGGTTATTTTATCCAGACCAAATAGAAACTAGCTGAGGAGGAGGAACAACGATGGACATGGGACTTCAAGGTAAAAAAGCACTGGTGCTGGCTTCCAGTCGAGGACTGGGCAAAGCGGTAGCCGCTCAATTGGCAGCAGAAGGTGCTGACGTCATGCTTGCCAGCCGGAGCGAAGAAAAGCTCGCAGCAGTGAAGCAGGAGCTTCTGGCGCTTGGTGGTGGCGGACGTGTGGAATATTGTGCAACCGATGTGACACGCAAGGAAGATATTGAGGCTCTGATTCACAAGACAGCAGAAATGTTCGGACAGATTGATATTCTGGTGAACAATTCGGGTGGCCCGCCATCGGGTTCATTTGAGTCACTGACGGATGAAGATTGGGAACGTGCATTTGAATTAAATGTGCTCAGTTATGTAAGGCTGATTCGCGGTGCTCTTCCTTATATGAAAGAAAGCGGAGGACACATTGTGAATATCGCTTCAACTTCGGTGAAACAGCCGATTCCGGGTCTGGTGCTGTCCAATACGTTCCGTACCGGCGTGTTTGGATTGGCGAAGACCTTGTCTCAAGAGCTTGCTCCATACGGAATTTTGATCAACACGGTGGCGCCGGGACGTATTGCAACAGACCGTATACGTGAGCTTGATGCAGCACGGGCTGAGCAGAACGGAATCAGTGAGGAAGAGGTATCTGACCAATTCCGTAAAGAGATTCCACTGGGCCGTTATGGTCAACCAGAGGAGTTTGCCAAAGCGGTGGTGTTCCTGTTATCCGGGGCCAATACGTACATTACCGGAACCTCATTGATCGTGGATGGTGGCATGGTCCGAGCACTATAAAAGTCATGGATACAATAAAATACCCTCTGTCACCACATTACGTGGAGATCGAGGGTATTCGTGTTGATCCATTATGTTGGGAGAGATCACTCCGATTTATTATGTAAGCGAATTAGCGCAAGAGTTCCCATTCATGCTGAAGCATGCCGTACACCGCATGGTTCACGTAACCTTTAGGCAGTTTCTCTGCCTGACGAATGACACCCTCGAGAACAAATCCAAGTCTTTCAGGGATAGCACGACTCCGTTTGTTATTTGTTGCCGAGCGAATCTCGACGCGATTCAGATCCAGGGTCACCAGAGCATAATCAACCAGAACGCGACAAGCGCTTGTCATCAAGCCCTGACCCTCAAAACCTTTGCCAAGCCAATATCCGATGCTTACCGAGCGGTTGGTCCAGTTAATCTCGTGGAATCCAATGACGCCGGCTAGATCCCCTTTTGACCATACTCCGGCGGTGAATCCGCCATTCTCGGCACCTTGTTTTAACGCGTTGGTAATAAAGTTCGAGGTGTGTTCCACTTCTGTCACATGATCCACCCATGGCAACCAATGTCTCAATTGATCCCGCGAGCGATCCGTCAGTTCAAACAGCGGTTTGGTATGTTCCATGGCCAGTGGCCGGAGTTCGGTATATTCATCCAATGAATAGGTAAACATGAATGCAACCTTCTTTCTTTGTATAGTGTTGTTCAAAAAAGTCCACTTTTGATTACGAATCATGCCTAACGGCATTATCAGCATCGAATATGAAACCAGATTTTTTGAACACGTATTTGTAGTGGATTAGCGGGAAGTCTTGGGTAACTTTTGCTCCAGTGCAAACAGGTCTTCTTCCATTGAGGCCATGCGTTGATTGACCGTTGTGCGTGCGTCACGGAGTGCCTGATTATATATGTAGGGAGCGAGCTGTGTCATGAACAGGTCGAGGACACCCCAAGCGGCCAGATCGCCGAGTTCTTCGCCACGTTCCTCTTCGAAATACGACTGGATGGTGCGAATGGCTTCATCCTGCTGTTCTTTGGTCAGTTTAAGCGAGTTCGATGGAATGGGAAACCCTCCCTTTAATTTGTTTTTACTATCATGCTACATGATTCGAGCGAACCCGTCAAAATGGTTTAGGGCCTATTTATGCACGGCTAATCCTGACTTTGGTGCCGTTCTTTATTGAACTCCTCCCCCGTTAAAGGTATATTTAAATGAAACGCGTACGAAACTTTCCAAGAAAATAGATTTTTTCAGGAAATGACTTCGTTATTAAGGAATTATAGCCGGAATTGCTGCAATTCCCTAAGGCTCCAATCCATTCATGAAAGGTTTGATACCTGTGGACAATCGTACAACCCCACCTAACTTTATCAAAAATATTATTACCGAAGATCTCCGGTCTGGGAAAGTCCAGGAAGTTATTACCCGTTTTCCTCCGGAACCGAACGGTTATCTGCATATCGGCCATGCCAAGGCGATCTGGATTAACTTTACGCTGGGCGGCGAATTTGGCGGCAAAACGAATCTGCGCTTTGATGACACAAACCCGGTCAAGGAAGATGTAGAGTACGTTCAATCGATTCAGGAAGACGTGAAATGGCTCGGATACGAGTGGAACGAGAAACGTTTTGCCTCCGATTATTTTGATGAGATGTACAACCGTGCTGTCTTGTTGATTAAAAAAGGAAAAGCCTACATCGACGACCAAAGCGCCGACGAAATCCGTGAAATGCGCGGAACGCTGACGGAGCCTGGTAAGAACAGCCCGTACCGTGATCGTTCGGTGGAAGAGAATCTCGACCTGTTCACACGTATGCGTGCAGGTGAATTCAAGAACGGGGAGAAAGTGCTGCGTGCCAAGATCGATATGTCTGCACCTAATATCAATCTGCGCGATCCTGTTATTTACCGGATCTCACATGCACACCATCATAACACGGGCGACAAATGGTGTATCTATCCGATGTACGCCTTTGCTCACCCGCTCGAAGATGCAATTGAAGGTGTAACGCATTCCCTCTGCTCCTTGGAGTTCGAGGATCAACGTCCATTCTACGATTGGGTTATTGCCGAGTGTGAGATGGAGAACCAACCACGTCAATATGAATTTGGTCGGCTGAATCTGTCCCAGATGGTAACAAGCAAGCGGAAGCTGAAACTGCTCGTAGATGAAGGACATGTGGATGGATGGGATGATCCACGTATGCCAACAATTTCGGGTCTGCGCCGCCGGGGTTATACACCGGAAGCTATTCGTGATTTTGTATATGAGACAGGCATCTCCAAAAACTATGGAGTTATCGACCTGCAAACGCTGGAGCACTTTGTACGTGAAGACTTGAAACTGAAAGCTCCGCGTACGATGGCTGTCCTGCATCCGCTCAAAGTGGTCATTACCAACTACCCTGAAGGGCAAGTGGAATGGCTTGAAGCAGAGAACAATGTGGAGAACCCAGAGATGGGTAATCGCCAAATTCCGTTCTCCCGTGAGATTTATATCGAACAAGACGATTTCATGGAAAATCCGCCGAACAAATATTTCCGTTTGTTCCCTGGCAACGAAGTTCGTCTGAAACATGCATACTTCATCAAATGTAACGATGTGATCAAAGATGCAGAAGGCAATGTGACTGAGATTCATTGTACCTATGATGTGGAGACAAAGAGCGGCAGTGGCTTCACTGGCCGTAAAGTCAAAGGAACAATCCACTGGGTAGAAGCGACTCAAGCGGTACCTGCTGAATTCCGTCTGTATGAGCCGTTGATCCTGGATGAAGCACCAGAAGCAGAGGTCGAAGTGACAGTAGCTGGGGCTGAAGCTGAGGTTGTGGAAGAGCAACCGGAGAAAACGTTCCTGGATCAACTGAACCCGAACTCACTTGAGATTGTTAATGGGTATGTGGAACAAGAGATGAAGGAAGCAAACGCTCAGGATAAATTCCAATTCTTCCGTCACGGTTACTTTAGTGTAGATCCAAAACATTCCGAGCCAGGACGTCCGGTATTTAACCGGGTCGTATCCCTGAAAAGCTCATTCCAACTGCCGAAGGCGTAATGTGAAGCGCATAGGTAGGACGATAGGTTAGCAGTAAACTTAAATCTATGAACGTAAAAGGCGTCTCCAGGGCAATAAGCCAATGGAGACGCCTTTTTCTTGTGCACCTGAAATTGCTAAAGAAGATTGTACTGGTACAAGTCCTGGTTATGCGTGGATACACAAAAAATAATTATTAATACAACGGGATACTTAAATGAACATTTTTCCAACTTTCGACGTTTAAGTTAATGTGAACAATAATTTCAAGGAGGAATCAAGATGAAGCGATTTGTTTCTTTATTGTTGATGTTAACTTTAGCTGTCTGTGTAGGCTCTGTTGCCTCTGCTGCTTTGGACCAATCCCTAATGGATCTACCTTTTAAGGAACGTGCGGCGAATGTGTACAATTCATCACTAAAAAAAGTTGAACTAAGTGTCATAAAGGATGGAAAGGCAACAAAAACAACTTATAAATCCATTTATATCCCAGTGAAAGATGTTTTTAAACGATCTGGAGCAACGTTTAAATGGGATGGAAAGAAAAAAATCACCACGATTAAAAATGAAGGACAAGAACTGATTCTTAATTTCTCTGGCAAAGAAATCACAGCGGGTAACAATCAAGTTGTGCTCCCTCAAGAGTGGGTACAATTGAAAAACGGGGTCTCGAGTATGGATGCATTTGTCTTAGCATATATTTTTGAACTCTCGACTGATGACTCCGATCAAGAAAGAGTAGACTGGAAAGAGAAACTGAATTTCTTGGATATCAAAGGTACAACCGGTTTTCCAGGATTAGATAAGTATATGCATGTGTTTGTTCAGTTTAATGATTAGTTAAAATCTATAGAGAAACTAGCATCATATTCATATTATGATAGAACGAACTACAGCTCCGCTTTATCCCCGGATTTTACCCTTTGAAAAGGGAATCAAAAAAATCCGGGGATAACAGCGATCGAAAGATTCTTCTGTCCTCGTAGTGCTCCAGTGGAAATCTTTTTCAACTTTTTCTAACAAAAGATTATCTGTCCTCATCCATATTGCCCATCTCCGTCAACACAACCGGCTGATAGCCGTTACGTCGATTCGATAACCACATGATGCTAAATCCAACAGCGCCGATGAGCGAGAAGAATACGCCAATGCTATACATGATTTCTGCACCGAAGCTCTGGAACAACCAGCCGCCGAACAGACCGGCAATCACGCCGGAGAGACCTCCCCAGGCCATCGTATAGACCGCTTGACCGGAAGAACGATAAGGTCTTGGAATGAACAGCATGGTCAGTTGCGTACCCACATAGAAGTACCCACCAAACGTAATGGAGTGCATCAATTGAATGAATACAATCTCCAGTGGGTTGTTAGCCAGTGCCATGAGCTGCCAGCGAAGTGCAAACAGCACACTGATCAGAATGAGAGATGCCAGGAGCATGCTCATTTTGCGTTTGAGTAAGCGATCGAGCAGCAGGAATACGCCGACTTCGAGAATGGATGAGGTGAAGATGGCCCAGCCGACCATCTGTTTATCGCCACCCATCTCTACTATGTATAGTGACATAAAAGTACTGTTCATGGCATTAGGCACCGATACGAGTACACCCAGGCCGATAAATGCCATAAAATACGGATTGAACATGACTTTGCCAAACCGCCGAAAAGTAACCACCGGTGTATCCGAAGCGATCGGCTGTCTGGGTAGAAATACGGATAATACAAAGGCGGTGGCAATCATGCACGCAAATATAATGGATACACTGCCGATGCCAAAACGGTCAATGAGCGGTCCGGCTGCGACGGCAGTCAGCGCCCAACCGAGTGAACCCCAGAGCCGGAATGATCCGAATTTCTGGGTTGTACCATCGATATATCCAAGAATCAGACTGTTCGTTTGAGCAAATAATGGACTTTGAAAAAAATAAAAGAAAATCATGGCTACATAGATCCATGTATAAGTGGGCGCATAGAATACACCCTGGGCGAGCACAAATGTGCCTCCCATCATAATCATCAGAATGATGCGAATGTTGCGAGATTTATCGCTCCAGAAACCCCAGAACGGGTTGGCAAACAAGGATACAAAGGGTCCAATCGCCATGAGACTGCCAATCTCCAGTTTGGTCATACCAATCTCTTGCAGATACAACTGCAGGAATCCGGCGAAGATGGAGATGGCTCCATATATGAAAAAGTTATATAGTTTCAGAGAAACCAATGAGGGATTGCCTCTTGAAGGTGCAGGTCTGTCCAATTAAGCCATTCCTTTCAAATGCATATTGTTCAATGTATCATTTGTTGAAAGGGGATTCAATGCATAGCGAACGTTTTGAAATTGATGTAGTCAAACACATATCGTTACCAGGAGGGAGGATAACAACATGAACACGCGTGAATGGACAGGCATCATATTGGCAGGAGGATTATCCAGCCGCATGGGGACCAACAAAGCCATGTTGGAACTGAACGGTTCCGTTGTACTGCAACATGTCACAAAGGCCATGAGACCCGCCGTATCCCGTATCATCGTGGCTGCCGGACCCAATGTGACAACTTACGGTGCAATGGGCTACGACTGCGTTCAGGATCACTATCCGGGGAAGGGGCCACTCGCCGGTCTTCACGCAGCGCTGGAAGCTTCCGATACAGACTGGAATCTGGTATGCGCCTGCGATATGCCGCTCCTGCAAACGTCCTTTTTTGATGGGATAAAAAAGCTGGCCGAGTCGCATGACTCTTATTCTGCTATCGTTCCACGCGTGGATGGACATGTCCACCCTCTTGCAGGGGCTTACCACATACGAGTGCTCCCTGATCTGGAGCAGCGTCTGATACAGGATCATCTTCGAGTCATGCGATGGCTTGAAGAGATCGGTTGCTGTTATGTCGAAGCGGAAGAGCTTGAAAGAGCGGGCGTTCATCAAGTAGCGATGCAAATGAGTAATATGAACACGCCGGAAGAGTACGAGCGTATCCGTAATCAAGATTCTGGACTCGATTCCGATCTGTAGGATACAGGAGCGCCTGATGTATCTGCATGATGATTGCGATATTGAAGTGGGCTTTGGCCTGTCCAACGTTTGAATTGTCTGCTGAAATGGGACAGATGGGTGTAACCGAGCTTCCACGCAATTTCACCGAGCGACAGCTCTGGCTGTTCGATCAGTACTTTGGCCTCCTGCAACTTCAAGCTGGACAGGTAAGCCCTGGGCGATCGCCCGTACACCTTGCGAAAGACCTGTAGACCATATCCGGGGCTGATGCCAAACGAAGATATAATCTGCTCTACTTTGACCGTGGATACACTGCTTTCCTTGGTTCGAAGCTGGGCATGGAATGCCTGCTTGATCGCCTCCGCTATAGCTCCCGCATAATGCATGGCTGTTGGAGCTGGTGCATGTGAAGCAGCAACGGAAGTGGTGGACTCCGGTTCATTGTCAGCGGCTTGGGACAACAGGGCGAACAGTTCAAACATGCGGGCCTGCATGATCATTTTATCAGTGGACGTGTAGGCTTCAGATACGTTAATCATCCCCATCCAACTCTCCAGCACAACGCGCATCTTCTTATTATCAGCCGTACCTGCTGCGTAGATTCGGCTGTGCTGTGACATCAGCTTCAGGGTGAAGACCGGATCATCCACATTAAAGTGAGCGCTAAAATAAGTCATGCCTTCCGTGGATACACATTGATTTGTATGTTTGAACCCGGGAGGAATGAGAAGAATGGAACCTTCCTCCACGGTATAGGTATAACCATGAATCACACTCTCCTGCGTACCTTCGATGATCAACATAATCTCAAAGCCCGGATGTGATTCCTCCGGCATCGCCCATCCATAGGGTACTTGTTGGCTGTGCGCACCATAGAATTTGATGTTACTGTCGATAATAGGCAGCCAGTGGGCCAGCGTATGGTGAGGCATTTCTCGGAGCTGTGATCGGATATCCATCATATTCACCTCGGAAAAGGGTAAAAACAACTTGCCTTATACAATCGGCACCCGTAGTATACTTCATTATAATCAGTTTAACGCAAGCATGGATAATCCATTGAATACATCAGCGTTTGAAGTGGTTGCTGAACAATCCAAGTTCTTCAACCGACATTAATGTAAACGCTACCATTATGGATTGGAATATGTCAACTCTTGCACACGTCAAGATCATTATATTTTCCACCTAAAAAGGAGATTAAATCATGGACAAATTATTATATGGCGTAGCTTACTATGATGAATATATGCCTTACGAAAGATTGGACAAAGACATTCAGATGATGAAGGATGCAGGGATTAACGTGGTCCGCATTGCAGAATCAACCTGGAGTACCCATGAACCGCAGAATGGTGTATTTGACTTCTCTTCCGTAGACCGCGTGTTGGATGCCATGCATGAGGCAGGGATTCAGGTTATCGTTGGCACACCAACGTATGCTGTTCCAACGTGGATGGTCAAGGAACATCCGGACGTTCTGGCTACAACCTCACAGGGACCTGGCAAATATGGCGCAAGACAGATCATGGACATTACACATCCAACCTATCTATTCTATGCCGAGCGGATCATCCGCAAGCTGATCTCTCGGGTAAGCACACATCCAGCGGTCATCGGTTATCAGACAGATAACGAGACGAAGCATTACAATACGGCCGGAGATAATGTACAACTGCAATTCGTCAAATACATGCGGAACAAGTTCAGTTCTCTGGATGAACTCAACAAGGAATTTGGCCTCGACTACTGGAGCAATCGAATCAATAGCTGGGAAGACTTCCCGTCTGTTGTAGGAACGATTAACGGCAGTCTGGGCGCTGAGTTTGCCAAGTTCCAGCGTCTGCTGGTAACCAATTTTTTGGCTTGGCAAGTGGGGATCGTGAATGAATACAAACAGGAAGGACAGTTTGTTACCCAGAATTTTGACTTCGATTGGCGTGGATATTCCTACGGCATTCAAGGGGATGTGGACCATTTTGCCGCATCGAAACCTTTTGACATCACCAGTGTGGACATCTACCATCCTTCCCAGGATGATCTGACCGGCATTGAGATTTCATTCGGCGGGGATGTGGCGCGTTCGACCAAACAATCGAATTATCTGGTACTGGAGACCGAAGCGCAGGCGTTCTGGCATTGGGTTCCCTATCCGGGACAGCTGCGTTTGCAGGCATTCAGTCATCTGGCATCAGGAGCGAACATGGTCGCTTACTGGCACTGGCACTCGTTGCACAATTCGTTTGAGACGTACTGGAAAGGATTGCTCAGTCATGACTTTGAACCGAATCCGGTGTATAACGAAGCGAAGACCATTGGCAGGGATTTCGCCCGGCTTAGTCCGCAGCTCGTGAATCTGAAGAAAAAGAATCGAGTGGCTGTGCTGTTCAGCAATGAGGCACTGACATCCATCAAGTGGTTTGGTTTTAACTTCACCAGTGACAAGAACTACAATGACGTGGTGCGCTGGATGTACGATGAATTGTATAAAATGAACATTGGCTGTGACCTCATCGACCCATCGGTTGAGAGTTATGCGGAGTATGACGTACTCGTTGTACCTGCTCTGTATGCTGCTTCGGATGCACTGTTGGAAAAATTAAATCAATTCGTACAGGATGGCGGACATATCGTCTACTCGTTCAAAAGTGGATTTGCAAATGAGCATATCAAGGTACGCTCTACCCGCCAGCCCGGGCTAATTAGTGAGGCATGCGGGATCAGCTATAACCTTTTTGTAGAGCCGAAACATGTGTCACTGCGCGATGATCCATTCAAGGTTGGTGAGGAGCAGAACCAGGTTCACACCTGGATGGAACTGATTACGCCGACAACGGCTGAAGTACTCGCTTGGTATGATCATCCACATTGGGGTGAATATGCGGCAATTACCCAGAATGCCTATGGAAAAGGGAAAGCAACCTATGTCGGATGTTATACCAGTTCTGCGGTGATCCGTAAGGTGTTGGAACGTGTCATGAAGGAAGCGGGCGTATGGGGAGCGGATCAGGAGCTGGCTTTTCCGATCATTGTGAAGACAGGTGTGAACGATCAAGGGAACACGATTCGCTATTATTTCAATTATGCAGGTGAGGCAACATCCTTCGTAAATGCTTATGGAAAAGGGACGGAACTTCTGGCAGGAACCCCGATTGCTGCTGGAGAGAAGATCGAACTGGAGCCATGGGGCATACGGATTGTCGAACAATAATAGAAAATAATAGAGTAGGCAATGGATGTTGAACTATAAATTTACACAAAAACGGAGATGACAGAAATAACCTAACGAAGCGAAGCGTGCGCCTTTATCCCCGGATTTTCCCTTTTCAAAAAGGGAATCAGAAAAAATCTGGGGATAACAGCGATCGAAGGTTGTTCTGTCATCGAAGTATCCATGTAAATAGCATTAGTTGTAACATTTCCAAACGAATATAAAGACCAAAGCGCCCTCAGCTTCCATGCTGGGGCGTTTGTCTATTTTAGCTTAGGAGTGGATGCGCTGTGTTTACCGAATGTTATCGGAAGCTGATAGATCCTTTCAAACGCAGCATTCGCAATAAATTGATTCTTACCATGACGCTGCTGGCCGTTCTGCCCGTCATTGCCATGACCGCTATGGCTGCTGAGAATACCCGCTCTTCCATGGAAGAGGAGATTATGGAGACCAACCGAGCCAATATGAACTGGGCCTCCATCTATCTGGGTGAACAGTTCGCGCGCATGAACAACATTATCTATTCGATTCAGATCAGTGACGAATTGCATCAATATCTGGCGTTGAACGAGGAAGCGCCGGCGGCCAGCCGATTCGATGAACAGAAGGCCATGTTCAATATGCTGAACAGTGTATACTATTCTGCCGGCAATTATGTATTTGGCGTTGAACTGTACCTGAAGGAATTGGACACCTTGTTCACCTTCAACTCGATGGATTCTCGCATCAAAGCGGTATCGGAAATACCGGAAGGATATCATGAGCTTTTTGCACAACATAAAGATTTTACGATTATCAATGATCCGGACGATCCGCAAAAGTTTCACATGACCCGCAGCATGAACCGCTTCGAGGATCAGGCACAGATCGGGGCCATCAGTCTGGAGGTCAAGTGGGCTGAGTTCAACCAGACCTTGGAGCTGCTGGATAGCCGGGGTGACTATGCGGTATACATTGCTGACAGCACGGGGAGTCCGGTCTATCAGCCAAACCAAGATATTCAGCCTTCAGCGGAAGCACTGGAGAAATTGGCAAGCACAAAAGAAAGTTCGGGTTTCATTCGTACAGCCAAGGAATACGTATTTTTTCATTCCATTGAGCCGTCAGGACTGCGTGTGATCAAGATTGTACCTGCCCACGTCATTAATGAAAGTGCCTTGGAAACGATGAAATATGGACTGGTTGTGGGTGGCCTGGCAACCGTCATTTCTGTGGGAATAGCTGGGTTCGTGGCCTGGCGTACATCAAAGCCCATTGTCAGACTGGCAAATTCCATGAAGGGTATCCAGCTGATCAAGGACAGGGAAGTGGTACGAAGCGGTCGGGTAGATGAGATTGGTCTGCTGGAGAAAAATCTGCACGGCATGGCTAGTCGTATTCGGGAACATATTCGCGACAACTACCTGATGAATCTGGAGAAGCAGACGGCCGAGCTCAAAGCACTGCAATCCCAGATCCATCCGCATTTCCTGCAAAATACACTGCAGATGATTGGCGGCATGGTCTACTCGCAAAAACCGGCAGACAGTTACAAGGTCATTCGAGCCTTAAGCGAGATGTTTCGTTATATTGTGCGAGCGCCGGATGGACTGGTGCCCCTGCAGTCTGAACTCGATCAGTTGGAGCATTATATGCTGATTCAGAAGCAACGTTTTGCCGGCAGGCTTGAATATACACTGGAAATCACCGGAGAACTTCGGGCGTGTTATATCCCCAAGTTGTCTTTGCAACCCATTGTGGAGAATGCATTTTTGCATGGTCTGGAGAAGAAACAGGGCGAGTGGAAGCTGGGTATTAAGGTCGTCTGTGAACCTACAGATGTAACCATTCGAATTTGTGATAACGGCGTGGGTATGGATGCTGAGAGACTAACGGAGATGCGGTCCAGACTGGAGCGGCTTACCCGGCAGGCAGATCGGGTGTGGAGTTCAGGTACAAGTATTGGACTGGTCAATGCGGCCTCACGAATGGTAATGCATTTTGGACCTGAATATGGGATGAGCATGGAAAGTGAATACGGACAGGGGACAAGCGTTACGGTACGAATCCCCTGCAATACAGGAGGCGAAGCCTTGTGAACAAGGAACTGTACCGAGTGCTGTTGGTGGATGATGAACCGTGGAACCGGGATATTTTGCGTAACCTGGGAGATTGGAATGAACTTGGCATGACCGTTGCAGGTGAGGCAGAGGATGGCGAGCAGGCCATTCAACTGGTCAAGCAGCATCAGCCTCACATTATCATTACGGACATGCGCATGCCCGGCACAGACGGTGTGGAGCTGTTGCAGACGCTTAGCGGACAATACCCACAGATCAAGGTGATCGTGGTGAGCGGATATGATGACTTCAATTATGCAAAACATGCGATCCGGCATCGGGCTGCAGATTATCTGCTCAAACCGGTGAATCCGGATGAACTGAATGGTGTACTTGCTAAATGTGCAAAGGAATTGGAAAAGGTTGAATCAGCACCTGAATCATGGGAATCGTACCCATCTTCGTTCGCAGGTGAGTTCTCCCTGTTTCAGCAGCAGGCTCGCCTGCGGTTTAATGACCTGAACGGTCAGAGTCTGCGTGAGTGGTTCCAGCAATTACAGCAGAAGCTGGAACGATGCGAGATTAACAGACCTCGGCAGCTTGGAAGGGTGGCTCATGAATTACAGGCTTTGCTGGATGAGTTGTGCGTCTCCAATGGCTTGTACGAGCGGCCCGAAGCAACGGCGCTACCTCCTGCGGCTGCACTGGCTTCCATTGAATCCACGATCGCATGGATTTCGACTCCATACTACCAGGCTTTGGAGCAGCTGATTGCGCAGCGTAAATTCAAGAACAAGCTGAACCTGAATGAGGTGAAGCAATACATTGAGCAGCACTGTATGGAGATGATTACGCTGGAGCAGCTCGCCCAGATCTTTTTTGTCAGCAAGGAATATCTCAGCAAGGTATTCAAGAAAGAGTATGAGGTGAACGTAACCGACTATGTTATCCAATTACGTATGACGAGAGCGAAAGAATGGGTGATGGATGAACAGATTCCGTTCAAGCATGTTGCCGAGATGGCGGGTTATGAAGATGTGTCCTACTTCTATCGTGTTTTCAAGAAGCATTTCGGAGTTTCCCCAGGGGAGATGCGTAAGGGACAGCCTCGTATGTCAGGCAATTCAGCCAGTAGGACGGAATGAGTCGTTTGATAGAGCATTTTCGGCAGGATTAAGGTTTAAAATAATCCAATACACAAGTCTAATTTTGTCCAATGAAGCGCTTTCATTTACTGATATATAATGAGCCTATGAAAGACAAACCAGTTACACACCGGGAGGTCATAAGAGATGAAAGTATGGAAAAGCGTAGCAAGTGCGGTACTGGTCAGTGTTCTGCTCGCAGGTTGCGGCTCCAATGCAGGAACGGAAAATGGGCAGGAGGAATCGGCGTCAGGCAGCACGGTATCACTCAAAGTATTCGTTGCACAACCTCGGCTGAAAGAACATTACGATAAATATATAGAACAGTTCAAAGCCAAGGAGAAAGCAGAGAAAAACATTGAGGTGAACGTGCAACTGGAGATGCCGCCAGCGGACAATGCGCCTCAGATTCTGAAGACACGACTCGCCTCCAATGATGCACCGGATGTGTTCGCCCTACATGCAGTCAATGAGATTCCACCATTCAGCAAAGCTGGATATCTGGAAGACCTCTCGGGCCAACCTTTTGTCGATAAGCTGCTGGATTCGGTTAAACCTTCCATAACGGATGCGGAGGGTAAAATCGTAGCTATTCCATTGGAAACAGTATCATGGGGCTATCTGTACAATAAAGATATTTTTGAAGAGCAAGGGCTGGAAGTGCCAACGACGTTAACAGAAATGAAAGCGGTCGTGGAGAAACTCAAAGCAGCCAACATTACACCGTTTGAACTGTCCTACAAAGAAGCCTGGATTCCGCAATTATTCCTGCCACTTACCGTGGGTGCATTAACTCAGTCTGAGCACAAAGACTTCGTGGAGAAGATGAATCAGGATCAGGGCTCCTTCTCCGATATGAAAGCATTGTTTGATATCTTTGATCTCGTCAATGCCAATGGAACGGACAAAGCGCTGGAAGTGGGCGGAGATGATGGTTCAGCAGCCTTCGCATCAGGAAGCGCCGCGATGTGGATTCAGGGACCCTGGTTTGCCGAGACCATTCTGAAGTCCAACCCGGACTTGAACTTTGGTGTAGCACCAATGCCGATCAATGACAATCCGGATGATACCAAAATCAATCTGAGCACCTCCACTTCACTGGCAGTATCGTCATCTAGCAAAAACAAAGAAGTGGCACTCGATTTTGTGAACTACATTCTCGATGACAAGGATTCAAGTGCATTCTTCGAAGCACTCAAGTTCAATCCGATTGCCAAAATCCATGACTTCAAGAGCTTCCCGTGGGTAGACGATGCCCAGAAATATGTAAGTGAAGGTAAAGCTTATGAGGACCCATCCCTCCCTCAAGCGGTGAAAGACGAGTCAGGCAAAGCGTTGCAAGGCTACTACTCTGGGCAATTAAATCAACAGCAGGTTATCGATGCGCTCGACAAGGCGTGGAAATCCTACAACAAAGTCAACAAGTAAGGAGCTGTGAGGAATGGAGTATCCGCTTTTGTTGGCAAATCTCAACGGTCTGAGAGTTTTGACAACAAATGAGCGGTACTTTGTTTCGTCAGAGTCTTCAAGCAGATGATACGGCAGGCAGAACGTTCTTTGTTCCCTCGTTTACAATCATCCGCTTCGAGTGAAAAGGGGGAGAACCAATGGCTACGAATGTGTTCAAGAAGTATCTGTCACTGCTCGCGTTCACTGCGCCTGCCTTTGTCATCTATGCGATTTTCCTGCTGTATCCCACGTTTAGTGGCATGTTCTATAGCCTGACGGATTGGAACGGACTTAATCGGGATTATAGCTTTATCGGTCTGGGCAACTTTGTGGAATTGTTCAAAGAAGATCCTGACTTTCTGAACTCTCTGTGGTTCACGATGAAATATGTAATATGTATGCTGATTCTGCAAAATGGAATTGCCTTGCTGCTCGCCGTGTTGATTGAGTCACGAACGCGCAGCAAAGGGCTCTTCCGGACCCTGTTCTTCATGCCTAACATGATCAGTACAATCATCAGTGCTTTCATGTGGACATTCATCTTCTCTCAGGTGTTGCCACAGCTCGCACAGAAATTGGCTTTTTCGTTCCTGGATCAGCAATGGCTGGGTGATCCGAAGTTTTCATTTTACTCCATTCTGATCGTATCGCTCTGGAACGGTGTAGGGTATATGATGATCATCTATCTGGCTGCTCTCCAGGGTGTGCCGAAAAGTCTCAAAGAAGCGGCTGTTATTGATGGGGCTAACGCATTCCAGGTACTGCGTAATGTGGTGTTGCCAATGATTACTCATGCCGTGACCATCTGTTTCTTCCTGACGCTGAACGGAGCATTCAAAGTGTTCGAAGTGGTGTATGGACTGACTGGTGGCGGACCGGGTCGGGCCACGCAGGTGATCACGATGAACATCTATGAAGAAGCATTCTCCAACAACTTCAGATATGGCTATGCGAGTGCCAAATCGGTTGTGCTGTTCATCATCGTACTCATCTTTACACTCATCCAGATCACCGTCATGAAGAAGAAAGAGGTGGAAGCATGAGGATGCAACGACTGAACAGTTATCTGATTCGAGTGCTGCTGATTCTGGGCTCTCTCGTCGCCATGCTGCCGATCTACATGGCGGTGGTGAACTCTTTCAAAACACAGGGTGAGATGTTCCAATCTTTTCTCGCGCTGCCAACAACGTTGCACTGGGAGAATTATTCGGACGCGTTTAACAAAATCAATCTGTTGGGCAGTTCCATGAACTCGGCAATTGTATCCTTTCTGGGGATCGGGGGAATTGTCTTCTGTGCCTCACTTGCGGGATACAAGCTGTCACGTACCTCAGGCCGTTTGAGCAACCTGATCTTCTTCCTGTTTGTTGCGTCCATGCTGGTACCGTTCCACTCGATCATGATTCCGCTGACACGGGTAGCCAAAGGCATGGGTGTACAGGGAAGCACGTACGGATTGGCCCTGATCTATATCGGACTTGGCGTGAACATGGCAATCTTCCTCTATCACGGGTTTGTGAAGTCCATTCCGCGTGAATTGGAAGAATCAGCTCAGATGGACGGATGTAATGAGTTCCAGACATTCTTCCAGATTATCTTCCCACTCTTGCTGCCGATCACAGTCACCATCGCGATTCTGGACTTCCTGTGGATCTGGAATGACTTCTTGTTGCCACTGCTCATGCTGACCGATGTGAATCGTTATACGCTGATACTGTCCACGAACATGCTGTTTGGTGAATATAACAAGGAATGGCCATTGATTCTGTCCTCCCTGGTACTGACTGCGATTCCGGTTATTCTGATCTATGCGTTCTTCCAGAAGTTCATCATGGAGGGTATTGCGGAGGGTGCGGTCAAAGGATAGAACGTTCAAAGGAATCCCGCAGCGCATCTGGTGTTTGCCCGTTGTGTTATTCGGCCAAACTTTCGAAACTTACGCAAATAGCCTTGATCTGAAGGACATGGTCCTTCCAGGTCAAGGCTGTTTTTTGGTTGTGAAATCAGGAACCAACATTCGAAGTCAGGAGCCAGAATCCATGAGCCTGTGGACAGCTTCTGCGAGGCATTTTAACCCATGTTCCATCTCATCAGGTGAAGCATACGCGTAAGAGAGCCGGATGTGACTCGCATCTAACCGGTCATACAGATAACCCGGGTGTATAAGTACCTTTTGCTCCAGACAGGTATGGAACAATTGGCGGATAGAGAGAGGGGATACGGTGAATTGCAGCCAGATGTAAAATCCACCAGCGGGTATTTCCCAATCCGCAATCCCATGGAAGTGACGTTGAAGCAACTCCAGCATGATATCTCTGCGTCTGCGTAGTTCAGGGCGAAGGCGTTCCATATGTCCAGCGTGATGTCCTTCTGCGAACCACAGGGCAGCAGCTTCTTGGGCGAGTGAACTGGTACCATAATCGGTCTGCATCTTGATATCTGCCAGACGGCGAATGACCGGCTCTGGCCCAACCAGCCATCCGAGGCGCAGTCCAGGACTGACTGCCTTTGACAGAGTACCCATATGCAGCACCCGTCCTTCCTGGTCACGCGCCTTCAGCGATGACGGAGGAGGTTTATCCAACCACAAATCACTGTAGGCGGCATCCTCCAGTATGGAGATGCCTATTGTTCGAGCGGTGGTCATGAGTTCTTCCCGGCGGTGATCACTCATCACAGAGCCGGTGGGATTATGGAAGCTCGGGATCGTATAGAGAAGCGAGATGTGGTCTTGATCTTTGACATGCTGCGCAGCATCCTCCAGACGTGCAATATGCAATCCTTCGTCATCCATAGGGATGCCACTCATTTTCAACCCTGCCGATTGAAAGGCGTGAATCGAATAGAGATACGACGGTTTTTCCAGCAGAACTGCTGATCCGCGAGGGAGCAGTCCGACCGAAATCAAGTGCAGCGCCTGAAGAGAGCCCGACACGATCAGTATGGAATCTGGAGAGGCCTGAATGCCGGTAGTCTGCAAATGAACGGATAAAGCCTCACGAAGCTCCAGGCTTCCCTGAGGTTCCAGATAGTTGAGTGTACGAGAACGATGGGACAGGGAGTGTAGAATATCGCTAAAAGCATCATGAGGCATCAGCTCTGGGGCAAGCTCCCCTGTACCAAGACGTATGATGCCAGGCCGGAATTCAGCCTGATTAATCTGCTGGATCTCGGGCAAGTTGGGATAATACCAGCCCTCCTCGATGGCTTCATTCCAGTTGGGCATCGCTTCGTGAGCCATACCATGCCAACCGGAGCCGGAAATATAGGTTCCCCCGCCATGTCTGCCTTCAAGTAGCCCCCCGGCGGCCAGATTATCCAGGGCGGTGACCAATGTACTGCGGTTTACGCCCATGGACCTAGCCCATAATCGCTGTGAGGGGAGACGATATCCTGCGGACCATTCGCCCGTTGTGATTTTCTGCCGGATATAGGCTTCAATCTGGCGATATAAGGGCAAGTCGAGAGAAGGGTTCGGCTTCCACCCCATGCTTAGCCGAGAATCAGAACGTTCCATAACTGGCAGAATCACCTCCGTTTTTCTTTGTAACGAACACTATATCATTTGGTTGGGTCTGATGCCATCCAAGTGGTTGGTTACGTCAGCCATCATCTGCCCTACTATGGAATACAGAGATAAGGGGGAAGCGCGATGGAGGTTGTTATTCACGCAGTGGTTCTGGCATTTGGCCTGATCTTGCCACTGGGTGTGCAGAATGTATTTATTTTTAACCAAGGTATGAGCCAGAGGCGTTATATACATGCCCTGCCTGCTGTAATAACGGCAGGGGTCAGTGATACGTTGTTGATCGGGGCAGCCGTTGGAGGGGTGTCGCTCATTTTGCTGCAATGGCCATTGCTGGCGAATGTGTTGTATGCAGTAGGAAGCCTGTTTCTGCTATATATGGCATGGAGTATTTGGAGGTCGTCCGAATCTGTGGAAGGTTCGCAAACGGTAATGTCAGCAGGGCGACAGATTGCGTTTGCCGCATCGGTATCTTTACTCAATCCTCATGCTCTGCTGGATACGGTTGCCGTGATTGGCACCAGTTCACTTCAGTATGAAGGGGTGGAGCGCATTTATTTTGCCCTAACAGCCGCGGCTGTATCGTGGATATGGTTCTTGGGACTTGCAGGCGCAGGCAGGGTGATTGGCAGAACGGATCGAACTGGACGCATCAGTCTGGTGTTTAACCGGTTGTCCGCTGTGGTCATGGTTGGTTTGGCGGTTATGATGCTGTGGAAGCTCATCTATGCATAGAAGGACCGTGATGTAGCGGGCGCATTTTATTTAAAATAAAAAAACTCCCCGTGACGTCTATCGCGCAGGGAGTTCAATGTGGATGCTGAATGTGATTATCAGCATGCCTGGTGATCAAGTTATTGAGTTGGAACTGTAGTGCTCGATAACGCTTTGGTGTTGTGTCTCTTATATATGGTTGGTCATTTGAATTAGGGTCATCGTAATCGGATCTATTCTGCCTTCAGCAGCATGGATTCAATAAACACTTTCAGATCACGGCTTACACTGTTCAACTGATCAATGACCTCGCTGAACTCGGTTACCAGCACCGCTTGTTGGTTGCTAGACTGTGAGATGGATGTGATCTCCTGCTCCATCTGCTGAATGGAATGCTGAACATCTTTCAAGGAACGTTCGATATTCACCGTAGCTTCTTTGGTACCTGTAGAAAGTTTACGCACTTCAGATGCAACGACGCTGAATCCGGCGCCTGCTTCACCTGCTCGGGCCGCTTCGATGGCTGCATTCAGGCCGAGCAGATTGGTCTGTTCTGAGATTTCACGGATGAATGCGGCGACTTTGTTGACTTCGCCTGAGTTCTGCACAGCCATGCGGGTATTATCCAAAATCTGCGTGGAAGATGCCGTCAATTGCTCGGATTGGGCGGCTACCGTCTGCACCATATCTGTTAATTTTCCGCTGATACCGCCGATCAATTCAGTGAAGTACTCCAGTTTTTCCTCGTTCTGAAGAGAGAAACCAATGGCAAGTGTGCCCACGATATTTCCTTGTTCATCCCGAAGTGGGGTGGCCGCCGAGTTGATTGATGTGCCATAGAATTTCGCATCAATACGGTTCGCTGAAGTTTCCCCATGTATAAGTGCCCGGCGTAGTGTAGGGTCATCGAGGGAAACGGGGTCTCCAGCCTTGATGCCCAGATCGAGTTCATTGCTCGGTACATAATACCAGAACTTCTCGGTATCGGTTACTGCAATCATGATATCGTGTTCTTTCAGCATAATTTTAAAATATGGACTTGCTGCAACGAGTGCTTCAACGATGTTCAATAAGGTTCAGCTCCTATAATGTATGTGTATCATCTAGATGTATTGTATACATCGTCAGAATGAGGTTAATCTTGAAGGCCTGATAAGGGCATAACGTATATTAATTAAATTTTTAACAAATGAAACAGGGGAATTGATGATTTTCAGAAATTTATGAAAATATAACGAAAAAGCAGACAAGAACATCATGTTCTTGTCTGCTTTGGCTATCCACCTATGCCTTATGACACGCTCCACTTCACGTTATGAAAGCTGATTTACGTAAGGGGTCACCGCGCCAGCGTTACCTCATCCGTTGTGTGAAGAGGTCATCCTGACGGTAAAGATATATATCGATATGCAGGAATACGCGGTTGAGTTATATTGCGTACTGTTGTTATCCGCCAATCTGGGACATGCGGCGTACCGTCGGCGTGTGCGATTGCATTTTTTGTTCCAAAGCCAGAGCCATCTCATGATTCTTTGGTTTCGTACCCAGCGCTTTGAGGAAAAGTGCCGCCATAGCGTCCGGATCATCCACAAAGCGGCGAACATTATACTCATCGGACCAGTAGAGGCAGGCTTTGATATGTCCGTCAGCGGTCAGCCGAAGTCGGTTGCAATTGTCACAGAAGTGATCGCTTACGGGATGAATCAATCCAAATGTGCCTTCGGAGCCCACAATTTTCATATTTCGTGATGGGCCATTGCCCGCAGGGCCTTTTGTATTTTCTACCGTCCAGCCTGCTTCAGCACATACATCAGTCACGGCTTCCAGTGGCAAATAAGATTTGCGCCATGAATCCGAAGCCTGTCCAATCGGCATATATTCAATAAAACGCACATGAAGAGGTTGATCAATCGTCATTGCAATAAAATCTTTGATTTCATCATCGTTGATACCCTTCATCAGCACAACATTCAGCTTGATCGGAGCAAGGCCAGCAGCTGTTGCAGCTTCAATGCCTTTCAGCACCTTGTTCACATCTCCGCCGCGGGTAATCATGGAGAAGCGATCAGCGCGCAGGGAATCCAGACTGATGTTAATCCGGTTCAACCCAGCATCTTTCAACGCCTGAGCTTGTTTGTCCAGCAGAAGAGCGTTGGTAGTCAGGGCAATATCGTCAATCCCGTCAATTGCCGAGATCATGCTGACGAGCTTGTGCAGATCCTTGCGTACCAATGGTTCGCCCCCGGTGAGTCGGACTTTGCGCATGCCCATCGGGGCAAGTACCTTCAGCACCTGTGCTATTTCTTCGTAGCTCATAATCTCATCATGTGGAGCAAACTCCATGCCCTCTGCAGGCATGCAGTACACACAGCGTAAATTACAGCGGTCCGTAACAGAAATACGGATGTAGTCATGTATCCGGCCAAATGAATCCTGAAGCAGTTCCATGCAGACCACCCTTTCATCGGTTCAGATTGGAAATCTTCTATTATAAATGATACGACAATTTCAAAAGGAACAGTTGCATCAAATTTTAGCTATTTCTCCAATCCGCGTCAACGATGACGTCAGATGACAGCATTTTTGGCGGGGTGATTCAGATGGAATTGTCCCACGAGTTGTTGCAGAAAAACCGTAATGGCTTCCACGTTATGCGAAGAATGCTGAACCTGCAACATATCCCGGATCAGCTCCATCATCTCTGCTTCTACCTCGGCGGAAGTCGCCCGATTCTGATGGCTGATTGCAGCAATATTCTCCATCAACATGACCACTTGATCCACGACTTGAGTGCGTTCAGGTTCTTCGGCGGTAGCATTTTGCAGAAGTTGCGAAGCGGCCTGAACCAGTGTTGTTCCTTCAGCCAGCACCTGATCACCCTCTGTGATTAATTGGGATGCAGCTCCTGCTGCCGTTGAGATTCGGTCCAGAATCTGATGAATATTTTCAGTTGAAGAGCGGGATAACTCGGCTAGCTTGCGGATTTCCCCTGCCACGACCGAGAAGCCTTGGCCATGTTCGCCCACGCGTGCGGCTTCAATTGTAGCATTCAGAGCCAGCAGGTTGGTCTGAGCTGAAATTTCATCAATGACAGCCAGTGCACGGTAAATCTCTTTCATGGTATCCATGAAGGACAGGATGGTACGGTTAGTATCGGATACCGCTCCTGAGATTTGGGTCATTTTATCGCCGATTCGTTCCACTTCCTGCTGGGCCACGCTGATCTGTTCGGTAGCAGAGGTCTCCAGTTGTTGCAGCGTTATGCGCATGTGATCAGCAGCGATCTTGGCCTGGTCGAGATCTTCCAGTTGGGTGCGAATGGCCTGAATCATCGAACCAAGCTTGTAGTTCACACGTTCAGTCGTGCCTTGGGTTGTCTCTGTTGAGGTTCGCATCTGATACTGGTTGTCCATAACGTCTACCGTGGCAAGTTGTACCTTCAGCATAATGCCTTCGAGAGAATCAATCATGTTGTTGATCCACTTCGCCAGTTCACCTGATTCATCTTGGGCAAAAGCAGACGTGTTCAGGCGCTGGGTCAGATCACCCCTGCCTTCGGCGTTAATTCGAATAAATCGGCTGATGCGACGCAAGTCTTCATGAACTCGTTGATATTGGCTACGATGCAGCTGTAATGCAGAGAAGAATCCGAATAACACGTTAAAAGCGGCCATTGCTACCGCGCTCCAACCACTACCAGTGAAGGCATAGACAAGAGCTGCTCCTGCAACGCCTGACAAAAGCATGAAGAGACTGTGTTGCTTGAACTGGCGCCAGCCGATGCTTCGTATCCGATACACTTCCTCCAGATCCCCTTCACACATCATGCCCCAGCGATCAGGACAGTGTGGCAGCTGGAAGGTGATGCCTTTGCCGATCACAGAAATATGGCGATAATCCGAGTAGCCGGGAAAAGCTACAAACAGATTGGAACCATTCTGAATGGTGTTTGCTACTCCGGGGTGTAGTTCTCCGGTCGACGGATCAGTGAACATGAGTTCCAGTTCGGTATGCTCCTTGACGGAAACGATACCCCATTCGGTGGTGACGCCATCTTTGAGATTTTCCCCATGTGTAAAGGTACGGTCTTCGAATCGACTTCGGGATAAGGCGGTGCCGGGTTGCAGATGGGGCCGTAATATCGACTCAGCCATAAAGAGGTAATTGTCACCGGAATCGGGATAGATATGACCTGATTCTCGTTGGATCAGGTCACCGAGTACATCCCCGGGAACACGGCTGCATAATGAACCGACATATCGACCTTCCTGCAGGATTGGGGAGATAAACAGCAAGGTGACATCATCGTGAAAAGCGGACGAGCGTGGACCAATATCCAACGTCAGTGGATCAGAATATGGACCATACAAGCATTTTTTGCCATGACGATCTGCTCTGGAGTACTTCAATCCTGGTCCAATCAAAGCTTCGTAATCTGCATAGATCTGTCCAATATGTTTCTTATATGTAGAGAATGCCACCTGATTCTGTTCGTTCAGCATGAATAGCTCCGTACTGTCTACGGCTCGAATATAACTGGATTGAAACCATGCATCTAGTTTGCTAAGTTGCTGTGAACCTTGTAATACATCCTCTAATTGGACCGACTGTATCTGTTGAAGCAAACGATCCAGGTGGTTCCATTGTTCATCTGCCCAGTCCATCATAAGCTGCCGTCTCGTTTCGGCAATTCCCTCAAAAATCTGTTCCACATCTTCCTTCATATGTGCGTTCAACCGATACGATCGCCACAGTGGCAATCCTTTTCTCCATCCCAGCCAATCAAACATCATGACCACCCCGATTTCTGGATTCTCTATTCAATCTTTATACAAGAAAATGAGCAAGAATACGAGGGGATATGTCATATTTTCCGAATATTTAATCAATAAATACAAATGATCGTGCGCTTGTTGTTAGGTGAAATGTATGTTAGCTATCTACGAAGAAAACTCACATGTATGTATCTGAGAATCCGTCTCATTTTACATTGTGTAACATGAACAGGCCCATACTCAAAACACACTGTATAATGTAATCCCCGCCCAAAGCGATATAGTATTATCTAACAAGCAAAACCTGTTACGTTTGTGTATATAAATCTCCCATTCAGCCTTGGTGTGCAATGAAAACAACTTCCCACAAAGGAGAATGCCCATGTCCTCCATATCCTCAGCCACAGTCCCCGAAGCCTGCCATATTGATGTAGATCATGTGTCCGTTGTTTTTGGAACAGGTACACAGCAAGTCACTGCCTTGTCGGATGTTACATTCCAGATCCAGTCCAATGAGTTTGTCTCTCTGCTGGGCCCTTCCGGCTGTGGCAAGTCGACCTTGCTCCGGCTGGTGGGTGATCTACTTCAACCTACCTCAGGCACCGTACGCATTGCAGGTCAGGAGCCTGAGCGGGCTCGACTACAGCGACAGTTCGGCATCGTTTTCCAGACACCAGCCCTGTTCGATTGGCGCACCGTTCGTCACAATGTGGAATTGCCCTTGGAACTGCTGGGTACCCGCCGTAAGGAGTGCCGCCGCATTAGCAGTGAACTGCTTGAAATGGTGGGGTTAACCCGCTTCGCAGACCATTATCCATGGCAGCTTAGTGGCGGGATGCAGCAACGTGTATCCATTGCACGTGCACTTGCACTTGATCCACCATTGCTGCTCATGGATGAACCCTTTTCCGCCTTAGACGAATTCACGAAAGAAAAGCTTCAATTGGAGCTGCTTGAGATCAAGCGCTCAACAGGCAAGACCTTCCTCTTTGTCACACACAGCATCCCCGAAGCCGTATTTCTGTCCGACCGGATCATCGTGCTCTCGGCACATCCGGGGCAAGTACATTCCATTCATTCCGTCAATCTGTCTTCCGAACGTCATAGTGAACTGAGAGAAACGGAAGCCTTCTACCACATGATTACAACCATCCGCAATTGCTTCTACGAGGAGCGTGATGAATCTCATGTCCCTGCGATTCTTTAAACCGGGTTATCGTTCCTGGGTTGTCATCTGGATTACAGCGGTATTGGTACTGTGGGAAGCAGCCGCCTGGATGCTCCAATTGTTCCTGTCACCTCAGCAGGCGGCGTCTCGCCTTCCTTATCTGCACGAAGTTCTTGCAGCCTTGTTTCGTTACTCGAGTACGCTCGCAGAGCAGGGGGCTGTCACGTTTGGCAATGCAGCCATTGGTTTTGCAGGGGGAACGTTGCTGGGTCTGGGTCTGGCTCTACTCATGAGCGGGGCTGTCTGGCTAGAGCGCACGTTATCGCCATATGTTGTCTCCTCACAGATGGTTCCGGTTATTGGTCTCGCACCAATCGTGTACGGCATCATTCACAACGCGGAGTGGGCGCGGATTGTTATGGCTGCGTATGTCACTTTCTTCCCGATCATCATCCATACGTTAAAAGGATTGAAAAGTGCAGCACCAGAGCACCTGGAACTGATGCGTTCCTGTGGAGCTTCACTGACTGCGCGATATATCAAATGCCTGCTGCCCTCTGCACTGCCGGGACTATTTTCCGGTATGAAAATAGCCGCTCCGCTGGCGGTGACTTCCTCCATCGTTGTGGAATTGATGGGCGCTCCCGACGGACTCGGCGTCCTGATGGTCAGTTCGTTATATTACGGTCATGCCCAAGTTGGCATGTTCTGGGCCACCATCATGCTTAGCATTGGTATTGGCCTGATCTCATATCTGGCCATCAGTCTGGCTGAACGTTGGCTAACCCCTTGGCAGCCTGAATTCAGGGCCAAAGGAGGTCAGGCCACATGAGTGAAGGTAGTGTGTTGAGCCGGAAAAGTGATGAAGGTGTGTCGATTGCTGCTGTAACTGGCGCGGCTATGCCCCTCAATGGTCCGCAGACGGCAGCTGTCCCAGGATCGGAAATTCATGGACAACAGGGACAAGCCGAAAAGGCCAGATTGGGCTCTGGCGTTCGCGGACGATCGGTTGCGCTGAGTATGCTTCCTTGGGGTGCGGGTGTGTTGTTTCTCGCCCTCTGGCAGTTCAGGTTGTTTCATTGGATATTCTCGCTGGAAAGCTACCAACTGCCCGTGCCTTCCGCGATTGCGGCATCCATTCAGGAAAATGCCAATATGCTCTTTCGATATGCGATGTACAGCGGAACCGAAATGCTGGGAGGCTTTTTGCTCGGTTCATTGTTGGGTGCTCTGGCGGCAGCGGGTGCATCGTTCTTTCCAACAAGCGGCAGGGCCGCGGTTACGGTTCTGTCTGCACTTAATGCTGTTCCGATCGTGGCCCTTGCCCCGATTATGAACAATTGGTTCGGTGATGGGATCTGGTCTCGTATTGCAGTCGTCACGGTGATTACGATGGCCGCCATGGCCGTCAGCCTGTTCAAAGGACTGACTTCCATTCAGCCGCAGTACAGTGATCTGCTGAGTGGTCTAGCCGCGAGCAGGATGCAGTTTTTTTGGAAGCTGAGACTGCCTCATGCGCTGCCTTCCCTCTTCGCCGGTCTGAAGATCAATATGTCGACCAGTATTATCGGGGCCATTGTGGGTGAATTTTTCATCGCCTCCCAGGGGCTCGGGTACTTGCTCTCGGATCAGATTCGACTGGCGAACATGCCTTTGGCTTGGTCCTGCATTGTCATCGCAGCCGCGCTCGGCATTGTGTTGTATGAAGCGGTTGTCCTGGCAGAAAAGCGACTCATTCCATGGAATCGTGCACGCACAGATCACTAACGTACTTCAGGGTAACAACCATCCATCCATAGATCTTAATACCTGATAGAGGTTGTTCAAAAAGTCCACGGTACTGAAAAGCAGACTTTTTGAACACGGACTGATGATAGAAAAATCGTATATAAACAGGGGGTTGTTCTGTACATGTACAAAACGTTGAAGCCGGGTTTGCTGGTGTTGGTCTTGTTGGTTGTTACGATGCTGAGCGCATGTTCTACGAAGTCCGAGCCGACGGCTGAACCTGCCGCTGCGAGTTCAGGAGGGGCGGGAGAAGCAGATCAACCCTTAACCAAAGTGAAAATTCAGCTGAAATGGGTGCCGCAGGCGCAATTTGCCGGGATTTATGCAGCGAAGGAAAAAGGTTTTTTTGCAGATGAAGGCATTGATGCCGAGATTATTCCGGGTGGTCCGGATATCGTGATTGAGCAGCAGGTGGTCAATGGTGCGGCCGATGTGGGAATCACGGGTGTAGACAGTTTGCTGGTCAGCCGGGATAACGGTCTGCCGCTCGTCTCGCTCGCCCAGATCTCGCAGAAGAGTAGTTATCGCTTGATTGCCAAGAAGTCCCTAGGCATTACTGATCCGGCTCAGATGAAAGGTAAGAAGGTCAGTACCTGGTTTGGCAGTCAGCAGTTTCAGGTGCTCGCGTTCATGGAGAAGAATGGCCTAGATCCGAAGAAAGATATTGAACTGGTGAAGCAAGGGTTCACAATGGATCAGTTTTTCAACGATCAGGTGGATGTAGCTACGGCGACGATCTATAACGAATACCACGTTGTGCTGGAAAGTGGAACGAAGGAATCCGATCTGGATGTGTTCAACATTGAAGATGCCGGTGTTGGCATGTTGGAGGATACGCTAATTGCCAAGAAGGATTGGGTAGACAGCAACCGTGAGCTTGCGGTCAAAGTGACCCGTGCCATTTTGAAAGGCTGGAACTACGCCATTGATCAACAGGATGAGACGGTCGATATCGTAATGAGTAATGTGACGGATGGCAGCACCACCCGCGAGCATCAGGTCACGATGCTGGAAGAGATTGCAAAGCTGATTCGCCCGGAAGGGTTTACGGAGCAGCAAGTCGGCAGCTTTGTAGATGAGTCATTTACCCGAACTGCGGATATTGCACTGAACTATGGCTTGATCAAAAAAGCCGCCAACCTGGATGAAGCGCTGGAGAAAAGCATCTATGAAGAAGCGGTGAAATAAGCGCGTGGAGGAGGATGACGAATGAGTTCTGTGGATCAGCAGCCTCAGCCGCTTGGTGGTACGAAGGAAGAATGGCTGGAGAAAGATCGCAAATACGTATGGCATCACATCTCGCCTCATAACGATCATCCAATGATTGCAGTGAGTGGGGAGGGTAGTTGGATCACCGATCAGGATGGTACGCGTTATCTGGATGCGATGTCGGGACTGTGGTGTGTGAATGTGGGGCATGGCCGGGAGGAGATTGCGAGGAGTGCCTACGAACAGATGAAAGCACTCGCTTATGTACCGATGACGCAGAGTCATGAACCGGCGATTTTGCTGGCGGAGAAGCTGAATGAATGGCTGGAGGGGGAGTATCGAATATTCTTCTCCAACTCAGGTTCAGATGCGAATGAGGTGGCTTTCAAAATAGCCCGTCAGTACCACCATCAGAATGGTGAGCCTACTCGGCACAAATTCATCTCCCGTCACCGTGCCTATCACGGTAACTCCATGGGAGCGCTGGGCGCCACTGGGCAAGCCGCACGCAAGATCAAATACGAGCCACTCGGCGTAGGTTTCTCTCATGTTCCACCACCGTATTGTTACCGCTGTCCGTTTGGACGAAACAAGGATGGATGCGGACTCGAATGTGCAACCATCTATGAAGAGGTGATTCGTTGGGAAGGTCCTGAGACGGTTGCCGCAGTAATTATGGAGCCGGTGATCACAGGGGGCGGCATGATTGTACCCCCACCGGATTATATGCGTACCGTGCAAGAGATCTGTCAGCGCTATGGCGTGCTGCTCATTGTAGATGAGGTAATCTGCGGCTTTGGCCGATCTGGGCAGAAGTTTGGTCATCAGAACTATGGCGTACAGCCAGATATTGTGACGATGGCAAAAGGCATGACCAGTGCGTATTCGCCGCTATCAGCAACGGCGGTGCGAGCCGATCTGTACGACACGTTCCGGGAACCCGGCCCGGATACCCATTTTCGCCATGTGAATACGTTTGGCGGGAATCCGGTATCCTGCCGGGTGGCACTGGCAAATCTGGAGATTCTGGAACGAGAGAATCTGGTCAGCCGGGCGGAGGAACTGGGAAACCTGCTTCGTGAGAAGCTGGAACCTTTGCTGGAGTTGTCCATTGTGGGGGATATCCGTTCATTCGGATTCGCCTGTGGCATTGAATTGATTGAAGCAGACGGATCTCCTGCGGAGGCGGATAAAGTAATGAAGGTACTCGCCAGTTGTAAAAGGGATGGCATCCTGATTGGCAAGAACGGCGATACCGTACCGGGGTTTGCAAACATTTTGACGATCTCTCCACCGTTTGTTACCACCGAGGATGAGTTGGATCTGATCGCTGGAAGTTTACTCGTTGCGCTACGTAGTCTGGACGCAGGTTAGTTGCCATACACAGGTACGACAGACGTTTACGGTTTAGCAAGCGAGATGAAAATTTTCATATCATTACGCGAAAATAAGCGCAAGGAGGCGAGGAAGGATGCAGACCACAACAGGCAAACTCATTAATCAGCTTCGGCTGAATGAGCGCATTGAGCAGTTGTCACAGATTGGCCGAATCGCGGAGACGGGTGTTTGCCGACTTGCCCTGACCCCGGAAGATATGGATGGCATCATACAAGTTCGTCTCTGGATGGAAAATGCCGGTCTGACGACGCGACTTGATCCGTTTGGCAATCTGATTGGTCGTCTGGAGGGTGCGGATCAGGCGCTGCCAATCCTCATGATTGGTTCCCACATCGACTCTCAGCCTTATGGCGGTCGATATGATGGAGCGATTGGTGTGCTAGGCGCGCTCGAAGCAGTGCAATGCCTGATCGAAAATGGCATTCAGCCCCTAATGTCAATTGAGATAATTGCCTTTTGCGACGAAGAGGGTTCCCGTTTTAACAAAGGCCTTTTCGGCTCACGTGGCATAACGGGTCAGTTGGAAGAAGGCGAACTGGAGCGGCAGGATAAAAATGGAGTGACCCGCCGGGAGGCACTGGAAGCCTTTGGCTGTTCTCCTTCGGATTTTGAAGAGGCGATCTATCCGCCAGGTTCCATAGGCAGTTATCTGGAGTTGCACATTGAGCAGGGGCCGGTGCTGGAAGCGATGAATGCACCAGTAGGTCTGGTGACGGGCATCTCGGGTCCGTTGTGGCTTACGGTGACGATGAAAGGCATGGCGGGTCATGCCGGCTCCGTTCCGATGGGAATGCGGCATGATGCTCTGGTAGGCAGCGCCAAAGTCATTGCGGCTTTTGACGATATGGTGAGAGAAGACCCGGAAGCCCCAACCGTAGGTACGGTGGGAAGTTTGAGGGTGTTTCCAGACTCACGGAACATCATTCCGGAGGAAGTCAGCTTCACGGTTGATTTACGAGACATGGAGATGGAGCGCAGGAACCGGCTTGAAGCCCGATTAATGAACATTTTGGATGACGTGAGTTTCCGATATGGTCTAACCTACTCGCTGACAGAGGATACGAATAGTGAGCCGAGGTATTGTGCAGAGTCAATCAAGTCGGTGATTCGTTCATCCGCGGAAGAGATCGGGGTTACTTTGCCAGAACTGATGAGTGGTCCGTTCCATGATGCGTTGGCCCTTTCGCTTGTGTGTGATTATGGCATGATCTTTGTCCGCAGCAAAGACGGCATCAGTCATCATCCCAGCGAATATTCCTCCCCGGAGGATATTGGACTCGGCACGGAAGTGTTATATCGCACCATTCGGAGGATGTGTAGTGGAATGAACCAACCAATCATTTTACCTGAGGAGGCGTTGTGACGTTATGAGCAAAATCAGCATCGGATTAATCCAGGCTTCCCATGAGATTGAAGGTTCGGCTCCCGTTGAGGTACATAAGGAGGCTGCGGTTCAGAAACACATTGCGCTGGTCCGTGAAGCGGCTGCAAGAGGGGCCAAGATCATCGGGTTGCAGGAAGTATTCTATGGGCCGTACTTTTGCACAGAGCAGAATCCCAAATGGTATGCATCCGCTGAACCGGTGCCGGAAGGACCGACGACCAGACGTTTTCAGGAGCTGGCAAAGGAGCTTGCGGTGGTGATTATTTTACCTGTATACGAGGTGGAGGGCATTGCTTCGTATTACAATACGGCAGCCGTTATAGATGCGGATGGTACGTATCTGGGCAAATACCGCAAACATCATATCCCGCATGTGGAAGCAGGTGAGGGCACGAATGGTTTCTGGGAAAAGTATTATTTCAAACCAGGTAACCTTGGGTTTCCGGTTTTTGATACAGCCTACGCCAGAGTGGGTGTGTACATCTGTTATGATCGTCATTTTCCGGAAGGGGCACGATTGCTCGGGCTGGCGGGGGCAGAGATAGTGTTCAATCCATCCGCTACGGTTGCGGGTACATCGGAATATCTGTGGAAACTGGAACAGCCTGCTCACGCGGTAGCTAACGGCTATTATGTTGCAGCCATCAACCGGGTCGGTGTAGAAGCGCCGTGGAATATGGGTGAATTTTATGGACAGTCGTACCTGGTCGACCCGCGAGGCAGAATGGTAGCGATCGGCAGCCGGGACCAGGATGAGGTCGTCATTGGCGAGATGGATACGGAGATGATTCGTGAGGTGCGTAATGTGTGGCAGTTCTACCGCGATCGCAGGCCGGAAACGTACGAACATCTGGTTAGTCTGTAAAAGTAGCTGGAAGCTGCGCGGATCAAACTTCAGGAGGTGCATGACATTGATGAACAGCTCAGGAACAACGTTATCCGATTATGGGTGGGAGAGTCGTTTTGCCGAGATGAAACCCGCCATGACAGGCAAGGAAGCGATGGAGGAGTCAAACCGCTGTCTGTACTGTTACGATGCACCTTGTATCAAAGCCTGTCCAACCGACATTAATATCCCTTCTTTTATTAGCAAAATATCCACAGGGCACCTGAAAGGATCGGCCCGCACCATCATGGATGCAAATCCGGTTGGAGCCAGCTGCGCACGTGTCTGTCCCACAGAGGAATTGTGTGAAGGTGCATGTGTTCTGAACGAATCGTCGAAGCCGATTCGCATTGGTGACTTGCAGCGTTACGCCACCGACTGGGCGCGGGCGAAGAATGAGCCGTTATTCCAGGCAGCACCTGCCAATGGGAGAACCGTTGCTGTTGTGGGAGCCGGGCCTGCGGGATTGTCGGCGGCACGTGAACTGGGGCGTGCAGGGTATGAGGTGACGATCTATGAAGCCAAACCCAAAGGCGGCGGGCTGAATACGTATGGCATCGTATCTTTCCGTTTGCCCGAATCGGTTGCGCTATGGGAAGTGGAGCAGGTGGAGGCACTTGGTGTGCAGATCCGTTATGGGGTGCGCATCGGTGTGGATATTCCTGCTTCGCAGTTGCTGGAGCAGCATGAAGCGGTCATTCTGGCCTGTGGCATGGGTTCAGTACCTAAGCTGGGCATTGAAGGGGAGACATTGGAAGGTGTCTATGATGCGATTGAACTGGTGGAGTCTACCAAGCAAGGTGTTCCGCCCGCGCTGAATGGTCTGAAGGTTGCCGTTATTGGCGCGGGCAATACGGCGGTAGATGCAGCGACCTGTTCGGTACGTCTTGGTGCCGAGCGGGTGCAGATGTTATATCGGCGCGGGGAAAGCCAGATGACGGCTTATGCGTTTGAATATACGTTTGCCAAGCAGGAGGGTGTGGAGTTCCGCTGGTTTACGATGCCGCAGCGAATCATTGGAGACAAGAACGGTCGGGTTCAAGCTGTGGAATGTGTGAAAATGGAGCTAATTACCCCGCCTGGTGGTGGGCGTGCGTTGCCCGTGCCTGTGGAGGGATCGGAGTTCATGATTGAATGTGATACGGTCATCCGGGCGATTGGGCAGCATCGGTTATTACCATTAATCGAAGCGTTTGGGCTGCGTCACCAATGGGGCGTCGTTGAGATCGAACCGCATACGTACCGTACCTCGCATCCTCAGATCTATGCGGCAGGAGATGTCATTTTTGGTCAGGGCCAGGGTGAGGCGATGGTTGTCTCGGCTGCACAGCAGGGTAAGCTGGCTGCCGGCGCAGTCATGAAGGCATTACCTGGACAGGTGGAAGAGACGGCGTGAGTTGTGAGCGAGACAAGGTACGGAGTGTCCAGTGTAACTAATATGTTCAAACAACACCAAGGAGGGATCGTTATGGCTGACTTATCCATTAATCTGGCAGGTATTCGATCACCCAATCCATTCTGGCTGGCTTCTGCACCACCGACCAATACGGGATATCAGGTTCAGCGTGCGTTCGAAGCGGGCTGGGGTGGCGCGGTGTGGAAGACACTGGGTGAGCCAATTATCAATACATCCTCGCGTTTCGCGGCGGTCCATTTTGGTGGGCAACGGGTGGCGGGGTTTAATAATATTGAATTGATATCCGATCGTCCGCTGGAAGTGAATCTGCGGGAGATTGCCGAGACCAAGAAACGCTTCCCGGATCGTGCGGTTGTCGCTTCACTGATGGTGGAACCTACGCGGGAGAAGTGGCATGAGATTGTGAAAAAGGTGGAGGCTGTCGGTGTGGACGGCCTGGAGCTGAACTTTGGCTGCCCACATGGCATGGCCGAACGAGGTATGGGAGCTGCCTCCGGTCAGCAACCTGACCTGGTCGAACTCCAGACGATGTGGGTGAAGGAAGTGGCGACCACACCGGTGATTGTAAAGCTCACGCCGAATATCACGGATATTACGGCAACTGCCCGGGCAGCTGTACGAGGTGGCGCGGATGCGATCTCTCTGATCAATACGATTAACTCCCTGGCAGGTGTGGATCTGGATTCGTGGAATACCGTGCCGCATGTGGGCGGCAAAGGAGCACACGGCGGATACTGTGGCCCAGCGGTAAAGCCCATCGCACTGAACATGGTTGCCGAGTGTGCGCGTAATCCTGAAGTTGGTGTACCGATCTCAGGGATTGGTGGCATATCCGACTGGCGGGATACCGCAGAGTTTCTGCTCATGGGCGCTACAGGGGTTCAGGTATGTACCGCAGCGATGCATCATGGATTCCGTATTGTGGAGGAAATGATTGATGGGCTGAACGATTATCTGGATGAAAAGGGTCTGAGCAGTGTAGCAGAACTGGTAGGTCAGACGGTTCCACGTTACTCGGATTGGGGCAATCTTGATCTGAACTACAAAGTCGTCGCCCGCATCAACCGCGATATCTGCATCAATTGCAACAAATGCCATATTGCTTGTGAGGACACCTCGCATCAATGTATTGATATGTTGACCGACCCGTCCGGCTCCTATCTGGAAGTGGTGGAAGAGGACTGTGTTGGCTGTAATCTGTGTTCGATCGTTTGCCCGGTGGATGGGGCGATTGAGATGGTTGAACTTGTACCTGAGCAGGAACCTGTAACCTGGAATGAACGGCAGTCTGCGATTGCGATGTTGCAATCGGTTAGAGATCAATCAACCAAGGAGGCGATATCATGAGTACTCGCAAATTGATTCGTAATGGTGTGTTGGTTACGGCGTCAGATACCTTTGAAGCAGATATTTTGATCGAAAAGGGTAAAATCACACAGATTGGCATCGGACTGGTGCCAGACGAACGAATGGAGGTTGTAGATGCAGCGGGCTGTTACGTCATTCCGGGCGGGATCGACCCGCATACGCATCTGGATATGCCCTTCGGTGGAACGGTAACGGCGGATGATTTTGCGACGGGAACGACAGCAGCGGCTTTTGGCGGTACAACAACGATCATTGATTTTTGTCTGACACAAAAAGGCCGTCCATTAATCGAATCTCTCCAGGAGTGGCATGCCAAAGCCGAGGGTAAAGCTGCCATCGACTACGGTTTCCATCTCATGATTGGCGAGATGAATGATCAGGTGCTAGAAGAGCTGCCGCAGATCATTGAAGAAGAGGGTGTGTCATCCTTCAAGGTGTTCATGGCGTATAAAAACCAGTTTCAGGCCGATGACGGGATTCTCTTCCAGACGTTGCAAAAGGCAAAAGAGTACGGCGCACTCGTCATGGTTCATGCCGAGAACGGGGATGTCATTGACCTGCTGGTTCGACAGGCGCTCGCCGAAGGGCGCACGGAGCCGATTCATCATGCGCTGACTCGTCCATCCATGCTGGAGGGAGAAGCAACAGGGCGTGCGGCGCGTCTGGCTGCACTTGCGGATTCACAGCTGTATGTGGTGCACGTGACCTGTGCGGAAGCAGTGGAGCAAATTGCGCGTATGCGTGAAATGGGTTACCGAATCTGGGGGGAGACCTGTCCTCAGTATTTGACGTTGGATCAGTCGATCATGGATCAGCCGGACTTTGAGGGTGCAAAGTATGTCTGGTCACCACCGCTGCGGGAAGCGGCTCATCAGGACGTGTTGTGGAATGCATTGAAAAGCGGTCAGTTGCAGACGATTGGCTCCGATCATTGTTCGTTTAATTTCAAAGGGCAGAAGGATCTGGGTAAGGATGATTTCAGTAAAATTCCGAACGGCGGGCCCGTCATCGAAGATCGCCTCAGCATTCTGTATTCAGAAGGTGTAGCCAAGGGGCGGATTACGCTCAATCAGTGGGTCGATCTATGTTCGACAAGAGCGAGCAAGTTATTTGGATTATTCCCGCAGAAAGGTACTCTGGCTGTCGGGACAGATGCAGATATCGTTATTTTTGACCCATCTGTAAACAGGGTGATTTCGGCAGAAACTCATCATATGAACGTGGATTACAGCGCATTTGAAGGTATGCAGGTACAAGGATGTCCGGTGACGGTGTTGTGCCGCGGGGAGTATGTCATTCGAGATCGGCAGTATGCCGGAACAGCAGGGGCAGGCCAATATGTGAAGCGCAACAAGTATGATGCAGGCGCACCCATACCGGTGAAACAGCCTGTGACGGTAGTGAATGGAGGGAGAAGCTGATGTCGGATCATGATGTGTTTGAGGCCGAGAGAATCGCCATAGAGCGAATGGTTGCACAGGGTTATCGGATCTATTCGGTACGGGAACATCTGGAGGGTGCTCACGTCATATGGGGGCACCCCGATCTTCCCGAAGAGAAACAAGAGCAATACGTGGGCACGGCATCTGGGCGGAAGTGGTTCAGTCATATTCTGATTCGTCAGCTTCAGGAGCAGCGGGGCGCTTAGACCATGCCCAGCTCTTCACGCGATTGGACCATGAACATATTCATAAGCGTAGATGGCAAGTTCGATCGCGACCCTTTTCTCGGGGAGGATATAGTCTTCTCCCAGAAGGGCTTCGATTTTGTCCAAACGGTGATACAGTGTCTGTCTGACGATATATAGAGCGGTGGCCGTCTCTTGCTTGGAGCAGCACAGGACCAAATATTGCTTGAGCGTGCGCAGCAGCTGACCTCCTTTCTCTACATCGTAACGAATGAGCGGCCCCAGGTATTCTTCGATAAAATCATCTAGATTACCGCTCTGTTTCATGCTGGCAATGATGCGATAACAATGAAGGTTACTGTAAAAAGGCTGCTGCATCTCACCGATGTCCTTCTGAATTCGCAGTGTCTCCTTCGCGGAATCCAGGCTATCCTTGAGACGGGAGAGGTCTGTGCAGTTATGACCGATTCCGACCAGGCCTGAGAAGAGGCAGTGGGTCTGTTCCTGCTCGTGCTGCTGCAGCTGTTCGATGCAGCGCCAGAGACTGCTTTTACGCTGAGATCCAGGTAGTGGGTCGAGAATGATAAGAATGATCTGGTGGTTCAGAACGGTGCTGTAGAGGGTGAAATTCTCCCGAGCGAACACGGAACGGGCGACGATGTTGCGTTGGATCAATAACTTCTGAAGTCTGAGGCTATCTGTGTACGCGGGGTTGCTGTCGAATAAGATTATGGTGGCTTTGCTCGTTGCGAGAAGGGGATTAACGGTGGATACATATTCATGGATTTCCTTCATGGAGTGATGTCCGTTAAGCCAGTCAATGACCCACATATCTTCTTTGTAGCGGCGTTTCTCTTCCATGTATTTGGTTCGCATCCAGTCCTGGGCAATCGCGGCCGCGCAACGTTCCAGTGCCTGAATGACGAATTCATCCGAGGGTTTGATCGGTATGCTTGAATCTTGATCCGGCAGCTTTTGATGCATCAGCACAAGGTCGGCAAAGGTGTAGTCCAACGCCTGAACAGGCATGCTGATCACATCCAATGTGTTATCTGACAGCTGCATTAAATTCGGAATATCCTCCCCCGCCAAATGTTCCCGCTGCAAAAACCAATCCTGCCGACGAGTCTCCAGCTGCTCTGGAGGGCAGTAGGGAACGGCACTTGCTTCCCCTTCAAGTGGATATAACGCCACAGCACATCCGGTTGTTCGTGACAATAATCGAAGCAGAGGTTGTACGCCATCTCCATTCAGAAGAAGTTGGTTAAAGGAGGTGGTGAGACTATCGAGTTCAGCGATCATCCGCTGATGACTGCGAATCAGGGTGAAATGCAGGTCTTGCGTAATATCGATATAACGGACTTGTTCGTGAAACCAGATCAACGGAAAATCCGCTGCTACTGCAATTTCTTTCATAGCCCTGAGCTGCGACTTGGTGTGATCCCCCAGTTCCATACAGAGTCCGGCAGCCCCACGTGCAATTAACTGACGCAAAAAAGACAGGCCTTGCTGCTCACCCTCCTGCCAGCCAATGCCTGTTGTCAGCACCAATTCCCCGCCATTGAGCAAGTCCCCCACCTCGGGAACCTCCATGATATGAACCCAGCGAACATACCGCTCCAGCGCACGATCACTGGCCAGGACTTCTGCCTTGCGAAACACAGGACGTTTTAACATGTCTCTGACTTGAATATGAAGCGTTGTCTCCCCCACACAACCACCATCCTTCCCCAATCACATGTGATCTATCTGGAGACTGGAATCCGTCAACTTGCATAATTAATCCATATTATAAGTTGATTTACAACAGATGGGCAGAAATCTCACGCTCATTTGTTTCAAATGACAAACATAACTATTTTTTTTGTGATTTTGATTAAAATGAAGCATTTCTATGTCAGTCTATGTATCGTGTAAATTTACATCAGCATTTTGCATAATTCGATTCCAATCGCTCACGGGTACAAGATATAGACGAATAGAATCATTTCGATCTATATCTTGCTGATTGGAGGACGCTCATGGGATTTATGCAAAATGCTTAAATAAAAAAAGCCCCTTAACATCACATCGGAATTCAACCATTCCAATATGCGCTAAGGGGCGAGAAGCTAATATTATAGTCTGCATTTAAGTTGTACTCGAACCGTTACATGAGTACAATCAACGACTTCTTAATCTTCGATTCTTTTCTTTTTAAATTTCATCAGGAACTCATACACAATCGGTACGATAACCAGCGTGAGCAGCGTGGAGCTGATCAGACCGCCGATTACGGTGATTCCGAGTCCTTTGGAGATGATCCCCGCACTCTCTTCGAGACCCGTTACCAGTGGCAACAGGGCACCAATGGTCGCGAGAGCGGTCATCAGGATTGGACGCAGACGAGTTGCACCGGCTTCCAGCAAGGCTTCACGGGTAGGCATACCCTCTTTTTCCTTGTGAATAACACGGTCGATCAACACGATAGCGTTGGTGACCACGATACCGATGAGCATCAGTCCACCCATCATGGCGGAGACGTCGAGCGTACCACCAGCGATGAACAGACCTACCATAATACCAATGACCGTAAATGGCAGGGAGAACAGAATTGCGAATGGTGCCAATCCGCCGCCGAATGTAACAACGAGCACGAAGTATACAATGGCGATGGCCGCCAGCATGGCGAGACCCAGTTGAGTAAAGGTATCATTAATCTGTTCGGTTGTACCGCCGAACTTCACTTCAACGCCATCAGGCAGATCCAGCTTGTCGATCTCAGCCTGTAGGTTACTCGAAGCTTTCGTTACATCCGAAGCCAGGATGTTGGCTGTGACTTGTACAACAACTTTACCATCAATTTGCATGATGGAGTTCGGGGATGTACCTTCTTCCACTTTGGCAACATCTTTGATTGGTACCTCGATGCCAAGCGGTGAAGTGACGGTTTCATCCTCAATCTCTTTAATGCTGCTGAATGTTTTGTTGTCTGTCTCTACATATACTTTGTACGTTTTGTTATCGATATCGACTTCCGTAAGCACAGGACGTTCCCGTGCCGGGCTCAGCGTCATCGCCAGTTGGCCTGCAGTCAGGCCCAGGGAACTCAATTTCTCCTGATCTGCCACGAGCGTATACTGCCCGTAGGTGTCAGCAAGTGTTGTATCTGCTTTTTCAAAATTATCCTTATCCGCTTCAACCAGTTTCAGAATTTCGTCCGATACAGGTTTGAGTTGCTCTACATTATCGCCATAGATGGACAGGCTCAAGCCACTGCCACCCAGACCGCCGGACATGTCGAGCTCATTCCAGGTACCTACGGTAACTTCTTTCTTCAGACCTTCTACAAGCTGTTCCTTCACTTTGGTAAAGTCTTTCGTGTCTTCGTTATATTCAATATAGAATAGAGCCGAGTTGGAACCACCGCCACCCATGCTGCTCAGTGGATTACTTCCGCCGATGGAATATTGCATTTTCTCCAGACCTGGTTGTTCCAGCAACCACTTCTCGGCAACGAGTGCTTCTTTTTCGACATCTTCACGCAAAGCTCCGGTTTGTGGGCTGTACGTAATAGTCACGTATTTATCCTGTTGTTCTGGCAAGAAGCTTGCACCGATGAACGGGTACAGGAACAAACTGCCGACCAGCAAGATCACTGCAATACTGACTGTGATGAGTTTGTGTGAAAGGGTCCAGTTCAGCAGGCGTTTGTAACCTTCCGCCATTTTGCCTGGTTTTTCTTCGTGATTCTGTTTGTTCTTCAACCCTCCACGGAACAGGGTGTGCGCAAGCATCGGCACAATGGTAATGGCAACGATCAGGGATGCCAGCAAAGCGAATACCATGGTCAGTGCAAATGGCGTGAATAACTCACCGACCATGCCGCTTACCAATGCCAGTGGCAGGAATACCGCAATAGTTACGATCGTGGAAGAAAGGATTGGCACAAACATCTCGCGAGTTGCTTCGCGGACTAGTTCACGGCCTTTCAATCTTTCACCTTTGAGTGTTAATCTGCGGTAGATGTTCTCGATAACAACGATGGAGTCATCGACAACCCGTCCGATGGCAACCGTCATCGCACCCAGCGTCATCATGTTCAAAGTAATATCCATCATATTGAGAGCAGTCAATGCCATGAGCAAGGAGAGCGGGATCGAGATAATGGAGATAATGGTTGAACGAATATTACGCAGGAAGAGCAGGATGATCAGGATGGCAAACAAGGCGCCAAAAACGGCTTTGCCCAACATCGTGTTCACCGAGTCCTGAATCGGCTTACCTTGGTCAAGCAATACAGTCAAATCAGCATTTTTGAACTGCGATTGCAACTCTTCAGCTTTATCTTTGACTGCGTTAACGACATCAACCGTGTTGGCATCGTTGGATTTTACAATGGAAATACCAATCGATTCCTTGCCGTCTGTCCGGGAAATGGATTCCGCTTGACCGATGACTTCGATCTTGGCAATTTCACTTAATTTTACTGTCGGGATACCAGCTGCATTGGCAGCACCTGAAGGGCTACCTACACCGGCATTACCACCAGCGTCTTGGTCCGTTCCTTGTGAAGCACCTGGAGCGGTACCTTGACCAGCTTCACCAGTTGGTGCTCCAGAGCCTTGTGGGGCTGCGTTTGAACCATTGCCTGCGGAAGCACCGGCACCGCCGGGTACAACTGGAATGGCAAGGTTTTTCAGATCATCGATGTCGATGATGTTGCCATCTACAACAACGGCTTTCTGGGATTTATCCAGTTCAAACAGTCCAAGGGGCACACGAATGGATGAACCTTGAACGATGCCGTTTACCGTATCTTCCGTTAGGCCCAGCTCGGCCATTTTGGCTTGGTCAAACTTCAATTGAACTTCTTTCACATATTGACCGGACACCTGAACCTGAGCTACACCGTCAATGTCTTCGAGTGCAGGCTGAATATCCGATTCAACCAGTCGTGTCAATTGTTCCAGGTCACCGCCGTCCTTGTCGGACAGGCTCAGAGATACAACCGGGAAAGAGTTAATGCTGAACTTGGAAATGGTCGGCTTCTGCACACTGTCAGGCAGTTGAACTTCATTCAGTGCCTCACGAACGGTTGCAGTTGCGTTGGTCAGATCTGTTCCATAATCAAATTCGAGTGTGATCGATGCTGCGTTCTCCATGGAAGTGGAGGTAACTGTCTTCACGCCATCTACATTACGTAGTTTTACTTCCAGCGGCTTCGTGACATCCTCAACAATTCCCTCTGGTGCAGCCCCCGGATCAATGGCAGTGACATTTAGAAACGGTACGTTGATGTTTGGGATTGTCTCTTGTTTCATCGTCAATCCGCTGTACAAACCTGCGAAAGAGATGATAATCGTCAGAATCCAAATCGCAAACTTGTTGTTCAGTGAAAAATTAATAATACCTTTCATACGATGGTTTCTTCTCCTCTCTGTTTCTCCTGTTTATGTGTGTGACGAGTCAGCCTGGATGAACCGGCTATACATGGCATCCAGAATATGCTGAAGCTCGGAGTGCAAAGATTGAATGGCAGTTACGTTCTCCAGATTGTGCATCATGCCCAGAATAATGGCACGTCGCGGTGTGAATTCCATCATCTCCTGCCGGAGAATGGCAATGGTCTCAAGTACATCATTCTTTGGTTGCCCAGCAGGCAATTCGGAGGCAGCAATATCCTGCATTTGCTTGATAATATGAATAGGATGCCGCATCACCGTGGAATCCGGATGGGGTTCGGTAATCCATGCAGGCCAGTCCTCCAAAGGAATCAAAGGCAAAGGTCGCTGCTTAAGGAATCCGTGCGCTGCATAATCCATCATTTGCAGTAAATTTGTTGCCATTTTGGTAACAGTAAGGGACGGCATCTCTGTAAACCAGATCTTGACGTAGGAAAGGAATAGCCCCTGTGTCAGCAAAATAAGGTCAATCGTATAAGGTTCAATCTCCGATCCGTACTGCTCCTCCAGCTTATCCTTAAACCAATGTAAGGTACGGACTTCCAGATCTCTTTGCAGCGGATGGCATTGTTCCTTGCGTTGCTGTTCATCATCCATCATCATGCTGCGCATCTGTACTCGCAAAAATTCCTTGAGCTCGGCAACATGGATCAACAGTGTCTCAATCTGCTTGTGAAGACGTTCACGCGAGGTAAGGCTGGTTTCATGCTCAATCTGTGTCATCTCGTCCATGAGCGTGTACATGCAGTACTCCAGAGTACTGGCTTCTAATTCCTCTTTGGATTTGAACATGATGTAGAGGCTGCCTTTGGACATCCCGCATAATTCTGCAATCTCTTGCATGGATGTTGCAGCACTGCCTTTGGATGAGAATAACTTGAGTGCTGTAGTAATGATGAGCTTTTTCTTCTCATTCATCTCATGTATAGGGTTCATTAAAGATACATTCACCTCATCAGGGAACTTGTGAGTTCTTGAATTGACTTTAAGGTCGAAATAAGTATAAACGATCTGGTTAAAGGAATTCAAATGGGAGTAAATTGGAAAATGTATATGGGGAAAAGTGGCTGATCAAATGGAAGGAGAGACGGCAAGTAACAAGGCGCAGCTTGTATGTACGATATGGATAAGGTATCAAGAACGTTTAAGTTAGTTTCCTCCAGTGAAGGCGTACAAGGCGAGTATAATAATGGCGACTAGAGCGATGAGATAGAAAATGGCCATGGCGATCAGAAGGGTATATCCTGTATAAGAACCCGTGCGTGCCAATAATTTTTTCATGATTACGACATCCTTTCTTACGTGGCAAAGTATAAAGAGGTTCCCTATTTATATCATTCCCCAAAAAAGACGACTTTCTGATCGAAGTCGTCTAATTTATATTACAAGATTTAATAGATATCATAATGGAAGCTAAGAATTACACGATAACGGTGATTGGAAAGTGGTACTGCAATCGGAGATATAAAGTGTAACTTCATTTCGTTCCATTATGTGATCAGTTTCAAACCAACGGCTGCCACCAAAATCATCGCGATAAACAGGATACGCTTCGCTTCTTTCCGTTCACCGAACAGGAACATGCCTGTTAACGTACTGCCGACCGTCCCGATCCCCGTCCACACGGCATACGCTGTGCCCATGGGAATGGACGTCATGGCATAGGACAACAGCGAGAAGCTGAACACAAACGACACCAGCATAAGTACGATGTATGGCCATCCTTTCTTGGTGGAAGCACCATTAATACCGATTACGCCGAAAATTTCACATATCCCTGCACCTACAATTGCCATCCAAGCCATTATACTGCACCTCCTTTGGCTTCTTGCTGATCCGTAACCAGCTTCAGTCCAATTACGCCGCAGAGCAGCAGCCCGATGAGCAATACTTTGGCCAAGCGGAACGGTTCACCGAACAATACCATTTCCGTAAGGACGGTACCCGCCGTACCAATTCCCGTAAAGACGGCATACACCGTACCCACAGGCAATCTTTTAGAAGCGGCAATGATCAGTCCAAAGCTGATCACGATGGCAATCCCCGTTAAAGTCCACTCCCAGGCATTCGAGGCATGTTTCAGCCCGCTTACCCAGACAATCTCAATAACTCCACCGATAAATACATATAACCAGTTGCGGTTCATGTTGTTAAATCTCCTTCCGGCACAACGCTGTGTGCCTCGTCGTTCAGATGATGAATGCCATGCCAAAATACAGGCCAGGCTGCTTCCAACCGTCTCTTGTACCGACGGGAACTTCCATAGATAATTTCCACGGTAATACCGTCGAGAAACGTCATAAATGCAATGGCGGCTTGTTCCGCGGGAAGGGGCGGTATATCTTCATTACGCATTGCCCTTTGCAGCAGACGAGTCAGTGCACGTTCCATACCATCGATAAATGGATACACTTGATCCATCACTTCGCCATACAGAGAAAGTGGGGGGTAAAAACAATTACGCAACATCAAACGAGCCGAAGCATGGGCATTGTATTCTTGTTCGAACCAGATCAACAAGCCTTTCAGCCTCTGCTCCAATGGCAGATCCGCATGATCACGGAAATATTCCAGTGTGTGCCGTGTTACCTCGTGAAATGCAAAGTCCAGTGTGTGTAAAAACAAGTCATCCTTGCAGCTGAAATGCGCATATATGGACGGTTTTTTAATCCCGACTTCATCAGCAATAGCTCTTAGAGAAGCTCCCTCATATCCATCTCTGGCAAAATGGAACAGGGCTGCATCCCGAATGGATTGTGCAGTCATTCAATCACCTTCCTAACGGTCGTTAGGTAATTATATTTCCATACTTTACATCACCTGTCAAGATGAAAATATCCGCCTGCACAGTAGAGTACAGGCGGATATAACAGGTATGGATGTGGTTTCTGATCAAAAGGTCGTAAGACCCAGAATCAGTTGCAACTTATATAGGATACCTTTCAAAAACGTAGTCTTCTCCTGGAACTCATCCAGGTCTAACGTGAACTCGGCATCATTATTATTCCATATGCGCTCAAAATAATTCGCGATATCAAGCGTGAACTTATTGTCTGGAGGTGCAGCAACCCATAGATCATTCTCCAGATTGTAGTCATTCATGTTTCGTGGTGTAAAGTTGGTTGAACCCCCTAGGACAATATGATCTCCGGTTGCTTTGGCAAGATAGATCATCTTGGTATGGTATTGCTCCTTGGTGGTGTTATACCAGCGGATCTGTATTTTACCGTCGGATTTATCATGCAATTCAGCGGCGACAGGACGGTTCGGAATCCCGATCTTTTCCTGACCAAAAGCATTTTCATTTGGATCTAGTACAAGCCGGATCTCGGTTCCTCGTTTTGCCGCTTCCAGCAGGGCTTCCAATACTTTCGGAGAGGCCACATAGAACATGCCCATCCATAAGGTGTCACCTTTGCCAGCTTGATTGATCTCATGGAGTACAGCGTCATTCACTTTGCCTTCAGTTAAATAGCGTATTCGCAAATCTCCCGTGTTTGAATTGGAGGAAGGAGCTGTGTAGGCAGGAACCTTGCCTCCGCCTGAGATGTCGAGAACAGCTTGCTCGGACTGAAGAATATCGCCAATGATTGGACCTGTTACTTCAAATGCAATATTCGAGTGGTAGGCACTCGCATCATGGATATTGCCAGAAGAGACAATCGCTGTCTTCTCACTAACAACAACTTTACGATGATTGGCCTTCACATTGAGCAGCTTGAGATAGGAACGCACAGTGACATCCGGACCATCCGTGGCCATCAGGTTCTTGATCCAGCCATCTCCAGATTGGCCAAACCATTGGAAGAAGGTCCGCCAGACCGCAGAGTATACTGGAGTTGAATCACGCAAAGGGTCCACATCCGTGATGACCACATGAATGCCTGCTTGTTTCATTTGTTCCAGCAACGGATTGGGTGCTGAGTTATAGTTGGTATTTACTTCATCTGTAATGAACCAAATGTCCATGTCCGGGTGCTGATTTTTTTTGGCGACCAGCGCTTCGGTGAATTCAGTACTAACGGGAGGAAAGTTTTGTCCCTTGTGCTGATAATTATTGAACAGGAACATATCCACCAGGACAAACTGCTCTGCTTCCTCCACAATCTGCATCATGCGCTGGAAAATCTGCTGCTCGTGCTCCATCTGTCCGTCGGAGGAAGGATAAGTGAGGTCATGCAGGAACTCGACTTGATCCACACGATACTCCGGACTTTCGTAGGAAATGCCCGTTGGTAATGGTTTGTAGGTCTGATAGAGCATGACGGCGATGAGCCATAGGACCAATAGGACGAGTCCTGTTCGTATGTATGGAAATTTGCCGCGTGAAGACTTGCGGTCTGATGTATGGCGGCGTAATGAGGCCAACGGTGGACTCCCCCTTCTGTACTTGCTGACTTCTATTACCACACGGATGATAACGTTGACGCAGAAGAACCCGCTAGCATAACGAATGTAGTGGTAAAATGCATATGGCAAAATTGGCAGTATGCAATCGACAGGTGTCTGAGCGTTGTGTATAATGAGTGTATTATTTTTGTAGAATGTTAGGGTTTTCATATGCCTGACAAGGACGGGGAACCAATGATATAACCTTTGAAATCTGGACATTTAGGAAAGAAAGTGGGTAATAAGGTGTATTCCATCAAACAAGTCGCTGCCATGCTCGGTATCCCGACGGTGACGCTCCGGGCTTGGGAGAATCGATATAGTGCGGTCACCCCTGAGCGGACGGAATCGGGTTATCGAATGTATACCGAAGAGAATGTTGCGGATCTGCGCTGGTTGAAAGAACAGGTTGAGCTACATCAGACCAATATTTCGGAAGCGGTACGGATGTTGAAAGTAAACAAATTAAATCCGCCCGAGGCTGTGCCCACGCCGATCATGGCTCCGGTGCCTACGATGGAAGAAGCCTACGCACGCATGGCAGATCAGATCTATGACTCGCTCTACAACTTTCAGGGTGAACGTGCCAATGGTTTGATTGATTTTGGGTTCACCATGTATGGGTATGACTCGATGTTCTATCATGTGTTGGTGCCCATTCTGGTTCGGGTTGGAGATGCATGGGAGCAAGGCAGGGCTTCGGTGGCTCAGGAACACTTCATGACACAGCTGATATCACAGCGCTTTTATCAGTTTTTCCATCTGTTCCCGATCTATCCGCATCTGCCCAAAGTTCTGGCGTTGTGTCCGGAAGGGGAGCACCATCAGGTCGGATTGCTGCTGTTCTCTCTTTTTATGCGCAAAAATGGAGCGGAAGTACTGTATCTCGGTGCGAACACGCCAGAAGAAGGTATCTTCCCGATTATCCGGGAGCAGAAGATCAAGTTGGTCTGCCTGTCGATCACAAGTCCAGGGCTTCTTGTTAAATGTGATCAACTCGTCGAGCGGATTAAAAACGAGTTCCCGCATATTCGCTTTGTACTTGGTGGAAAGGGCTATGAGCGTGCAGAGCATGCGCGTTATCCGCAATGGATTATGCCGGAGAGTTCTGCGGACTGGCAGTCGTGGATGGAGCGTGAATATCTCTCCGAGCGGTCACCTGGTGCACGGTTTGGACAGGCCAATAATTAAACATAATCTCAAATGATATGAATAGGTTAGTGTATAAAGGACATCCTTTGACGAAAGTGATCAAAGGGTGTTTTTTGTGTTTATAAATGGATTACCAGGTATTTTGACCGACGGGTCATTTTTTGGTTTACAAGCTCGTATAATATTTGTATTATATTTGTATAATGTTTTTGCTAGTTACCGCTTAAAGTGTTCTTGGGCGGTTTAATAATAGGTTAGGGGCTAGAGAACTATAGGAATTCCCTACATAGAAAGGTGAGTGGCATGATACCGAATCAACAACGCAAACGTGCAGCTGTCATTGGCGCAGGTCCGGGTGGACTTGCAGCAGCGATGTTATTGTCCGGTCAGGGGTACGAGGTAGATGTGTATGAGAAACAGCCAGTCATCGGGGGGCGTTCTGCCAGATTGGAACTGGGTGAATATCGATTCGACCGGGGTGCTACATTTTTGATGATGCCACAGCTGATCGAAGAGATGTTCGATGTGGTGGGACGCAAATTATCCGATTATGTGGATATGAAAGAGCTAACTCCGCTGTACGCACTGAACTTTGGTGATAAGGTGTTCACGCCTTCTCGTAATCGGGAAGATACAGCTGCACAGATTAAGGAATTGTTTCCGGGCAATGAAGACAATTACCTTCGGTTCATGCAAGAAGAAGAAGTGAAGTTTGGCAAAGTCATGCCTCTGCTCCGTCGTCCTTTTGGCAAGCTGACTGACTATCTACGCAAGGATGCGGTAACAGCTCTACCTAAGCTTGATGTCCACAATACAGTCTATGGAATCTTGTCCCGCTATTTTACAGACGAGCGTCTGCGCTGGGCATTTACATTTCAATCCAAATACCTTGGCATGTCTGCCTGGGATTGTCCGGGTACCTTTACCATATTATCGTTTATTGAGCATCACTACGGATTGTTCCACCCCATTGGCGGCGTGAATCGGATCTTCCAAGCCATGGCCGATGTCGTGGAAGAATACGGAGGACGCATACATACTTCCACCCCGGTGAAACAGGTCATCGTTCGCAATGGTCGTGCAGAAGGTGTGTTGCTTGAGAACGGTGAACGCATCGAAGCAGACCATGTGGTGGTGAACGCCGACTTTGCACATGCGGTTAACCATCTGTTTGAACCAGGCGTGCTTAAGAAGTATACCCCGGAGAAAATGAAACGCAAAAAGTATTCCTGCTCTACAGCAATGCTGTATCTGGGCGTGGATGGTGATGTGGACCTGCCGCATCACTCGATCTATTTTCCCGAGGACTACCGGTTAAACGTTGATGAGATTACAAAGCATAAAATGTTATCAGCCGATCCATCTCTATATATTCATAACCCTTCCAGACTTGATTCGACGCTGGCACCGGAAGGGAAATCCGCTTTGTATGTTCTTATGCCTACGCCTAACCTTACCGCAGACATTGATTGGGAGGCAGAACGGGAGAATGTGCAGGAGGCCATGATGAAACGCATGGAAGGCATTCCTGAGCTGGCAGACATACGCAGCCGTATTGAAGAATGTATGCTGTTCACTCCACTTGATTGGGAGACTGAACTGGATGTGTATCGCGGAGCAACGTTTAATATGGCACACAATCTGGGTCAGATGATGTATCTGCGTCCCCATAACCAGTTTGAAGAGTTGAAAAGTGTATGGCTGGTAGGCGGCGGAACACATCCGGGCAGCGGGTTGCCCACGATTTTCGAATCGGCACGGATCAGTGTCAGACTGATTCAGGAAGAGGACGCACGCACACGTTCCAAGCCATCCTCTTATGTGAAGACGGCAGAAGCCAGAGGGCATTCATGAAGCGGGCCGCTATTGTAGGCGCAGGGATTGGCGGACTCACTTCGGCACTGTTATTGAACCGTCAAGGCTGGGATGTCACCGTGTATGAACGGGGTTCCCGCGTTGGCGGACGCATTGGATATGAGCAGGAAGGCGAGTATCGGATCGATCAGGGGCCAACGATCGTACTGCTGCCGGAGATGTTACTTGGCATCATGGAGGAGGCAGGCGTAGATCGTTCGAAGATTGAGTTACTTCGCTGTGATCCGTTATACAGAGTGCATTACCACAGTGGTCGTGTCATGACCAAGATGACCTCACGTGAAGAGCAGACGGCGGAGATTGAACGTTTGTTCCCGGGAGAGAGCCGGGGATTCACACGATTCATGAAAGATATGGACACGTTGTTTCCGGCAGGCCGGGCAGCTTTTCTGGAAAGGGCTTTTCCACGCAAAAGGGATTTCTTCACCCCTTCGCTCATGTCCCTCATGGGCAGATTGCGTGCACACAAAAGTGTCCGGAAAGCGGTAGGCGATTATTTTGAGCATGAGGAACTGCTCGATGCATACTCACTGCAAAGTTTATACATTGGTGGATCACCGTTTGGGACGCCAGGTATCTATTCCCTTTTACCTTACGCAGAGCATGAATATGGCATCTGGATGGTCAAAGGTGGATATGCAGCATTGCCGGCCATTCTGGAACAGGAACTGATATCACGTGGTGGACGTGTCGTGCTGAATTCGGAAGTGACCGGACTCAAGATTAAAAATGGTGTGTGTGAAGGTATAGAAACGGCAGCAGGCGCAGAAAATGTGGATGCAGTTATCTACAATGGTGATTTCCCCCATCTATCAGGTTTGCTTGGGCAATCACCAGAGGTAGCACGTAAAAGAAAACCGTATCGTCCCTCTTCCGGATGTGTATTGCTCTATGTGGGCGTGGACAAAACCTGGGAAGATGCAACGACGCACCAGTTCTTCCTGCCACCGAGTCTTGAAGGCAGTTTGCAGGAAGTGTTCAATCAGCGACGCATTCCGGCAAAGTCCTCATTTTACGTATTTAATCCGGTCGCATTGGATGAAACTGCAGCGCCTCAAGGACAGAGTGTATTATATTTCCTCATTCCCGTACCAGATGCCGAAGGTGTCGACTGGGATCAGGAGAGTGAAGCATTGGCAGAACGGGTACTGGAAGAAGCGGAGCAACGTGGATTCCCGGGACTTCGTGCAGCGATCAAGTGGAAAAAGGTACGTACACCCGCTGACGCAGAGCGAGACGGGCTCTATGGGGGCGGAAGCTTTGGTATAGCACCTGTATTGTTCCAGTCCGGTGTATACCGACCGCAACCCAAACCATTCCCTAATATAAAGGGATTATATGCCGCAGGAGCATCTGTACATCCAGGTGGCGGAGTGCCGATTGTAATGCAGAGTGCACGGATGGCCGTCAATCAACTCATGAAGGAGATGGGAACATGAATGAAGCGATTTTGAGCAGGTGTGAAGAGTTGATGCAAAAGGGTTCTTCCTCTTTTTATCAGGCCTTTAGAGGGCTGCCAAGTCCACGTCGGGAAGCGGTATATGTCATTTATGCCTTCTGCCGCATGATTGATGACAGTGTAGACGAGCCGGAACATTCGCCCTATACGATTCACGAGATCCATGATTTGTTTGATCAGTTGGACGACGCGGAAGGACATTTTATCTGGCCAGCACTGAGATGGTTGTTCAACAGTTTTCCTCATCTGGATAAGGGGCCATTTTTCCGTCAGATGGAAGGGCAGCTCACAGATCTTAAAGTAACACATTATACAACGATGCAGGAACTGGAGCATTATTGTTATCTGGTGGCCGGAACCGTAGGCGAGATGTTGTTGCCTGTATTGAGAGATGATAACGGCGCAGAAGTAGCGATGAACGGGATTGCTTTGGGTAAAGGGATGCAGATCGTTAATATTATTCGGGATGTTGGTGAAGATCGGGCCAGAGTGCGTCGGTATGTTCCGCTGGAAATCATGGAGAAGCATGGTTACACCGAGCAGGACTTTGAAGACGGGGTTGTGGACGAACGTTTTATTGCCATTGTTCATGAATTAAAAGCTGCAGCATTGAACTGGTTCCGTATTGGCATGGATCGTCTGGATACGTACCCAACGGAAAGTGCGTTTTCCATCGAGCTGGCAGCAGCCTTTTACTCCACCATTCTACACGCCGTTGAACGCAACGACTATGACGTATATACCAAGCGGGCATATGTTAGCGATGAATTGAAACTGGAGATGCTGGGTGCGATTGTGAAACGTTACCCGATGCTGGCCTATCAAGCCTCCCGAACGGCGGTATCCTGATGATCCAGTGGCTTTACTGGGCGTGGTATGTCATTGGAGCAACCTTGATGCTAACGATCGGTGTGCCTGACGTATTATCTTTTTCAAATGGTTTATTTCTAATCTTCTACGCATTGTATGTGCTGGATCTGATCTATCAAGGGCGTAATCGGACAGGCCTGTCCGACCAGTCAGTCATCTGGCTGAAACCCGGACTCTGGATATCCTCTGTGATTATCTGGCTTGGAGGTATGGGCGTAGAGTGGGTAGGCGTTCATACGCATTGGCCCTTTGGTGAGTATGCTTACTCAGACTTCTTCGGGATTCATCTGTTCAGTGTGCCAGTTACGCTGGGTTTCGCCTGGATCGCAGTGGTGGGTAACTCGGCGCTGTTAAGTGGCGGTGGTTCAACGTGGACTGGCAAATTTCTTCGAGCAGTGAAGACCGGGTTCTGGGCGATTGTACTTGATCTGGTGCTCGACCCTGTTGCGCATGCAAGAGGATTCTGGGAGTGGCAAGCCCCAGGTGGATTCTACGGTGTTCCGTGGACCAATTACATAAGCTGGTTTATCATGGGTGCATTCTTATCCCTTTTCCTTCCGGCCATGCCTAATGACCGTAGCTCATTGCTGCGTGCAAAATGGTTGTATCAGCTGTTTATTCTTCTGTTCGGCCTGCTTGCTCTAAAGGAAGGGATTACGGGCAGCTTTATCATCGCCATTGCTGGTGTGCTTCTTGCCGAAGGGAGCTGGCTCTATGATTCGCGCCGTAAAATCAAAACCGTTTAATCGTATTTTTGCCTTATACAATCACTATTATCTGCTACGTCGGCGCTTCCGCTCCTTCACGCTCACAGGGTCACTGGACCCACAGGTGGACATCAGGGACAACTCCCCGATTGAAGCGACTCGTCCGGTGATCTATTTCATGAATCACAGCTCATGGTGGGATGGTCTGCTGCTCTATCATGCGGCCAGGCAGACATCGCGGGGTGATCATTATGTGATGATGGAGGAGCAACAGCTTCAGCAATATGCTTTTTTTCGTAAATTGGGTGCGTATTCGATCAATAAGGAGAGTGCGTCCGGTATTCGGACCTCTCTACAGTACACCAGTGAATTATTGGATTCAGGTAAAAGGGTCTGGATTTTTCCCCAAGGAGAAATATTGCATCAGGAGGCCAGACCAATTCAGTTCCGTCCAGGCATCGGATTGTTGCTTCGTCGTTCTCCGAATGCCATCGCCGTACCGGTAACCTTGTGCCATGGGATGGTCCAGCATGATCTACCGGAAATATCGATGCAGGCGGGCCCAGCTGTGATGGAAGACTGGAAGGCGTTGAAGAGTGAAGAGATTGCCGCCAGACTCGGCCATGTGCTGGAACAGCAGTTAGACGATCATAGATCAGAGCTTATACGGATGGGGCAGGGAAGTTTGCCAGATGCGATTCCACTGATTCGTCATGTACGTTCGACAAGTGAAAAATACGATGCGGCACGAAAGCGGGTGAACCGTTAGCATGAATGCATCTGAAATCTTCTGGATTGTGCTTACCTGCATATTGGGCATACAGTTGCTGTTCGCTCTATGGAACGTCTCCTGTCTGCCCAAAGTGCGTTCATTCCGAGCAGATCGAATACAACCGCCAGATCTGCTGGTCTCGGTGCTGATTCCAGCCAGAAATGAAAGACTACATATCGAAGGATGTCTGGAAAGTGTGCTCGCAAGCGATACGTCAGGATTCCGGATGGAAGTATTGGTGCTGGATGATCGCTCCGAAGATGAGACAGCGGCCATGGTACAAGCGATTGCGGATCGCGATGCACGTGTGCGTTTGCTGCATGGCGTTGATCTTCCCGAAGGCTGGATGGGGAAATCCCATGCGTGTCACAGGCTGGTTCAGGAGGCCAAGGGAGAATGGTATATGTTCGTGGATGCGGATGTGCGTCTGGAGCCAAGTGCCATTCGGCAGACGCTTGCGGCAGGGTGTGAGCAGAGCGGGGGGGTGGTAACCGGTTTTCCTTATCAGGTAACAAAGACGTGGATGGAAAAGCTTGTTGTGCCCATGATGGTCTTCACCATCATCAGTCATCTACCCATTTTTATGATACGCAGATCATCCAGTCCGATGTTTGTGGCCGCTACGGGGGCTTTTTTGCTGATTCATCGCTCCAGTTACGAGGCTTCCGGTGGTCATGCTGCCATTCAGGCACATCTGGTGGATGACATGAGTCTTGCCAAAGCAGTCAAGCGTGCAGGTCATCCGGTTATGCTGACAGACGTGCATGACGTAACAAATACCCGCATGTATCAGAACGGTGCAGAAGTATGGAACGGATATAAGAAAAACATGTACGAAGGTATGGGGCGCAAAGACGTGCTGCTGCTTGGCACGATGTTAATGTATACACTGATGTATATTGTGCCTCCACTAGGATTGATTATTGGACTCCTTATGGGCAGTTCGATGTTCATTCTGTATGGATTGATAGGAACTTTATTAGGTATGGCTGTGAAAAGAGTAGCGGATCATGCTGGCGGACAACCCTGGTGGCTTGCCCTTCTGCAACCGGTCAGCATGGCCTGTGTCATTGCCATCGGACTTGCTTCCTGGCAGGCAGGCCGCTCCGGCAAGGGGTATGTATGGAAAGGTAGGCGGTACAGTTGAGAGGTAACGTCATTATAATCGGTGCAGGATTTGGAGGTCTGTCGTGTGCAATACGACTGGCTTCACAAGGTGTGCAGGTGACCATTCTGGAACGGCAGAAGCACGTAGGTGGCAAGCTGCAGCAGATTGAGCGGGACGGGTATCATTTTGACCGGGGACCGAGCACAATCACGATGCCATCGACCTTTCGTTCAGTCTTCGACCATGCGGGTGTAGCAATGGAAGATTACGTACAGTTATATGAGTTAGAGCCGCGCACACGTAATATTTTCGCAGATGGCACAGTGGTAGATTTGTCAGGTAATCGTGGGTGGATGAAGGAGCAGATCGCAGCGTACAGTCCGGAGGATGCGGCTCGTTATGATGCATTTATGGATGAGTCTGCTGCGCTATATGCGGAAGCCAATCGTCATTTTCTCGGTAAGTTGCTGCTGTCTCCTTCTGACAAATACAATCTTCAGATGCTGCGCAGCCTGCTCCGCGTGCGGCCAACGGTGAAGCTGGATAAGTTGCTGCGTTCGTATTTTCAACATCCACATACGCTGGCTATGTTCGGACGGTACGCGACCTATGTGGGATCATCACCGTATCAATCGCCTTCCATTTTTGCCATGATGGGGCATGTGGAAGCAGAAGTCGGCATCTACGGGGTCAAAGGTGGAACCTATCAACTGATCGAAGGAATGACCCGGCTGGCTCGGGAAAAAGGTGTACAGATCATTACCGGCACAGAGGTCCGGCAGATTGTTGTTCGGAATGGTAAAGTGGCAGGTGTAGACACGGATCAAGGCTTTCGGGAAGCCGAACAGGTCGTTGCCAATGGAGATGTGCTTAGCGTGAATCGACTGCTGCTCGCACCGGAACATCGGAAAGAGATGAGCAATGCGCGCATACGGAAGTATGAGCCGTCCATTTCGGGATTTGTGACGCTAGCGGGTGTGCGAAGGCAATATGATGCGTTGTTACACCATACGGTCTTTTTCCCGGAACGGTATGAACCGGAGTTTGACCATATTTTCCGTGATCGTAAAATGCCTGTCGATCCCACGATCTACATCTGTTATTCCGGTTATTCGGAAGCAGGCATGGCCCCGGCGGGAGCCAGTAACCTATTCATTCTGGTCAATGCCCCCTACTTGTCGGATTCGTGGAATTGGGAGCAGCAGACGGAACGTTACGGTGCGTTTGTACTGGAACAATTGGCGGCGCGGGGAATTACCGGGTTGAACCAATCCGATGTGCTTATCCGGTACACACCGCAAGATATCGAACGGGATACCTTGGCGCATCAAGGGTCGATCTATGGCATCTCGTCCAACTCTGTGAAGCAGACCTTCATGCGACCGGGCAATCGAAGTAAAGATGTACAAGGACTCTGGTACGTCGGCGGAACGACACATCCAGGCGGTGGAACCCCGATTGTAACGTTGTCCGGACAGCTTGTTGGTGAGCAGTTGGCATCTGAAATCTTGAGATAGTTCGTTGTGCAGGATGATGGAGTGAAATGTGTTCTGTTGATCCATGTGCGTGTGCATCGTCCGTGCTAACCAGCTTTGAAGGTGCGACAGATGATCCGTGCTTTTGAGTAGGATGAGATAGTGGTGCTCCGGGATTTAAGTGAGACATTTGGTGTCGGGGCATCCTTTCAATAGCCGGTTTGGAACGTTATACTGGATAGAGTTAAACTGCTGAGCTGTAATGCTTATAGGATTAATGTTTTTGTCTTTTGCAAAAGACGTATATACATAGAAGTAAGGAACGGGCAGGTTATCCTGTCGATCCGCACGATTCTCACATAGGAGGTCTCATCATGAATGAACAAGAGCGAGCCGGCGAACGGCTGCTTCCCGAAGTGGCTACGGGAGAACGGAAGCTAGAGCACGTGCGCCTCTGTCTTGAGGAGAATGTGGCAGGAGAAGGGGTAACCAGCGGTATGGAGCGGTTTGCGTTTCGTCATCACCCACTGCCGGAACTGGATTTTGAAGAGGTGCATCTGGAAACTTCGTTTATTGGCAAAAAAGTACGTACACCCTTGCTCATCAGTTCGATGACGGGTGGAAGCAAAACAACGGGCGCCATCAATGAGCGCCTCGCCCGAGTAGCAAACGCCAGAGGCTGGGCGCTCGGCGTAGGTTCGATCCGGGCTGCCGTGGAACAGCCGGAACTGGCGAGTACCTTCGATGTGCGGCGCTGGGCACCGGACATCCCGGTCATTGCCAACCTTGGCGCGGTGCAGCTGAACTATGGCTTTACCACGGCTGATTTCCAGCGCGCCGTAGATATTGCGGGTGCGGACATGCTCGTGCTTCACCTGAACACCTTGCAGGAAGTTTTCCAGCCGGAAGGTAACACCAACTTCAGTGGATTATTTCAACGGATTGAAAACTTGTGTCGTGAGCTAGACGTACCTGTTGGTGTGAAAGAAGTAGGTTTTGGCATCGATGGCGTGACGGCTCAACGCCTATATGAAGCGGGTGTCGCGTTCATTGATGTAGCCGGAGCAGGGGGCACAAGCTGGGTGCAGGTAGAGAAGTACCGCAACAATAACCCGGTACGCCGGGCAGCTGCTGAAGCTTTTGCCGACTGGGGCATTCCCACAGCGGAGTGTATACAGGAAGTACGAGCGCTGAATCCTACTGGTGCCCTGATTGGCAGCGGTGGACTGTACACTGGCGTGGATGCGGCCAAAGCCCTCGCGCTCGGTGCGGATCTGGCTGGTTTTGGTCGATCTCTTCTCGAATCCGCAGTAGCTTCCGATGATGCGCTGAATGAGCGGTTGGAACAGGTTGAGTTTGAACTTCGTACTGTCATGTTTGGCATTGGTGCAGGTCGGATTGAGGATCTGAAGCAGACATCACGTCTGGTGGAACGGCGTTAGATAAAACCAGAGGTGAAGTCTTGCTGAACAGTTTTGACTTGTGAGAGTATGCGCTGGGCCCGATGGAGCAACTTCCGCTAACGAACCTGCAACACCTTATTTGGCAATATAGGCGTTAGTTGGGAATCTAACGAATCTCACACACGCTAATGGGTTAGAAAACTGCGATTTGCAGCGGATGACGCCAAAGAAAGAGTAAATAACGAGTCTATAGTTCGTTAGATTTTCAAAACGCAGGAAAAATGCTGAATAGTGTCTCTCGGGTTCGTTAGAATGTGAGGGAAACGTGGAACGGTTCATGGACCGAACTTGGCACTTCAACTGTAGACTGCGACAAGTCAATTGATTAATATTGGTGTATTACTTTTAGCATGTCGATAATCAACGGCATGCTTTTTTGTAATGTATAACAAGATGAAGATTTAATTCAAAGTAAAATTTTTTATTGTTTGTTAATACATTACACTTTATGATTGATGAGTCTTAAGGAATGGTTTTTAATAATTTTATAGGCACGAAGACTCACTTGAAATTAAGGAAAGGATGGATTGATTCAAGACTAGAAGTTAAAATTTTGAAATTATAAGTATATATTTAAGTTTTAGATATCCAAAGTAATAATGCAGGTTTTTTAAGATCATACATATGAGGCATTAAACACAATTTCTAAGAGGTGATACATACATGAAGTTCAAGAACGTATTAATTTTCATGCTAGTTATTAATTTATTGTTGGTTAATCTACTGATTTCAGGAGCAGGGACAGAAGTAGCTCATGCAAATTATGAGCCTCGTACAGATAAAATAACTACGGAGTCTTCCAAGTCGAGTGATAACTTTATAGACTCGTATAATACCAACACGACTAATACGTCTGCATCAATTGAAACAATAAGTGACACTATTACTACGTCATATTTGCCGAAACCTAACGTAACGGTAACGACAACGGAAAACTCCATAACGGTGTCTTGGGATGAAGTTCCCGGAGCAACTAAATATGCTGTTACTGTCAATCGAGAAGTTGCTATGGATAAAAATATAAGAACGTACACAATAACAAGAGTTGCACCAGATGAAACATATAGGATCGGAGTTCTCGCTTATGACGGGGAAAAATACGGAGAACAAGAGTTACTCTTCGTTAGATTGAAGGGACCTGCGCCAATCTACGATGATGCGGGTAGAATTGATTTTACGGGGAAAATTTCAGGTGAATTAGAGATTGTTAATGGTGGCTTCGCTTATGTAAACTGGGGGCTTGTGAATGGCAATGCGATCAGTCTGTTTTACAAGCAAGATGCCAATGTACTGGCTGAGGTGTACGTCAATGACGTGAAAAATACTGATCTGAACAGCCAATCCAGCTCAAGTGCTCTCATTAATGGTTTGAAACAAGGTGAGAAAAATGTGATCAAGTTAGCTTGGACGAATTCTACAGACTCCACTCAAGACTCAGTCGAGTTTATTATTACGCCTCCTGCAAAGGATGCTTATACTTTAGGAGTTTCCAAGGCGGGGTTTGGATCAGTCGTTGATCTTAAGCAATACGGTAAATGGTACCTCGTGGATAATCAAACCTTAATCTCTCAGAATACCGTTTCTAAATACATTGATACACAAGGTGATAGTGCTAGATGGAGAGTAGACCTGTATTCCAAGTTCGCAGATAGTGTGGGCTATGAACTAAATAAAATTAAAGAAGACAAGCAGTCTCCTTTTAACACGCTATGGTGGAATGTCAATGCGTTTGATACAGCGGAGTACGTTCATGGCTATTCATCTCCTGTAGGGATCGTTACCAAGGAGGATTTAGAGAAATATACAGGGGTTGTTCTAAATGATCCTAATCGTCCGAATCAGATGATATCCAGTCTGGCTTTGGCTAATCCTAATACATATGAAAATGCAAAACATGGTAATAAGGGGCCTGTTTTTACGGAGATAGCCACTGGATCTGATGCATTCCCAAATAATCATATAAACTCTGTTGCAGCAGGCAGCGCGGTACAAAACTTCAAATATAAAGCCTTCTTAAAAAATAATGTGGAATTTAAAGGACAGGGGACTCCTGAAGATCCTTACGTTATTCCGACGCTAGCTGATGGGGAACCTGTGATCACGAAACTAGATAGTCCTAGATACTCCCAGTCGAGTGCTGTGGGTAATAATGCGATTCGGTTGCAGTGGCATGCAGTGGAAGGTGCTGAACAATATATTCTCAAGAGTGGTTCTGAAATTCTATATGAGGGTCCGCTTTTAGAATATGTGCATGAAGGTGTGAATTTTAATTCGATCACTAAGTATACATTAGTAGCTCGCAAAGGCGATGTTTACAGTGAAGAAGCGAAATTTACAATCGGAATTAGAAATTTTATTACATATCCACCAGATTTCCGAGCTGAAGCGCTGGATTCCACCAAAGTTAGACTTACGTGGAGCAAGGTAGACCATGCAGTAGAGTATGTGATCACCCGTAATGATCAGCCTTTGGCGGTAACCAAGTCAACTTTATACGAGGATGTAAATGTAACACCTGACACCACATACATCTATAAAGTGTTTGGCAGGGACGGAGACAACGAAGGTTCAGCTGCAGTTAAAAGTGTGAAAATTCCTAAATTGACTGAGGACGAGGCACCGAAAGGCCAAATTAACATAAGAGTCAATCGAGTGTACGATAATAGAGTGGACCTACAATGGAATCTGGTGGAGGGAGCAACCCATTATGAGATTTACCAGGATCAAGTGAGTAAAGTATGGTCAGGTCATTCAAATACGATGATAGCGTACACGCTCCAGCCAGGAAGAACATATACCTATCGGGTTGTAGCGAGTAACAAATACGGAAAGGTTGAATCTAGTACAATCGAAGTGCAGACGGCGGGCATACCTCAACCAATGAATGTGGCTCCAATGAATGCCTCGAACGCAACGATTGCCTTTGAATATCAACCTATTGAAGGAGCAGTTCATTACGTTGAACGTAATCCACAAACGAAGTACGAACCTCTAGGAAACGGTGTTTATCGTAAGACGTATTTGAATACTGCCACTGGAGAAACACGTGATGAGGGTATGGTGACTGCTGTGAACGGTAAGTTGCAGTTTAGTGAAGTGGGCGTCGAACGAAATAAATATTATGAGTATAATGTCATCGCTGTTCGTGTCAGACCTGATGGATCAGAAGAGGTCATTGGCAAGCAGACGGTTGCTGTAACAACTCCAGCAGATGGAAGTGGTGCAACGGTATATGGATATAATTATCCTATTCCTCCTTACCATAATGTTAATAATATCCCTTTCCCTAGTGCGGTTACGGGGAAAAACGACAGCATTACAATTGATACTCAAGTTGTGGGTTCAAATGGAGAAGTGAAAAATCCAGCAAGTGTTACTTTTAGAGATATAGAAAAGAGTTATGCGAAGGAGGCTATTATCTACTTGGCACAGAAGGGAATTGTCAAAGGCTATTCCGATGGTTCGTTTGGTGGACATCAAAAAGTGACGAGAGCCGAATTTGCAATCTTCTTAAAACGAGCCCTTGGATATAATTCTGTGGTTCCTTATATTAATGAATTCAACGATGTTCAATCTAACTCTTGGTACTATTCGGAGATAACTCCTGCATTACAACAAGGTATACTTAAAGGATTCAGTGATGGTTCGCTTAGACCGAATGTGGACGTTACGAGAGAAGAAGCATCAAGTATGATTGAGAACGTAATGAAAAAACAAGGTTATGTATTATCATCATTCACACTTTACGATGACAACCAAATGATCTCCAATTGGGCTAGAAATAGTATCAGTCTTGTAACTCAAGAATCTGTTATGAAAGGATACCCCGATCGGAAGTTTATGCCTAAAAAGCAGCTAACCCGACAGGAGGCTGCAATGATAATCTATAACCTATTGCATAGCAAGAAGTAAAAGGCCCGTAAAGTTCTTTTTACTAACTTTTAACGGTGATAAACGATGTTGAAATAAAATAGGACCCTAACATGCAATCTTCCTAAAGGGAGATTGCATGTTTATTTGATGATTGACTGATCTACCTTTTACATACATTCTTCTTTCACGGTGACATTCTCATTGGTTACAGTGACGTAGGAATTGCCGGACAAGTATTCCGTATAACCGCAAACCGTTTTGTTATAGGTTTTTCCGCGACTGTCCGTGAACGCCAAGGAGACGACCCCCTCCCCGGAACGTTTCAGTTGCGGGGCGAATTTCACGTTTGCTCCGCTGGGAATATCCTTGTCGAATATGTAGGTGGAGCCACACTCGTTGTTGTTAAACGAGTTGTCGCCTTGAACCAGGCTGGCCTGAATATGGGTGAGGTCATAGTCGGACTGATTGTGGATCGTGATTCTTAAGTGGCGAAAGGGATCCATTGCATTCAGAAAGCTCATAAAAGCGACTATGGCGATTCCGAGTATGATAGCGGATAAGATAATCATTTTCTTTTTGGAGAATCGGCGACGTGTGTTCAATAAGATCCACTCCTTTCCTATGAGGTATAAACGATGGGATGAGATCAAAAGTTTTGATTAAAATGGATAAATATGAAAATTGAAAACCGAATCGTCAGAATAACTTTATGCGCTAAGCGGAAGAACAGGATACAATAAGATACTAGTAGTGCAAAAAGGACTGCACAGAGATGATACATAATTAAGATCACTCGAAATAAGGAGGTAAACAACATGGAACTTTCTCCAATGAATCAGGAAGATTATTCGAGTTTTTGCATTCGATCGATTAAGGATTTTGCACAGGAAAAAGTAGAAGCGGGTACTTGGGCTGAGGAAGAGGCGCAGCGACTGGCGGAGGAATCTTATGAACGTTATCTGCCAGAAGGCTTGAACACACCCGGAGCATATCTCTACAATCTGGTGCATCCTGTGGACGGAAATGTAGGGTATATCTGGTTTAATATCACGGATAATCGTCGTGGAAAAGATGCTTTTTTGCTGGATATCGTGGTTGAAGAAGTGCACCGTGGTAAGGGATACGGAACAGAGACAATGCAGGCGCTTGAACAGACGGCCTTGAGTCTTGGCGTGGATCGCATTGGTTTGCATGTCTTTGGACATAATGTGCGGGCGAGCAGCCTATATCGCAAGATGGGATATGAGGTAACGGATCTAACCATGTACAAGGAAATAAAAGGGTAAACCTAATAGCGGATATTCTAGGCAAAACTTAAGATCTGCGCAAAACGAATTATCCGCAGTAACCGGGGATTTCGGGAAGCGTATGGGACTCTGGTCGAATTGGCGAAGTTCCTTGATGCCTTGAGGTTTGTCATATATAATGTATAGGATTATCCATACCGAACAAGTAATCAATGAGGAGTTGTCATATACATGGCTTTGAAAGCTGGAATCGTGGGTTTGCCTAACGTTGGTAAATCTACATTGTTTAACGCAATTACACAAGCAGGTGCCGAATCGGCAAACTATCCGTTCTGTACAATTGACCCTAACGTGGGGATTGTTGAAGTACCGGATGAGCGTCTGGACAAACTGACAGAACTCGTTGTACCTAAGAAAACAGTACCAACGGCGTTTGAGTTTGTAGATATCGCTGGTCTTGTTCGCGGTGCGAGCAAAGGCGAAGGTCTTGGTAACAAGTTCCTTGCTCACATTCGTGAAGTAGATGCAATTGTACACGTGGTACGTTGCTTTGTAGATGAGAACATCACACACGTCGACGGTAAAATTGACCCGGTGAGCGACATCCAGACGATCAATCTGGAGCTGATCCTGGCCGATATCGAGAGTGTTGAGAAGAAAATCGATCGCTCCAAGAAAAACATGAAGGGCGGCAACAAGACTGCCTCTCAAGAAGTAGAAGTATTGGAGAGAGTGAAGGCTGTTCTGTACGATGACAAGCCGGCACGCAGCATGGAACTTACGGATGATGAGCTTCTGATCGTGCGCGATCTGCACTTGCTTACCTTGAAGCCTGTTCTGTACGCAGCCAATGTAGCTGAGGACGAAATCGGCGACGTGGCGAACAATGCTTACGTGCAAAAAGTAAGAGAATTCGCAGCTGCTGAGAACGCAGAAGTGGTGCCGATCAGTGCGAAGGTTGAAGAAGAGATTTCTGAGCTGGAAGGCGAAGATAAACAAATGTTCCTGGAAGAACTCGGTATCGAGGATTCCGGTCTGAACCTGTTGATCAAAGCGGCTTACAAATTGCTCGGTCTGTACACATACTTCACAGCAGGTGTACAGGAAGTTCGTGCGTGGACAATCCGCAAAGGTACCAAAGCGCCTGGCGCAGCGGGTGTCATTCACACCGACTTCGAACGTGGATTCATCCGTGCAGAAGTGGTTTCCTACGACGATCTGGTTGCAGCGGGTTCCATGAACGGTGCCAAAGAGCGCGGACAACTTCGTCTTGAAGGTAAAGAGTACGTTGTAAATGACGGCGACGTTATGCACTTCCGTTTCAACGTATAAGTTGTTACTCGTTTATATTTAGATTCAATAACCAAAACCCTACGATCTTCTTGTGAAGATTGTAGGGTTTTTAGTATCGATGTAAGGGGCCACCTCAATCGTAATGTACTTATGTACGCTCAATTCATACGAGGTTTGCTTAGTTACCAACAATAGTCTTGAAAGAATAGTGTTCTTTATTTATATCAAACGAATCCGCAAGCATTCTTTCGCCATTTCTAGCTTGATTAAGAAGATCGGGGTCTAATTCAGCTATGAGCAACTCAACGTTGTCTTGCGAGGCATCAATTATATTATCACCTAGAGGGTTCCATACACCGCTATGTCCACACGTATCCCAGACTCCGGTTGTTCCAACGTGATTACACATCGCTGTAAATATCGTATTATCCAGAGCGCGGGCAGGAAACCATACTCGTGACTCTTTGTACCCCATTCCTTTACTAAAAAGAGAGCTACCCATATATAAATGACAGCCATTTTGTGCTAAAAGACGAGAATGTTCAGGGAAACCTGCGTCATAACAGATGGCCATCCCAATATTCCAGCCCTTTAATTTAATGATGACCTGCTCATTATTGGTTGAGAACATTTCTTTCTCCGTTTGAAATAAATGAGACTTGTCATAAACACCCACTTCATGTCCATTGGAATCTATTATAACTGAAGAGATGAACACATCCTCGCCTCTTATTACAGGGGTTCCGATGATTGACCAAATGCCGTACTTTTTGCATGCTTGACGCAACTTATCAATCCTCGCATCATTAATGGAGAGTGTATATTCAGTTACATTGGATTCTACGATTTCTGGCACATATCCCGTCAGATATTTTTCTGGAAACATGATAATATCGGCGTGCTCTTTTCCAGCTTCTTCAATCATCTCATAAGCCCTATTAACGTTCTCTTCAATATTTCCGTCGATCGAAGAACATTGTGCCAAAGCAATCTTTAATTTTTCTGTTGGAAAAACAGCTGGTGTTAAGTTCATAGCATCCATTCCCTCCTAAACTAAAATATCAAAACTATGAATTATAGAGCCCTTGTATATATTTTACAACATCAGAAATAAACTTGAATGATCTATTTGTTACAAACATTCTCGGTAGGCGAATCCATCAGCGGAATGACAACGAGTGAAAGTTGAGAAAATTGAATTATAAAAATTAGTTCATCCGCATGCGGAACAGTTACTATTCAGAACCATAAGAATATGCTATAATTAAGAGTCGTATACCACGTTAAAATTCGCGCTTGAACAGATGAGCTTAAGCGAGTTTCATACAGGGTACGCGATTTCTTGATTTCACTTTAAAAGTAAAGGATTTGATGACGTTGTAGCGATGTTATACGTCGATCATACAGGAATGTGAATACATGCTGCGGTCAGGGGATTCGGTGTGAATCCTGTGCGTTGTGGAATATAGATTATAGATGTTATGAATAATGAAACCGAAATAATTATTAAAAACGATATTTGCATGGACAAAATAATGTGTGAGGTGACTATACATGTTGGATAAATTACAGGCGTTAGCCGACCGTTATGACAAGTTGAGCGAACTTTTGTGTGACCCGGATGTGGCAAGTGACAACAAAAAGTTGCGGGAATACTCCAAAGAACAATCCGATCTGCAACCAACTTATGAAGCGTACAATGAATACAAACAGGTAAGTCAGGATCTCGAAGCTGCAAAGGAAATGCAGGGTGAGAAACTGGATGATGAGATGCGCGAAATGGTCAAAATGGAAATTGACGAACTGAGCACTCGCCAGAAGGAACTGGACGAATTGATTCGTGTACTCATGCTGCCAAAAGATCCGAATGACGACAAAAACGTTATTGTTGAGATTCGCGGAGCAGCTGGTGGAGATGAAGCAGCGTTGTTTGCAGCAGATCTGTATCGGATGTACACACGTTATGCAGATGCACAAGGCTGGCGTGTAGAGCTGATGGACGTTAACACAAATGATCTCGGTGGATTCAAAGAGGTTGTTTTCCTGATCAACGGACGTGGCGCATACAGCAAAATGAAATACGAAAGCGGCGCACACCGTGTACAGCGTATTCCGACAACCGAATCCGGCGGACGAATTCATACGTCAACTTCAACGGTTGCGGTTATGCCTGAAGCCGAAGATTTTGATATCGAAATTCATGATAAAGACATCCGTGTTGATACGTTCTGTTCCAGTGGTGCAGGTGGACAATCGGTTAATACCACGAAATCCGCAGTACGGGTAACGCACGTTCCAACGGGAATTGTGGCGACATGTCAGGATGGAAAATCACAGAACTCCAACAAGGAAAAAGCGTTGCAGGTTCTGCGTACACGTATCTTCGATATGAAACGTATGGAAGAGGAAGCGAAGATCTCTGTTGAGCGGAAGAGCAAAGTGGGAACGGGCGACCGTAGTGAGCGTATTCGTACGTACAACTTCCCGCAAAGCCGTGTGACGGATCACCGTATCGGTCTGACGATGCACAAGCTGGATCAGATCATGAACGGGGAGATTGAAGATATCTTGTCTGCACTGACGATTGCTCAGCAGACCGAGTTGATGGATAGAGGAGAATAATCTGTGACCCGCGCGCAGTTTGTCATGACGCCGGAACAGAGCTGTCGGGAAGCCTTCGTGGAGGCTTCCTCTTTTTTGGAGAAGTGCGGCGTGTACGAGCCGCAAAACAATGCCCGGCTGCTGCTGGAACATGTACTCGGCGTTTATGGCGCCGCGTACTACATGATGCAGCCGGAGCCTTTTCCCAGCGAGCATCGCAGCCGCTGGGAGAACGCCGTCACGCGCAAGGCTGCGGGTGAGCCGGCGCAATACATTATCGGCAGCCAGGAATTCTATGGGCTGCCGTTCGAGGTCACGCCGGCCGTGCTGATTCCGCGGCCGGAGACTGAGCTGTTGGTCGAGGCTGTGCTGCGCGAAGCCGACCGCGTGTTTCCTGACGGCGCTCCGCTCGCCGTCGATATTGGCACGGGCAGTGGCGCCATCGCGGTGACGATGGCTTCACTGCGCCCGCGCTGGCAGGTCGGCGCCGGAGATCTCTCGGCGGCTGCCCTGCAAGTGGCCGCGCGGAATGCGGCCGCGAACGGGGTACAGATCGACTTCCGTGAAGGCGATCTGCTGGCCCCGTTCGCCGGGGCCCGGGTGGACATCCTGGTGTCCAACCCGCCATACATCCCGGCGGCTGATATCGCCGGGTTACAGCAAGAGGTGCGCGATCATGAGCCGCGCATGGCATTGGACGGCGGTCCGGACGGGCTTGCACCGTACCGTATCATGCTGGAGCAGTTGGCGCTGTTGCCTACGCCGCCGCAGATCATTGGTTTTGAGCTGGGCCAAGGGCAGGCTCGCGACATCGCAGCTTTGCTTGAAACGGCGGGACATTGGCCGGAAATTATCATTGTACCGGACCTTGCCGGAATCGAGCGGCATGTCCTGGGTGTTCGTACTTCGGAACAGGTGACGAAAATGTAAGGTTCCGCGGGTTTTCTTTTTGCCGTGAAATCCTCTACAATGAGATATACCGAAGATTTCTGAATGCTTGGGGGAACATAATTACATGCTGCACAAATTTAAAAAGATAGACTATTCTATTGTCTTTATACTCGTTATTCTGATGGGTATCAGTATTTTATCGATTTACAGTACAACGTTTGGTCGTCCAAAGCTGGAGGGACTCCCGAAAAGCGCAGTGATCTTTTATATTTTGGGCTTCGTAGTCTTTTTTGGGATGTCGATGATCAACTATAAATTCATAATCAAAAATTATTTATATATCTATGGCGTGGGGATGCTCCTGCTCATATTCGTTATGTTCTTTGGTAAGGAGTATTATGGTGCAAAAGGTTGGCTGTCCATCTTCGGGGTCAGTTTGCAGCCTGCTGAATTGTTCAAGTTATGCCTGATTGTGTTTTTATCGGCCTTTTTGGCCCGAAAGAAGAACCGTCCGCTCTATTTTGGACGTGACGTTATCCCGATTACACTCTGTGTTCTGCCGCCGTTACTACTCGTATTGCTTCAAAATGACTTGGGAAATGCATTAAGCTATGTAGTCATTCTTGTGGGCCTACTGTGGATTGGTAACATTAAATTTACGCATGCCCTCATTGGCTTTATGATCGCAGTGGCTGCTTTTATCGGTGGTACACAGGCGTATATTCATTACCATGATGAGATTGTTAAATTCCTGAATGACATTGGACGTTCGCACTGGGCGGATCGTTTTGATCCTTGGCTTGTACCAGAGCTGACCTCAAGAGATGTACTCTGGCAGACGTATAATGCAAAGCTTGCGATTGGTTCTGGTGGGATTACAGGCAAAGGTTATATGGAAGGCACGACGATTCAGTCAAATCGGGTGCCGCTGGCCTATGCTGACTCCATCTTTGTGCAGATTGGGGAAGAATTTGGTTTCATCGGTGCCTCGGTACTGCTTCTCCTGTACTTTATCCTTATTCACAGGCTGGTGCTGATTGCACTGGAGTGTAAGGATCGCGCGGGGCCTTATCTCATTGTTGGGATCATAGCGATGCTGCTTTACCAGATCTTTGTTAATATTGGTCCATTCATTGGTCTGATGCCGTTGACAGGGATTACGCTGCCGTTTATCAGTTCGGGTGGTACCTCCATTATGATCAACATGATCAGCATGGGTCTTGTGATGAGTATTAAGGTCCACACCGAAGAGAACGAGGATATTCTTGGCTCTGCGGAACAACCGAGTATTACAGATCTGGTGAGAAAATTGCTAAGACGCAAGCCGTCGCAGCAGGAGCAATAACGCTCTCGAATCAAACCGTGAAATAACACGTAAGATTTATGTATATAAGCTAGATAACTATAGAGCCCTGGAACAGACCAACCCAAGTCACATTGGGTGGATGTTTTGGGGTTTTTATTGTTTTTAGAGTGTGAGTCGGGCCATTGAATGGTTTAATAGTCATCCTGAAGCATCCAGATTTCCATTTTATCATCCATTTTTATACAATGGTAATATTGAGTTCAATTGGAAATGATAGAATGCTAGATTTCAGGGGGATGGACAGCGTCATGTTGAGAATGTTGAAAAAGATGGACGGTGTGATTCTTTTTGTAATGCTGTTGCTCATGATTATTAGTGTATTTGCGATTTATAGCGGAACGCAGACAGATGCCAACCTGGCGAATCATCATGTCAAAACGATGTATTTCTATGTGGCCGGGTTCATTGCGGTGCTTGTGATCGGGCTTGTGAATTACAAGTTATACGTGAAATATGCGTTTTATTTGTATGGCTTGGGGATCATACTACTGATCCTGGCCAATGTCCTGGGAAGTTCAATCAATAACGCCAACGGTTGGCTGAAGCTTGGCGAAAACTTTTCTTTTCAACCGGCAGAGTTGTTCAAGATGATTCTGATTTTGTTCCTCGCCCATTTGATCGTGAAGAGACAACGAGGCACGCTGAAATTTTGGAGAGATATTGTGCCGATTGGCTGCTGGGCGTTTATTCCGTTTGCCCTTGTTATGGCTCAGAATGATTTGGGGAATGCGCTGGGGTATGTGGTGATTTTGGCTGCGGTATTCTGGATCGGAAATATGAGGCTGAAGCACGCATTGATTGCACTGGCGATTGTGGGAGTGGCGTTCTTTGGTTTTGTTAAAGCCTATACCTTCTACCATGGTGAAGTTTTCACTTTTCTTGAAAAGATAAAACGTGAGCATTGGGCGGAGCGGATTGATCCCTGGCTTGTACCGGAAAAGGCTACCTCAAAGGCTTCCTGGCATACGAAAAATGCAGGTTTAGCCATCGGTTCTGGGGGCATCATCGGCAAAGGTTACTTGCAAGGAACATCCGTTCAGAGTGGACGAGTCCCCTATACGTATTCTGATTCCATTTTTGTTGTGATCGCAGAGGAGTTTGGCTTTGTTGGTGCATCCGTACTGATTCTGTTGTACTTTATCCTGATCCACCGCATGGTGCTGATTGCTCTGGCATGTAGAGATCGCGCGGGACCCGTCATCATTGTAGGTATTATAGGAATGTTGTTGTATCAGGTGTTTGAGAACGTGGGGGCGTTTCTCGGACTGATGCCACTCACAGGAATTACGTTACCGTTCATTAGTTACGGCGGTACCTCTTTGCTTATAAATATGGCTTGCATCGGTGTAGTCATGAGCATTAAGTTGTACGGGCAAGAAGAAGAGGATGAACTTCTGATGGGGGAGCAGCAACCTCGGTTGTCGGAACGTTTATGGAATATGCTCAAGAAAGAGAAAAGTGCTGTGTAACTGTTGAGTCGGTGTAGGTGAAAAGTAAAGCGGTGGGACGTATAACGTGATCGTTTATAGGAATGAAGAGGTTGATTTGCCCTGTAACCAGGTGCGGATCAGCCTTTTTAACATGATAGGTGAGAAAGTGTAAATCATAGAAACGATTTAGTAGATTTATTGCAAATGCTAGGTTTACTTCCGTCTCTACCGGGCATACTGATAGACATGAGAGAGTTGCAGGTAGCGTGATCAGAGAGCCGAGGGGGAGAACGGAATGAGCAGAAGAATTGTAAAGCAAATTGGACTTATTATTGTATGTCTTATGTTGATTATCATGATGTGGGAAGGTCAGAAAACGGATGCAGCTGTGGCGGCCACAGCAATTCCAGAACAATCGATTCGCTTGCGTATTCTAGCAAACTCGGATGCACCGGGAGATCAATTGGTGAAACGTGAGATTCGGGATGCTGTCGTTGCTCAGATGGGCGAGTGGGTAGCCAAACTGGAGAATCCGCAAAGTCTGGATGAAGCGCGTAAGGTTATTCGTGAGCATTTGTCCGAGATTGAGAATAGAGTAGGAGAAGAGTTGGCCAGTCGCGGTTTAAATTATGAGTATCAGGTGGAGCTGGGTTCCGTTCCGTTCCCGACCAAACTATATGGTGGCACCGTCTATCCTGCCGGAGATTATGAAGCGGTTCGGATCACGCTGGGGGAAGGCAAAGGTCAGAACTGGTGGTGTGTGTTGTTCCCGCCGTTGTGCTTCATTGATGCAGGGACCGGGGATGCACTGGCGAAACCTTCAACCGTATCAGCCGCAGCGGCTGAACCAGGAGATGCAGAGGCATCTGTGCAGGGAGACACACCGGAAGCGAGATTCTTTCTGTGGGATATGGCTGTGAAACTATGGAGTTGGGTAACTGGATTATTCGCATAACAACGGATTTTTACTACAAAAAAGGGCGACTTCGATTCAGGAAGCTGCCCTTTTGATATGAATCGGTGGCGAGGTTATAGTGAGGCTCGTGCGTGGAGTGAAGTGTCAAGAGCATCCGAGGCGGTACAGGTGTGTTATAATTACTTATATTGAATATGGATATGAACTAACCTACTTGAAGTTTAGGAATGATGATATATGAGCAGAGAAAACGAACCATTGCAACACACCTCTGAGATGAGGGATGGTAGAGAAGAACGTGATATGAAAGCTCCGGGAGAGCTGGTCACCGAGATGTGGGATGTACGCGTCTTGGTGAGCGCTGAAAATGATCACGGAATGGGTAATATTGAAATGTTGGATGTGAAAAAGGGGAGCGCTGATCAACAGGCGCTCGCCGACTTGCAGACTGCCGCAGCCTGCATTCGTCAAGGTCAGACGGTGGCCTTTCCGACCGAGACGGTCTATGGCTTGGGTGCCGATGCGCGTAGCACAGCAGCCGTGGAGGCTGTATTTGTCGCCAAAGGCCGACCTTCCGACAATCCATTGATTGTGCATATCGCGAACCGTGACCAGTTGGATGCGCTGGTCACGGAAGTGAATGAAACGGCGGAAGCGCTGATGGCGGCCTTCTGGCCGGGACCACTGACGCTGGTGTTGCCGGTTAGGCCGGGGGCGGTGTCCCCGCGTGTCACCGCGGGTCTGGACACGGTGGCCGTGCGCATGCCGGACCATTCGGTGGCCTTGCAGTTAATCGCGGCGGCGGCATGCCCTGTGGCTGCGCCAAGCGCCAACCGCTCCGGGCGGCCAAGCCCGACACTCGCGTCTCATGTGCGCGAGGATCTGGATGGCCGCATCGGCGGCATTGTGGACGGCGGCCCCACCGGGGTGGGCGTCGAGTCCACGGTTGTGCAGGTCGGTGACGACGGTACCGTCACCATCCTGCGCCCTGGCGGCATTACGGCGGAACAACTGTCCGCCGTTGCCGCCAGTGTCGCCACGGACCCCGCGCTGCTCGCGGAGGGGGCCGATGGCGTGGGTAGCCCGGCGCCACGCTCGCCGGGCATGAAGTACACGCACTACGCACCCGCAGGGGCGCTGTGCGTGGTAGAGGGGCCGCCCGCAGCGGTGGCGGCCTGGATCAGCGCCGCCCTCGCAGAGGCGGCGCAGCGCGGAGAGCGCACCGCTGTGCTGGCGTTCGCCGAGCACGCGGAGCAGTACCGCGCCGATGCCGTGTTCTCGCTGGGTGATGCCAGCGAGCTGGAAGAAGCAGCGCGCCGGCTATACGCCGCGCTGCGCAGCTGCGATGAGCAAGGCGCCACATATATTGTGGCTGAAGCCTGCTCACGCGAAGGGCTGGGAGCAGCCGTCATGAATCGGCTGCTCAAGGCTGCGGGGAACCAACTCATACAAGTTGGCAACCAGCAACCCTCATAACCTCTCCTGATCATACAGTCAGGAGAGCTAATCACTCTTTTTCCAAAACAAACTCAAGATTCTATAAAGCCAGCATCTGACCAGAGATCCGTCGCCGGTTGCCTTTCATCGGTCATGTTTAGGTCCTTGTCCGCATATCGTGTACAAGAACCTTTACGTGACTTGGGGGTATGGGGATGTGGGATGTGTCTGTCCATGTAGGGCAGTTGGTAACCATTTTGATCATGGCTATTGCGCTTGGCCTCGATGCGTTCTCACTCGGGATCGGAATTGGCATGAAGGGCATTCGGCTGCGGGATGTATTGCGAATCAGTATTGTAACGGCGCTATTTCATATCATCATGCCGCTCATCGGCATGTATATGGGCAAATACGTCAGCTCCCTGCTCGGTGATATTACGACGTATGCGGCAGGTGGATTGCTTGTTTTGCTGGGTGCTCATATGATTCTGAATGCATTCCGTGAAGGCGATACAAAGCTGGTGGACCACCGTTCCCTGCTCGGCGTTGTTTTGTTCTCCCTCAGCGTAAGTGTGGATTCATTCTCCGTTGGCGTTTCCTTAGGGATGTTTAGCAGTGATCTGATCTTAACTGTACTTGCTTTCGGTGTGTGTGGCGGGGTGATGTCGGTTATGGGTCTGCTATTAGGCCGTCGGGTGAGCCAGAATCTCGGGGATTACGGCGAAGCCATTGGTGGCGCAATCTTGCTTGCGTTTGGACTTTTGTTTATATTTTAGAATAAAACTTGAAATATCATATCATTCGCATCATATGTAAAATGGGGAGGCTAACACAATGAAACATATTTTATTCGTGTGTACAGGAAATACGTGCCGCAGCCCCATGGCAGAGGGGCTTTTGAGAAAACTGGCATCGGAGCGTGGCATTCAGGTAGAGGTTCGCTCCGCAGGTGTGGCAGCAACGTCGGGTATGCCGATCTCCCGACATGCTGAAGCGGTTTTGAGAGATCATAACGTTGAAGGTCCACCTCATTCCACACAGCTTAGCTCTAACCTGGTAGGTTGGGCCGATCTGGTTCTTACATTAACACGGAGTCATAAGCAGCATGTCATGCAGGTTTTTCCCGATTCAGTCCACAAAACCTATACATTGAAAGAATATGTGGAGGATGATGAACAGGTATTAAGTGATGTTCAGGAGTTGGACAGCCTGTTTGCAACGCTTGAGATGAAACGTGCCCTTGGCCAAGAGATCCTGGCATCGGAGCGTGAGCGAGCCATTGAGATTAGACAACGAATTCCAAGTTTCGACATCTCCGATCCGTTTGGAGGAAGTCGTGATGATTACAATATAGCTGCAGCTGAGATTCGGACGGCATTGGACCGGCTTTTGGATAAGCTGGGATAATTCTGATCCTGCGAGGCAGGTTATAGAAATAGGACACGTGATGTAAATTAACCGTTGATTTTAGCCGCGGGTTGTTTTATGATGAAGGGGAAAACAGGGATCCGGTGTAACTGGCGACGAAGTGGGCATAACCACGATGGAGCACCGGAACAAACGGCCGGTCGCCTGGGCAAAAGAGCAATTCTGCGTTACCCGCAGACTGCTCTTTTTTTCGTCTTTCATCTGATTATTCGCTATAATAGTACCTGAGATGCCGTGCAAGAATACGAAGGACAACCAAGAGACAGCAGGCATGATTTTATCGGGAGGCGATAATAGGATGACTATAGAGTTAGATTCGGAACAACCCGGATTGCAGGAACAGACCGCGTCTATTCTGCATGAACTGGCGCTTGCCGGACAGCTTGGGCCTGGACAGATCGTTGTGATCGGTACAAGCACAAGTGAAGTCGCAGGCGCTCGGATTGGTACGAGTGGTGCCATTGAAGTGGCGCAGCAGCTTCTTGCGGGTATACGCGAGGTGCAGGAAGAGTTCGGTTTTGACACGGTATTCCAATGCTGTGAGCATCTGAACCGTGCGCTGGTAATGGAACGTTTTGTGCTTACTCGACTTGGATTGACCGAGGTTGGTGCAGTACCCGTGCCCAAGGCCGGAGGTTCAATGGCATCCGCAGCATATCGTTCGCTGACCGATCCATGCCTGGCTGAACATGTGCAGGCCCATGCGGGACTGGACATTGGGGAGACGATGATTGGGATGCATCTCCGGCATGTAGCCGTACCCTATCGTACAGCGCTTCGCTATGTTGGAGATGCTCGTGTAACCACAGCGTTGACCCGTCCGAAGTTGATTGGCGGCGAACGCGCGGTGTATCGTATGGAAGAACAACCAGATTCGACATTTTGTGACTAACATATAAAGCGAGACTAATTGGGTTACACTCCTGACTTTGATTGCATCACCATCTTCCGATCGCTGTTATCCCCAGATTTTTTAATTCCCTATTTAAAAGGGGAAATCCGGTGATAAAGGCGACCACTTCGTTTCTTCAGATTGGTGTTGCACTCGCCGTTTTCGTGTAAACATTAGTTTCACTTTATAACTTCACTTATAACTGGGAGGAATTTAATCATGGAACAATTGCGCAAGAATGACCCGGCAGTACTGGAAGCGATGAATCTTGAACTGAAACGTCAACAGAACAACATCGAACTGATCGCATCCGAGAACATCGTAAGTGAAGCAGTAATCGAAGCAATGGGATCTGTTCTGACCAACAAGTACGCTGAAGGATATCCAGGTAAACGTTACTATGGCGGTTGTGAGCATGTGGACATCGTTGAAGACATCGCGCGTGATCGTGCAAAAGAATTGTTCGGAGCAGAACACGTGAATGTTCAACCTCACTCCGGTGCACAAGCGAACATGGCAGTATATCTTGCAGCGTTGAAACCTGGTGATACTGTACTTGGTATGAACCTTGCCCATGGTGGACACCTCACACACGGTAGCCCGGTTAACGCATCTGGTTTGCTGTACAACTTTGTAGCATACGGCGTACAGGAAGATACATTCCTGATTGATTATGATGAAGTACGCAAAGCGGCTTTCAAACACCGCCCTCGTCTGATCGTTGCAGGTGCAAGTGCATATCCGCGTACCATTGATTTTGAAAAGCTGGCTTCCATCGCCAATGATGTAGGCGCTTTGTTCATGGTGGACATGGCTCACATCGCAGGACTGGTTGCTGCTGGTTTGCATCCAAACCCGGTTCCACATGCGCATTTCGTTACAACAACTACACACAAAACGCTGCGTGGACCTCGTGGTGGTATGATTCTGTGCCGCAAAGCGTGGGCAGCAGCGATTGATAAAGCCGTATTCCCAGGTTCCCAAGGTGGACCTTTGATGCACGTGATCGCTTCCAAAGCGGTAGCATTCGGTGAAGCTTTGCAACCATCGTTCAAAACGTATGCTGAGAATGTCGTGAAAAACGCACAGGTTCTGGCTGAAACACTGATCGCTGAAGGATTGAACATCGTATCCGGTGGTACAGATAACCACTTGATGCTGATCGACACACGCAGTGTGAACATCACAGGTAAGGAAGCTGAGCATGTGCTTGATTCCATCGGTATTACCGTGAACAAAAATGCCATTCCATTCGACCCTACAAGCCCGTTTGTAACAAGTGGTATTCGAATTGGTACACCTGCTGCAACTTCCCGTGGCATGAACGAAGAAGCGATGGTTGCTATTGGTAAGATCATTGCCAAAACGCTGAAAAATCCAAAAGATACAACGAAGCTGGATGAAGCCCGTGCAGAAGTGACTGCACTGACAGACCAATTCCCGCTCTATACAGATCTTAAATACTAAAAAACTTTGCTCATGCTGTTTGTATTTGAGATGTTCTTAAAATGGGATACAAAAAAACGAAGCAGACAGAATGAGACCGCAGAAGCGAAGCGTTCGCCTTTATCCCCGGATTTTTCCCTTGTTAAAAGGAGAATAAAAAAAATCTGGGGATAACAGCGATCGAAGGATCATTCTGTAGGCGGAGTGCCATTGTATTCATCATTTTCATTTTCTTAACGACATAACAGCAGGAGCAAAACAGGACCGGATGGATCATTTTCCGGTCCTGTTTTTTATAGGATTCGGTAATCTGTAATGATTGGGTGCCCTTTGATGGTGTAATTCGTTGTTGGTGATGATATAATATACAGGATTTATCGAGCCCATGAATGGTGGCTAGGTATATTTGGAAATGCTGAACATGAAGAACTTACCGGAGGGACAAATTAGATGGGAAAATTAGTAATATGTGATCACCCTTTGATTCAACACAAACTGACGTTTATACGCGACATGCGTACGAATACGAAAGATTTTCGTGAATTGGTGGATGAAGTAGCAACGTTGATGGCTTATGAGATTACAAGAGATGTTGAACTGGAAACGATTGATGTACAGACACCTGTAGCTGCAACACAAGGTAAAGTTATCTCTGGACGTATGCTCGGACTGGTGCCGATTCTGCGCGCAGGACTCGGAATGCTGGATGGCGTTGTGAAATTGTTGCCAGCGGCAAAAGTTGGACATGTGGGTCTGTTCCGTGACCCGGAAACACTGCAACCGGTAGAATACTACACCAAACTGCCTACAGACGTAACAGAGCGTCAATTGATTGTAATTGATCCGATGCTGGCAACGGGTGGTTCGGCAATTGCAGCTATTGACGTGCTCAAAAAACGTGGCTGTACCCAAATCAAGATGATGAACCTGGTTGCGGCACCGGAAGGCGTAAAAGCTGTGCAAGATGCACATCCCGATGTGGACATCTATGTAGCAGCATTGGACGACCGTCTGGATGATCATGGTTATATCGTTCCAGGGCTTGGAGATGCAGGAGACCGTCTATACGGCACTAAATAAGCATATTGCATGCGGAGTAGAAAAGAGGCTTGCTCGAATGTCCAACAAAATTAAAGTTATGACGATCTTCGGGGTGCGTCCGGAAGCCATCAAGATGGCTCCGCTTATTTTGGAATTGCAGAAACACCCTGAGTCTATTGAATCTATTGTTTGCGTAACTGCGCAGCATCGCCAGATGTTGGATCAGGTACTTGAAGTTTTCGACATTCATCCCGATTATGATCTGGATGTGATGAAGGACCGTCAGACATTGAATGAAATTACAATTCGTGTTCTTGGCGGTCTGGAGCCAGTGTTAGCCGAAGCTAAGCCGGATATTGTACTGGTTCACGGGGATACATTAACTACCTTTGTAGCGAGCTACGCAGCATTCCTGCAACAGATTCAGGTAGGACATGTGGAAGCGGGGCTGCGGACGTGGAACAAGCTGTCTCCATATCCGGAAGAGATGAACCGTCAGCTGACGGGAGTACTGGCTGATCTACACTTTGCGCCTACGGATTGGTCTTCTTCCAATCTTGCCAAAGAAAATAAATCGGAGTCTAGTACGTACGTCACAGGCAACACGGTAACAGATGTGTTTCAATATACTGTACGGGAGGACTACACACACCCGGTACTTGATTGGGCCCAAGGCAAACGCCTTGTGCTGATGACAGCTCATCGCCGTGAATCTCAAGGCGAGCCTCACCGCAACATTTTCCAGGCCGTCAAACGGATTGCCGACGAATTCGAAGATATTGCCATCGTGTACCCGGTGCATCCAAGTCCTGCTGTGAAGGAGCCGGCTCACGCGATCTTGGGGAATCATCCCCGTATTCAATTAATTGATCCACTAGACGTGGTGGATTTGCATAACTTTTACCCGCACACTCACTTGATTTTGACCGATTCAGGCGGTTTGCAGGAAGAAGCACCTTCGTTTGGTGTGCCTGTGCTCGTATTGCGCGATACAACAGAACGCCCGGAAGGTATTGAAGCCGGAACGCTGGAATTGGTAGGTACCGAAGAGGAACGTGTGTATGAACGGACCAAAGCTCTGCTCACAGACAAAACCCTGTATGCAAGCATGAGCCAGGCTGCCAATCCATACGGTGATGGACATGCTTCGGAAAGAATTGTCAATGCGATTTTGCATCATTTCGGTGTAAATAGTGAACGTCCGGAATCATTTCACAGAAAATTCAAAAAATAATACATTTTTTCTGACGGATTTATAAAGGGCAAGCATACAGTTAAACTGTACGGTTTACGCGGGTTTATGGGCTTTGAGGGTCTGTATTCCCGTCGTTTCCCCCTTTAAAACGCTAAAATCATTCAATTGACAAAGGCTCTCATCATTCAGTAAAATTAACTGGGATTGCAAGGGTGGCGTGGAAAATGGCCGATTCGAACAAACCAAATTCATCCCGTAACCATGACGATAATGTATGGAAAGCGATGGGACTCGTGACAGCTTTTGGGATCGAGATTGCCATTCTCGCTGTTGCCGGATATTACGCTGGCTCCTGGTTGGACAAGACCATCGGAGGTAACGGAATATGGATCGCCGTAAGCGTTCTCTTTTTTCTTGCGGCAGGCGGTGTAAGCATCTACTTTATCGCGAAAAAAATCATGGGGGAAAGTGATGAGTGAACTAACCAGATACCGCAGATCGATGACTGTTTTCGTCATGTACTTTCTTATGATTTGTTTTCTCGCAGCGGCCTTTATGCCACGTGTGGAGACAATTGCTTTGGGACTGGCCCTGGGTACAGGAGTTAGCTGGATCAATGCATTTTACCTGGGCTACAAAGTAAGGAAAATGTCTGATGATGCGGCAGAAGGTAACTTGAAGCGTGTCAACTTGGGATTTTTGACAAGAGCGGCATTCGCTGTGCTCGGTATATTCATATCGATGCGCTTTCCGCAGTACTTCAATACATATGCGGTTGCAGGCGGTCTCGTCATTGCACAATATTCCTTATTGATTATAGGGATTGTCTATTCCCGCAGAGCAGAATGATGTTAAGGGCTGCAGCTTTCAAGTCGAGAAAGGGGTGAGAAAAATATGCATGAAGCTCCAATTATTATGCTTGGCGGATTTCGACTGGATCTATCGGTTCTGTTGATGCTGGTAGTTACAGGTGCAATTGTTTTTATTTTTGCTGTACTGGCAACACGGAGATTATCCGTTGAAAATCCCGGCAAGCTGCAAAATTTTATGGAGTGGGCAGTAGAATTCGTCCGCAATCTGATTTCCAGTACAATGGATATGAAGAAAGGTAAACATTTTATCTCTCTCGCTCTTTCCATGATTATGTTCATTTTTGTAGGGAACATGCTCGGACTTCCGCTCGTGGCTGTATCTGAGGTAACAGATGTTAATCAGGCACAGGTATTCGGTAAGCCGATTGTTACAGCGGTGGAGGCGTTTGAAAAAGCGCATGCCAAGGACCCTGAAGCACACCCACACGTTGAACTGGCCTGGTGGAAATCACCAACAGCTGACTTGTCTGTAACGATGGGACTTGCTCTCGTAGCGTTCCTTGTATCTCATGGACTTGGATTGTTCCGTAACACCAAAGGGTATCTCCAGCATTACTTCAAGCCATTCGCCTTGTTCTTGCCAATCAACTTGATTGAGACGGCATCCAAGCTGTTGACACACGGTATGCGTTTATTCGCGAATATCTTCGCTGGTGAGGTACTGATCGCAACGATCCTGAAACTGACCACATTCAAAGTGTTTGGTGCTATTGCAGCGATTCCGCTACTTATGGTGTGGCAAGGCTTTAGTATCTTTATCGGCGCGATCCAGGCATTTGTGTTTGTTATCTTGATGATGGTGTACATTTCACAGAGCATCGAGACGCATGACGAGCATTAAGTTTCAAGCCCTACGAAGATTTCTTCACCAGGCTGAACAATAAAAAATTCGATTTATCATTTTAAGGAGGATATACAAATGGGAGCAATGGCATTAATCGCAGCAGCAATTGTTGCAGGACTGGGCGCGTTTGGCGCAGGTATTGGTAACGGTATGGTAATCAGCAAAACGGTGGAAGGTATTGCCCGTCAACCGGAAGCAAAATCCACTCTTCAAACAACAATGTTTATCGGTGTAGGTTTGATCGAGGTATTGCCGATCATCGGTGTGGTACTCGCGTTCATGTTCTACGGTATGGCTTAATCAAATTTTAAAGGTTTGGCGGGGAAGGCCATAGCCATCCGCGCCTTCTTTTTAGGTAATGTCCGTTCTAACGGATGACGTTTCAAGGATACCTCCAGGAAGGAGTGAACAGATTGAGTTTCATATGGGAAAATACGCTTCTTGCGATTGTTGCATTTGCAATTTTATATTGGCTGCTTAGCCGTTATGCCTTCGGGCCTTTGTTCTCCATTATGGAAAAACGTCGTGAACTCGTGATGACGCAGATGAATGAGGCTGCACAGACTCGGGAACAGGCCATTGCCTATGTGGAGGAACAAAAACAAGCTCTTGAACAAGCACGTCAAGATGCTTACGACATCATTGAACAGTCCAAACAAACAGGTGGCAAACAAGCTGAATCGATTTTGGCTGATGCAAAAGCTGAAGCTAATCGTCTGAAAGACGATGCAGTACGCGAAATCGAGAGCGAGAAGAACAAAGCAGTCGCAGCACTTCGCAGCGAACTGGGTACAGCTTCCGTTCAGATTGCATCCAAGTTGATCAAAAAAGAAGTTGAGAACGGTCCTGCACAAGAAGAACTTGTGAACCAATACCTCAATGAGGTAGGAGGCCGACAATGAGCCGCGATACGATAGTTGCCAAGCGTTATGCGAAAGCATTGTTCGAAGTTGCTCTTCAGCAACAGCAGGTGCTTGAGGTTGAACAGGAACTGGTTGCGGTAGTCAGTGCATTGACCGGAGATGCAGATATCGAGAAATTTATCGTATCTCCTAATATCTCTGATGAAGTCAAGCAGAACGTGCTTCACTCAAGTCTTGATGGTAAGGTATCCGAACCTGTCCTTCGTACAGTTTTGTTGTTAATTGAACGCGGACGCGTTGAATTGCTGGGAGACTTGCTGAATGATTATCGGAAGATCCAAGGTGAGTCGCTGGGCATCGCTGATGCACGTGTCTACTCCACTTATGCGTTGAATGATGAAGAAAAAGAAGCGGTAGCCCGTGAATTCGGTGGCCGTGTGAATAAAAAGATTCGTATCGAGAACATTGTTGATCCGACTCTGCTGGGCGGATTGAAAGTCGCCATTGGCGATACGATCTATGACGGCAGCTTGGCTGGCAAGCTCGAACGTCTTGAGCAGTCTTTTAACAGACGAGTACAGTAGATTGGGGTGAGGACACTTGAGTATCAAACCAGAAGAAATCAGTACATTAATTAAGAGCCAAATCGAACAATACAAGACCGATATCGATGTAGTCGAAGTCGGGACGGTAATCGAGGTTGGTGATGGTATCGCTCGTGTTTACGGACTTGAGAACGTCATGTCCAACGAGTTGGTTGAATTCCCAAGCGGTGTTATGGGACTCGCCATGAACGTCGAAGAAAGCAATGTCGGTGTCGTTATCTTGGGACCTTACTACGATATTCGTGAAGGTGACCAAGTGAAACGTACTGGCCAAATCATGCAAGTGCCTGTAGGCGAAGCATTGATTGGACGCGTTGTGAACCCGCTCGGTATTCCTGTAGATGGCAAAGGGCCAATCGCTACAACGGAATTCCGTCCGGTTGAAGGTAAAGCACCAGGCGTAATGGATCGTAAATCGGTTCATGAGCCGATGCAAACAGGGATCAAAGCCATTGATGCAATGGTTCCAATCGGTCGTGGACAACGTGAGTTGATCATCGGTGACCGTCAAACAGGTAAAACATCCATCGCGATTGATGCGATCCTGAACCAAAAAGGTAGCGGCATGAAGTGTATCTATGTGGCTATTGGTCAGAAACAGTCTACGGTTGCTCAAGTTGTGGAAACTCTTCGTCGTAAAGGCGCAATGGAGTACACAATCGTTGTAACTGCAGCAGCTTCCGATCCATCACCACTCTTGTACATCGCACCGTATTCCGGATGTTCGATGGGTGAGTACTTCATGTACAAAGGCGAGCACGTTCTGGTTATCTATGATGACTTGACCAAACAAGCCTCTGCATATCGTGAGCTTTCCTTGTTGCTTCGTCGTCCACCGGGCCGTGAGGCTTATCCGGGTGACGTCTTCTACCTGCACTCCCGTTTGCTGGAGCGTGCTGCGAAGCTGAATGATGAACTGGGTGGTGGTTCTTTAACCGCACTGCCGTTCATTGAAACACAAGCCTCCGACGTATCAGCATACATTCCAACGAACGTAATCTCCATCACGGACGGACAAATCTTCCTGGAAGCTGACTTGTTCAATGCTGGACAACGCCCGGCAATCAACGTAGGTATTTCCGTATCTCGTGTCGGTGGTTCTGCTCAGATCAAAGCGATGAAAAAGGTTGCAGGTTCCCTGCGTCTCGACCTCGCTCAATATCGTGAGCTTCAAGCGTTCTCCCAGTTTGGTTCCGATCTGGACAAAGCGACTCAGGCTCGCCTGAATCGTGGTGCACGTATGATGGAAATCCTGAAGCAAGGTGTAAACCAGCCTCTGGCCGTAGAACAACAGGTGGTCAGCTTGTACACAGCCGTTAAAGGATTCCTGGATGAAATTCCTACAGGTGATGTGACTCGTTTCGAAGGTGAGTTCCTTGCCTTCATGGAGAGCAGTCATCCGGAAATTCTTGCATCCATCCGTGATACTAAAGAATTGACTGCAGACAACGAAAATGCACTGAAAGGTGCAATTGAGAAGTTCAGAAAGAGCTTTGCTGTCTCTGTCTAAATAAATGACTGCAGGTGCGGAGTTGTCTAACCGATTCCGCATGTCTGCATGTAATACTTTGACTCTGTCAAAAAAAGATGATGCTTACGAAGTAACTTTGACCCCGTCAAAGTAGGGTTGTGCTTACGATGTAGTTTTGACTTTGTCAAAACTTTAAGGTGGTGAAATCATGGCAAAAGGCATGCGCGAAATTAAGCGGCAAATTAAAAGCGTACAAAGCACCAAGCAGATCACCAAAGCAATGGAGATGGTAGCTGCTGCAAAACTGCGTAAAGCGCAGGAAAAAGCGGAAGCAGCCCGTCCTTATTCGGAGAAACTGAAAGAAGTTGTAGCTAGTATTGCATCAAGCACGCAAGGTATACAGCATCCGATGCTGGAGAGCCGTCCGGTCAAAAAGACAGCTTACCTGATCATTACATCGGACCGTGGTCTTGCAGGTGGATACAATGCGAACGTTTTGCGTCAGGTTAATCAGACGCTCAAAGAGCGCCACAACTCCCAGGATGACTACGAATTGTTCGTCATTGGACGTAAAGGACGCGATTACTTCAGACGTCGTGAAATTGCGATGGCATCCACAACAACGGATCTGTCGGATTCGCCTTCATTTGCAGACATCAAATCCATCGCACACGAAGCTGTTCATGGGTTTGAACTGGCTGAATTTGATGAATTGTACATTTGTTATAACCGCTTTGTGAATGCGTTGACCCAGATTCCTACGGTAGAAAAACTTCTTCCGATGGAAACACCTGAGGTAACTGCTGCGGAAGGACCAACGGCAAGCTACGAATACGAGCCGTCTGCTGAAGCTGTACTGGAGGTTCTGCTTCCGCGTTACGCGGAAACGCTGATCTATGGTGCACTTCTGAACGGTAAGGCAAGTGAGCTCGGCGCGAAAATGACGGCAATGGGTAATGCAACCAAAAATGCATCTAAACTCATTAACGACTTGTCATTGACCTATAACCGTGCCCGTCAAGCGGCGATTACGCAGGAGATTACGGAAATTGTGGCAGGTGCCAACGCAGCACAAGGCTAACCGTTTTTTTATTAATGAAGGCTTGCAGAGCAAAGATAAACGAACGGTACATTATTTTTGCAAAAGTAGCAGGCTTGTAGGAGGGGAACGTTAAGATGAACAAAGGACGCGTTGTGAGCATCATGGGTCCGGTTGTTGACGTCGAGTTTGATCGCGGCGGTCTGCCGGAAATCCTCAATGCCATTACGATCACTACAGTAAGTGAGAGCGGCGTAAGTGTGAACCTTACACTCGAAGCTTCGAGACATCTGGGTGACAACCGAGTACGTTGTATTGCGATGTCCTCCACGGATGGACTTGTTCGTGGTATGGAAGCTTTAGATACAGGAGCACCAATCTCTGTACCCGTCGGAGAAGCAACACTGGGTCGTGTATTTAACGTACTCGGCGAAGCAATTGATACTGGCGGTGCCGTAGCTGCTGAGCACAAGAACCCGATTCACCGTTCAGCACCTGCATTTGATGAACTGACTACCCAAGCAGAAATGCTGGAGACAGGAATCAAAGTTATCGACTTGCTTGCTCCTTACGCTAAAGGTGGTAAAATCGGTCTCTTCGGTGGTGCCGGTGTAGGTAAGACGGTAACCATTCAAGAATTGATCAACAACATCGCACAAGAGCACGGCGGTATCTCCGTATTTGCGGGTGTTGGTGAGCGTACACGTGAAGGTAATGACTTGTATCACGAGATGAGTGATTCCGGCGTTATCAACAAAACAGCAATGGTTTTCGGACAAATGAACGAGCCTCCAGGCGCACGTCTTCGTGTAGCCCTCACAGGTCTGACGATGGCGGAATACTTCCGTGATGAAGAAGGCCGTGACGTGTTGCTCTTTATCGATAATATCTTCCGTTTCACCCAAGCGGGTTCAGAAGTATCTGCCTTGCTTGGACGTATGCCTTCCGCGGTAGGTTACCAACCTACGCTGGCAACAGAAATGGGTCAACTGCAAGAACGTATCACATCAACGAAAAAAGGTTCTGTAACATCCATCCAGGCCATCTACGTGCCTGCGGATGACTACACTGACCCGGCTCCTGCAACGACGTTTGCCCACTTGGATGCAACGACGAACTTGGAGCGTAAAATTTCCGAGATGGGTATCTACCCTGCGGTAGATCCACTGGCTTCCAGCTCCCGGATCTTGTCCCCTGAAGTTGTAGGTGAAGAACACTACAGCGTAGCTCAAGGCGTTAAACGTATCTTGGCACGTTACAATGAATTGCAAGATATCATTGCAATCCTGGGTATGGACGAGTTGAGTGAAGAAGATAGAGCGCTTGTATACCGTGCTCGTAAAATCCAACGTTTCTTGTCCCAGCCTTTCCACGTTGCTGAAGCATTTAACGGTATTCCAGGTAAATACGTTCCGGTTAAAGAAACGGTGCGCAGCTTTAAAGAGATTCTCGAAGGTAAGTATGATGATCTTCCGGAAGCAGCTTTCCTCTTTGTTGGTACAATTGAAGAGGCAGTGGAGAAAGCCAAAACACTGGTTTAGTCTGAATCCAGGATTGTCCTTATGTGGGCTATCCTTCGGATAGTTTCAGGAGGGATGGAATTGAGCACCTTTTTGTTGGAAATCGTAACACCCGAGCGTTTGGTCTATTCAGAACAGGTGAATAGCATTACGGCTCGTGGTATTGAAGGGGAACTGGGCATTCTGCCAGGTCATATTCCTATGGTTACACCTTTGCAGATTGCACCAATCTATATCCATAACGGAAAAGAAAATAAACGAGTTGCTATCGGTGGCGGGTTTATCGAAGTTCGTAAAGATAAGGTTGTTGTACTCGCAGAGAGTGCTGAATTCCCGGAAAGCATTGATGTGGATCGTGCGCGTGCGGCGAAAGAGCGGGCAGAACGTCGGCTTGCAAGCCAAAGCAATCAGGACCACTTTGATCACCGTCGTGCAGAGATTGCGCTGCAAAAAGCGGTTAACCGGATTAATGTGTTCGGCAAATAAACGATTCTTTGAAGCCTGGCGGCTTAGTCTGCCGGGCTTTTTTGAGTTTGTTTAATAGAATTGTTTTATCGAATATATCAAAAGGGCTGACCACAAATCCATCCTATCCCTTCAGTAAACAGAAGTATTTTAAGCAAAATATTCACCGATTATGATTATTTGAATAGAATGTAGGACTAAAGTAGTGGGCGCATTTACCACTAAGAGAACCATTTTTTTCATGAGTAAATTTAAATTATTTCCGAGGAAATGACAGAATCGATATCGAAATAGCGCTCTTTTATGTCGTTTTAGTCACAAAATCCCGGCATTTTAAAATTAAAATATTTTAGAAGTGGAAATCAATGTAATTGACAATGTATGATGAAAGAGCCTATATTCCATAGAGTCAGCAGAAGCAGGAAGCTGCGTAGTAGATTCCATAGTCATGCACAGCCGCATTGTTGCTGCTCGGTGATTGGGCATCAGGAGATTCCTGCCTGGCAGGAGTAAATCTGACAGTACGCTCAGTATGTTGTGCTTAAGACATTCCAGTATACTAACAAGTTATGGGTGCCGGGCATATGATATGCTGATCGCTGCAACAAATGTGGAGGTAAAGAATATATGGATACTGATCTGACGAATCAGGTGAACCAAGCATTAAGCACCAATGGCTTGGTCTCAATCATCGTCTCCCTGTTATGTATTGCGTTGTCTTGGTGGGCTTTGACAAATCTCAAACTGGATTTAATCATCAGGCAGCCACGAGGTGCTCAGGGAAGACTGTTGCATTTGTTGCTCGCCATCATTTTGGGGCATGCCGTTGCTGGCTTTGTCATTGACTACTTGTCCTGGACTCAAATGTTGCGTAATTTGTTTTAATGTTGAGATGGTTGGTTAATCATCTGTTAGGTTCTTCAAGCTGCTCATTGTCGAATAACATCGATTAATTGTGTTAACAATTAGAGTATGAGTTGTCGGTAAAGAAATTAAGAAAAAAATGTGACGTAAAATTGGATGAATTTGAGATGTTTTATGTAAAAATGCTTGTATCGTACAATTCAACAATGTTATGATGGAAGTTAGGGAATTCACAATTGTTCACTTATTTTGTAGTTATAAACGGGATATCCGGTTCATGCCGGCTAATAACCATCCCACTCTGTCTGTTCTGATGCTCTGCTGGCTTGTAAGACACTGATTTTTACATGCTGAATAGCAAGATGCACGGCACATGGTATCATTGATATGGATTATAAAAACCAATTCTTTTCTGAACAGACATCTGTGGCAATATGCCAGAATATGTCGAAATTCCACACACAGCAACAGTCCTTTCTAGCATAGTGGGGCTTACGTATTCCGGAATGAAGAAAAGGGAATAAAAGCGCGGAGGGAACCATGATGAGCAAATTTATCGTCCGCGGTGGCAAAAGGTTGACCGGAAGTGTCAAAGTTAGCGGCGCTAAAAATTCTGTTCTTCCGATCATCGCTGCCTCTCTCTTAGGGGAAGAAGGACAAAGCGTTATTATTGACGCGCCTCCTCTAGACGATGTGATGACGATTAACAAGGTGTTGGAATCGCTGGGAGCGGGAGTTACATACCGGGACGAAGTGATTACCGTAAATGCGGAGAAACTTACTTCCTGTGAAGCCCCGTATGAATGGGTAAGTAAAATGCGGGCGTCTTTCCTGGTCATGGGGCCTTTGTTGACTCGAATGGGTCATACAAGAATCTCACTTCCTGGTGGATGTGCCATCGGTACACGGCCTATTGATCAGCATTTGAAAGGTTTTGAAGCCATGGGCGCAGAGATCAGCTTGGGCCAAGGTTATATCGAAGCTCGTAGCCAAGGTCGGTTGCGTGGCGCGAAAATTTATCTGGATGTGGCTTCCGTAGGTGCCACTCAAAATATTATGATGGCTGCAACATTGGCCGAAGGTGTAACTGTTCTGGAGAACGCGGCAAAAGAACCTGAGATTGTGGATCTTGCCAACTTCCTGAATGGGATGGGTGCCATCGTACGTGGTGCTGGTACTGGAGTGATCCGCATTGAAGGTGTGGAGAAACTGACAGGTGTTACACACACCGTTATTCCGGATCGGGTAGAAGCTGGTACGTATATGGCTGCTGCTGCAATTTCGGGCGGTGACGTGTACATTGAAGGTGCAATCTCTGATCATTTAGGCTCCGTTATCGCGAAGCTTGAAGAGATGGGTGTTACAATCCAACCGGATGAGAATGGCGTGCGTGTAATCGCAGATCGCCCTCTTAAGGCTGTGGATGTGAAAACATTACCATACCCAGGATTCCCGACCGATATGCAATCCCAGATGATGGCACTTTTGCTTGCATCTGAAGGAACAAGTGTCGTGACAGAGACTGTTTTTGAAAACCGATTCATGCATGTGGATGAATTCCAATTGATGAATGCGGAGATCAAAGTTGAAGGACGTTCGTCCATCGTCACAGGTAATGCCAAACTGAAGGGTGCCAAAGTAACGGCTACCGATCTGCGTGCGGGTGCCGCACTCATTATTGCAGGTCTTGTTGCTGAAGGTACAACGGAAGTGGGCGGTGTTCATCACATCGACCGTGGCTATGTACATCTCGCTGAGAAGCTTAACGGACTTGGCGCTGACATCTATCGGATCTCGGTTGATGAGCCTAAGCTGGAAGCAACCAAAGCACCTAGTGAAAAAGTGGAGAAAGAAGTACCGATGTTTAAGGTACAACCAACTTTGGCTTAACACTGGATTGAATAGAAAAAATATGGCCCTCTATTATGAGTCACACGGTTGTGTGGATTATGAATGCGATGGAACGTATATTGTAAAAAATGATAAAGCTAAGCCATCTGGCTTGGCTTTTTTTGTGTTTACTTTTAAGAAGACAACGAGATATTTGATACCTGATTCTATTAATAGCTGGTCCTAACTTGTATAGCATAACATCGTATTCTGTATCGATTCTGAACCAAATGAAAGAGCATACTTTATATGGGTGTCGGATCCAGCTAAACACCGGTATACAGCGACAGATCAACGTTTCTATGATGTACATAGCAAAAGAAAACAAGAAATTGAACAGAACGAAAAGGGCCTCGTTTCTCTCAAATCAGGTTCTATCAGATCAAGCCAGCTCATAACCTAAACTATGGATTTGAACAACACGACCGGCACATGACCGGCCATAGATAACGGAGGGTTATATTCGAATGAAAGAAGCTCGTGTACAGGTAAAGGTACCCCTTGTCCCTCGTCCAGGTATGCAAGAGCCGGAGGGAAATACCGTTTCTGGAGTGGAAAAAGACAAGCCTGCCCCATTGAACCTGAGGACTGTTCCATCACAGCCTGCAAGATTATCCAATCCAGGACGGGTGTCGGCAGATGAACTGAACCGAAAGACAACCGAGCATATTCATATACCTGTTATTGAGCTGGACCAGTTCCGCCGAGTGAAGCGTCGCCGAATGCGGACGTTTGGACGAAAACCCCGATGGGGACGTAATACGACGCGATGGCAACCTGCTGCCGCTGTATCTGCCTTATTGGCAATGGCGTTACTGATTCCGGTAATTCTGGTATGGCCGCGGACAAGCGAATCACCAAAGCCGATCCCTGCTCCAACAGATTCAAGCAGTACAAGAACCCCAGCTCCTGCGCCAGCCGTTCCTGTTACGTACCCTGAACCTAAAGTGCGCGTATACCTGTCTGCAACGGGCACAACGATGAATCTGCAACTGGAAGACTATGTTACCGGGGTGGTGGCAGCTGAGATGCCTGCGGAATTCAGACTGGAGGCGTTAAAGGCGCAGGCAATAGCTGCTCGTACATTTATCGTGCGTAGGTTAGCTGCGAGTGATACAAGCGGTGTTCCATCAGGTGCGGCGGATGTGACGGATACGGTCAACCATCAGGTGTTTATTCCGCCAGATCAGGTGAAAGCGGATTGGACGCGTCTAGGGAAGGCGAAGGAATGGGAGAAGCTGCAACAGGCTGTACGCGAAAGTCGAGATACGGTGATGACATATCAGGGCAAGGCAATCACCGCATCCTTTTTTTCCACAAGTAATGGGTATACCGAGAATGCGGAGGATGTATGGGGGAACGCTGTGCCGTATCTGCAAAGTGTAGACAGTCCGTGGGACAAAAATTTGGCACCAGGATTCAAGCAGACCGTCACCATGAAGCGTAATGATATTCTGCAGAAGTTAAACCTGGATGCCATTCCGGTTACCGCCGAGAAGGGTGGATCGTGGATGGAAGTATTGTCTACAACCAAAGGGCATCGGATTAAGGAAATGCAGATTGCAGGTGAGACATTCAGCGGACCCGAAGTTCGCAAGCTGCTTGGATTAAGATCCAGCCAGTTCAGTTGGAAGACCACAGGTGACGAGGTCCAAATTACAACGTTCGGGTATGGGCATGGGGTTGGCATGAGCCAATGGGGAGCAAACGGCATGGCGCAGGAGGGACACACGGCCACCCAAATTCTCAAACACTACTATACCGGCATTTCATTCGGACAGGCATCCAAGATGCTTGCATCGAAGTAGGAGAGATGAACACGGATGGATAAAGCGAAATAATTCGAATGAGTAAGAGTATGTGCGAATGTATACAAATGTATGTGAATGAGAGCAGTTTTGGTTTGGAACTCATCAGACTCTCCGTATATCATTGCGTGCTAACGAACCTGGGAGGCCTTATCAGGCGATATTACAACGAATGGAAATTCTAACGAATCTCAGACACGCTATATCACGACATACCACCGAACTGATCCGATAATAGCGCCCAAAAGAGTAATTAGCGTGTCTACGGTTCGTTAGAATTCCTAAGCCGCGATTTCCCCGCCAATAAGGCCGTCTGAGTTCGTTAGAAATATTTTATTAATCTAATCATTAACAAAATTGAGGATACTGCCATTCACTACATGCTCATTCGCAATAAGCAAGCCGAACCAGAACCAGAACGTTGAAATCAAGTTTCCAAGCCCTAAGGTTAAAAAATTGATTTATGTTCCCTGTCTACCAAGCAACTTCTAACTATACTGTAACCATTTTCATGATTTAGCTTCTTTCAAATCTAGATGTTAGATGGAACAGTCAGTATTGGCGTGCCTTGTCTATCTCTAATCTCACATCTCACTTTCAAAGAACCTGGGCGGTTTAAATCTGCATTATCCAGTCACATCCTATATCCTTTCTCTCACCGATAAATGCACTTCATAGAAGGATTGGCAACTACAGCCAATCCGGACCAGTCTACCAACACCCATTCCGGAGCTTTCGAGATTTGGCTATATATGCGGAGAGTGCTAGCCGTAAGGGGAGCGCAGGGGACAGAAAAGACCTGTAGAAGCGAAGCGTCCGCCTTTACTACCGGATTTCACCTTTGAAGAAGGTGATAGAAGAAATCTGGTAGTAACCAGCGGTCGAAAGGTTTTCTGGCCCCGAAGCGGCGCACCAACTAGCTGCACACACACTCCATATATAGCACTCTCTGAAACCTCCGTGAAAATAATTAGAGTCGCGCGTGTATAAAAGAGTTGCACCCGGTAACACTTGTTACTGAGGTGATTAACATGAATGAACAAAACAAAAAAACAAACCAAGAAGAAACTCCTAAAACAACTCAAGGAGTACCGGCTAGTCAGCCCTCTTCATGGAAAAGAGCAATGTCCAAACGCTGGGTCTTCCCGGCAGCCTACATCGCAGCAGCAGGCATTATACTAACCTTAGTGTGGGTCTATCAGGGCACAGGCGACAAAACGCTAAACTCGGACCCTGCTAGCGGGGTAGTAGAAACAGGCGCATCGGCGGGTACAGAAGGAACAGCAGTAGGTGGAGAAGAAGAAAGTGTGGAAGTTGTTGCAAAGTCGGAGAATTTTGTATGGCCGGTAGCGGTACCGTCCGAAATTTCGGTAGTGAAACCTTTCTATGATAGCGAAGCTTCAACCGAGGAACATGAAGCGGCAATGGTGCAGTACAATGATACATTCATCCCGAACACGGGTGTGGATCTGGCACGTGGGGATAACAAAACGTTTGAAGTCAAAGCAGCACTCGCCGGTAAAGTTACCCGGGTTGAGCAAAATCCGCTCACAGGTCAAGTTGTGGAAATCACACATAGCGATAACCTGAAGACGGTGTACCAAAGCTTGGCAGACGTCAAAGTGAAACAGGACGACGAAGTGAAACAGGGAGATGCGATTGCATCCGCTGGCGTCAATGAATTGGGTAAAACGCTTGGCAACCATCTTCACTTTGAAGTGTACGAAGACGGACAGCCGGTTAACCCGCAAGGATATCTTCCGGAAAAATAAATGAATTTTACCGCAGCAACATGACGGGCAGGGGGTTAAACCTCTGCTCTTTTTGTGCTTTTCAGAAAATAATGGGACCTTCGAAGCTTGTCACACCTCTAAACCGCGAATATATAGGCATGCTCCTCATATAATGTACCAAACTATCCACACAGTAGGGAGGCGGGAGCGTGCACGATTACATCAAGGAACGGACCATCAAAATTGGTCGCTGCATTGTTGAGACGAGGAATACGGTCCGTACCATAGCCAAAGAATTCGGCGTGTCAAAGAGTACTGTGCATAAGGATCTGACGGAGCGTCTGCCGGAAATCAACCCTGATCTTGCTGACCAGGTGAAACACATTTTGGAGTATCACAAGTCCATCCGCCATTTGCGGGGCGGTGAAGCGACCAAAATTAAATACAAAAAAACGAGTGGCAAGAAACGTGAGGTGTTGGCTTCCGCCAAATCGTAAGCATCTTCACAAAGACGTAGGCCAAAAAGCTCACACATGCATTGAATCCCTCCCCTGAAGTATGATATGTTAAATGCTGGTACAGGATCGAATTATGACATCTTATCAGCCCGATTTTTACATATATATGTTGCACTTTGTCGAACGAGCGGTGACGTGATAAGGGACTCTTTTTCACAGGATACGCTGACCAAATAATATCACTTTGGGGGCTCTTTTATGTTTAGCAAGGATATCGGTATTGATCTTGGCACGGCCAACGTGCTTATTCACGTGAAAGGAAGTGGGGTTGTCCTCGATGAACCTTCCGTCGTGACCATTGAAAGAGATACGAAGCGTGTCCTTGCTGTTGGGGAAGAAGCGCGTCGTATGGTGGGGCGTACTCCAGGTAACATTGTTGCCATTAGACCGCTGCGTGACGGCGTTATTGCGGACTTCGAGATTACAGAAGCGATGCTCAGACATTTCATTAATCGTGTGGGTGCAAGAAGCTGGTACAGCCACCCTCGGATTTTGATTTGTGCACCAACGAACATTACTTCCGTGGAGCAGAAGGCCATCCGTGAGGCGGCAGAACGCAGCGGTGCCAAAGAAGTGTTTCTGGAAGAAGAGCCGAAAGCGGCAGCGATCGGTGCGGGAATGGATATTTTTCAGCCGAGCGGCAATATGGTCGTGGATATCGGCGGCGGTACGACTGACGTTGCAGTCCTTTCTATGGGCGACGTGGTCACCGCCTCTTCTATTAAAGTCGCAGGGGACAAGTTCGACGAAGCCATTATCAAGTTTATCAAAGCCAAGTACAAGCTCATGATCGGTGAACGGACCGCTGAAGATATCAAAATTGCGATTGGTACCGTACATCCGGGTGGACATCAAACGGAGATGGACATTCGCGGACGCGATATGGTATCCGGCCTTCCTGTTACCGTAACGATATCGGGAAATGAAGTACAGGAAGCACTTTGGGATTCCGTGCAATCCATCATCGTGGCAGCCAAATCGGTATTGGAACGTACACCGCCTGAATTGTCAGCGGACATTATCGACCGTGGTGTTGTATTGACTGGCGGAGGTGCGTTGCTGAACGGACTGGACGAGCTTTTGTCCAATGAATTGCATGTACCGGTATGGGTTGCGGAAGATCCGATGCACTGTGTCGTGAAGGGGACAGGCATAATGCTTAATAATTTGGATCAGGTGGTTAAGAAAAAGTTCTAATCTGCCGATATAAATAGCAAAGGTTCGCCATGCTCGGAAAGCAGAACGGACAAGCAGCCAACCTGTGATGCAGGTCAAGCGCTTGAGGAGAGGGGTTAATTCATGTTAAGAGGTCTGTACACCGCTACTGCGGGAATGATTACGCAACAACGCCGCCATGACACAGCAACACAGAATATCGTAAATATGAACACCACGGGATACAAACAGGTGAACAGCGTAAGCCGTTCCTTCCCGGAAATGCTCATTACTTTGGTAGGCGGAGATGCAAATCTTCCAACAAAGCGGCTGGGCAAGCTGAACACGGGGGTGTTCGCGGAAGAGAGTTTGTCCATGAATTTGCAGGGGACCATTATGGAGACTGGGCAGAAAAATGATTTTTCCATTTTATCCAATATGACGGTCAATGATCCGCAGACTGGACAACCTGTCCCGTTTGACGCATCAGGCAAATTTGTACGGGCCGACGGCACGGTGACTTACCAGCCTCAGGCGTATTTTACAGTTCAGGATGCAGAAGGTAACACCGGATATACACGCGATGGTCACTTCGAGATCACTGGAACGGGACAATTGCTGAGTTCAACAGGTTCACAAGTGTTGGATAATAATGGACAACCTGTAGTGTTGACAGGTTCTGTGGAGCAATTTAAAGTGGATGAGCAAGGCCGTTTGGTAGATGCAGCAACGGGTGCACCAACAGGGGTTACTCTTGGCATTAGTGTCATTGACCAGCCGAATCAACTGGTTCGTCAAGGTAATGGCAATTTCAGTCTCAGCGATGCAAACGGGGCAACGTCCCGGATGATGGCTGCCGGTGATAATGTGCAGATCCGTCAGGGATACCTGGAAGGTTCCAATGTGGATGCCTCACAGGCAACGGTTGATATGAACGCCGCATTCCGTGCGTATGAAGCAAACCAGAAGATCGTACAATTCTACGACCGCAGTCTGGATAAAGCCGTCAATGAAGTCGGGCGTGTATAACGCCGACGTTTAAATATAACCGCGCAGCGGAGAGCCAAACGCCCTTTGCGCAGCAAAGCAGAGAGGCTCACGCGAAGCGCAAACCAAACGCAACCGAGCTATGCGAGGATTGCGTGGCAATACCTGAGCGCAGCGACGGTCACGACAGCCCTTTGCGGAGCAAAGTAGGGAGAGACCTCGCGGAGCGCAAGAGCCTAGACGCAGCCGAGCCTATGCGAGGATTGCGTGGCAGTACCTGAGCGCAGCGACGGTCTCGACAGCCCTTTGCGAAGCAAAGCAAGGAAGAGACCCCGCGGAGCGCAAGAGCCTAGACGCAACCGAGCCTATGCGAGGAATGCGTGGCAGTACCTGAGCGCAGCGATGGTCTCGACAGCCCTTTGCGAAGCAAAGCAAGGAAGAGACCACGCGTAGCTACACGCCGCATAAAGAGCGTGCCGTGCTATGATTCAGCCATGTGAAACTATGGCGGGAATCATAGCACGGCAGTCGCGGCGCACATACACCACCGCCACTTAGCAAGATCGTACCCCACTTACCTAATCCGCCTGTTTCGGGAGTCCAGAGGGCAGCGCCATCTGGGGCCCTCCCTACTAGGGAGGGTTTGGGAGGGTGGACAGGACACAAGGGAGGGTATACCACCAATGAATAATTCCATGATTAGTGCCAAGGTTTCCATGACTGCCATACAGCAGCGTCTGGATGTCATTTCCGATAATATTGCCAACGTGAATACGGCAGGCTATAAGAGCAAGCAGGCGGCATTCGAGGATGTGCTGACCCGGGTTCAACAACAACCGGACAAGTACAAACTGGATGGACGTTCCACACCGATGGGATATAACCTCGGTTTCGGTGCTCGCTTGGCAGATGTAACGAAGGATATGTCTCAAGGCCCCATGAACGAGACTGGCCTTCCGACCGATCTGGCCATTGAGGGAAATGCGATGTTTGCAGTTGAAGCGAATGGGGAGAAAATGTGGACACGTCAGGGTGCATTTCATTTTGTACCTGATACAAGACCTAAGCCTACTCCGAATTCACCTGATATGATGGTGATGGTCAATGGCGAAGGCCACTTTGCCCTGGATCGTCAAGGCAATCGTATTACGGCACCAAATAATAGCAAAGTTGCTTTTGATGAAAATGGCAACCTGTTAATCCGACGCGGTAATGCGGCAAACGCAACCATTGGAGCACAGCTGCAAGTGGTAGACATTGAACGTCCTGAGGGGCTGGTGCAGTTTGCGGATAACCTGTTTGGTCTGGATGCGGGATTAACCGAAGATGATGTATTTGGCGCTAATGCAGCTACACGTCAAGCAGCGGCCTTGATCCGTCCAGGATTTCTGGAGCAATCCAATGTTGATCTGACACAGGAGATGTCTTTGCTTATGCAAGGACAGCGGACATATCAGCTGGCGGCAAAGGCGCTAACTTCAAGTGATTCCATGTTGGGTCTTGCCAACAATATGAGAGCGTAAAAGGTGAATGTGATGACAGAAACACAGCAGCAGAACAGTAAGCCGGAGAAAAAGGAAGTCAAGAAGAAGAAGAGTGGATGGCGCATCGCAAGATGGTTCCTGGTTCCGGTCCTGCTTGTTCTTGCCCTCGCTGGCGGAATGGTAGCTGGATATGTGGTACTGGGCAAACAAGATATCGGTTCCGTATGGCAATGGAGTACATGGGAACATGTATATAATCTGGTATTCGCTCCATAATGTAACGAGTTAAGCGAAAACTCCTGCGCAGGCAGGAGTTTTCTTTTTGACGTTGAAAACAGTATAATGATGGATGACGTTTGACGTCACAAAAGAGGCCTCCCCTGCGAAAGACATTCGTCATCGCGAAGAGAGACCCCTTATCTTAACCTTCACTACTGCAGTCATGAAGGATATAACTAGTGTTAACCGAAAATATGCTTTCCATACAAAATTTAAATTAAAAACCTTTTATATGAGCTTCGACTTGATCATGTGGGGGTTGACCTTGCAGCACCGAAGTAAGTGGAGGGAACGGAATCGTTCAGAAGAAGCGAAGCGCTCGCCTTTGTCACCGAATTTTGACCTCTCTGAGGTTGATCAAAAAAATTCGGAGACAACAGCGATCAGAGGGACGATCCGTAACCGTAACGACCACCGTAACGCTAAGAGTCAATCCATGATGAAGAACGCTCATATAAACATCCCGAGAGGAGATTACACTGTGCTCGATATCAAACAGATTCAAGAAATCATCCCGCACCGCCCCCCGTTTCTGCTGGTGGACAAGATTCTAGAGATTGAGGATGGCAAACGTGCCGTTGGTTTGAAAAACGTAACCATTAACGAACCTTTCTTCATTGGTCATTTCCCAGAGTATCCGGTAATGCCGGGTGTACTGATTACAGAAGCGCTGGCGCAAGTTGGTGCAGTAGCCATTCTGAATTTGGAAGGCAACAAAGGAAAAATCGGCTTTTTGGCGGGACTGGACAACTTCCGATTCCGTGGACAAGTTGTGCCCGGAGATACGTTGATTCTGGAAGTGGAGATTACACGTCTGAAGGGTTCTATTGGTAAAGGTAAAGCAACTGCCCGAGTGAACGACAAAGTGGTCGCTGAAGGCGAGATCATGTTTGCACTGTCTGACCCAAGCTGATTACATATGTGAGCATTTACATCATGCAGGAACGTAGTCGGGCCGAATGATGCAAGATGCTGAAGTAACTCAGCACACCTGAATTTATATAGACGGAAGGGGTTTATCGGAATGGAACAGTTAAGCACAGCAGCAGCAGAGACGTTGCAGCAATGGTTGGAGGATGCTTCGATTGATGAAGCAACGAAACAGGAGCTTCGTGACTTGCAGGATCAGCCGAAAGAGCTGGAGGAACGTTTTTACAGAAACCTGGAGTTTGGTACAGGTGGATTGCGCGGAGTCATTGGTGCCGGAAGCAACCGGATGAACCGCTACACCGTAGGTCGGGCAACGCAAGGATTTGCGCGTTATTTGCTTGAGCAGCATGGTGACCAAGAAGGCAAACCTTCTGTTGTCATTGCTCATGATTCCCGTCATTTCTCACCTGAATTCACACTGGATGCTGCGCTTGTACTGGCTGGGAACGGCATTGTAGCCAAGCTGTTCCCATCCCTGCGTTCAACTCCTGAGTTGTCATTCGCGGTGCGTCATCAGAAGGCAACTGGCGGAATTGTTGTAACAGCGAGCCATAACCCACCGGAATATAACGGCTACAAAGTCTACAATCATGAGGGCGGTCAATTGGTACCGGATGAAGCGGAAAAAGTCATTCAGTACATCCAAGAAGTGCCTTCCCTTGCTGACGTGAAGAAACTGACGCAAGAAGAAGCAGAAGCTCAAGGGCTCCTGATCTGGTTGGGTGAAGACCAAGATCAAGCGTTTGTGGATACCGTAGCAAGCCGCAGTCTGAGCCGCGAACTGATTCAATCTGGCATAGGCCGTGATTTCAAAATCGTTTACACACCGCTGCACGGAACAGGCAACATCCCTGTACGTCGCGTGCTGGAGCAGATCGGATTCGAGCAAGTGCACATTGTGGCTGAACAAGAACAGCCAGATGCTGAGTTCTCTACCGTGAAATCCCCTAACCCGGAAGAACGCGAAGCGTTTACGCTTGCAATGAAGCTGGGAGAATCCGTAGGCGCTGACATTCTGATCGGAACAGATCCGGATGCAGACCGTATGGGTGCTGTCGTGAAAGACAACGATGGCAAATATTTCGTCTTGTCTGGTAACCAGTCTGGTGCGATTATGGTACATTACCTGCTCAGTCGCCTGCAAGAGACAGGTACACTGCCAAGCAACGGTGCGGTTGTCAAAACAATCGTAACAAGTGAGATGGGTGCTGTCATTGCTGAACATTACGGTGCAGAAGTGATGAACACACTGACAGGCTTCAAATATATCGGTGAAAAAATGAACCATTTCGAAGCAACAGGCAGTCATACATTCTTGTTCGGATATGAAGAGAGTTATGGCTACCTTTCAGGCAACTATGCCCGTGACAAGGATGCTGTCCTTGCCTCGATGCTGATTGCTGAAGCAGCTGCGTATTATAAGAGCCAAGGCAAGACGTTGTATGATGTCTTGCAAGAGCTCTACAACCAATTCGGATATTTCTTGGAGAAGCTGGAGTCCCGTACGCTGAAAGGCAAAGACGGCGTAGCTCAGATTCAAGCCAAAATGACGGACTGGCGTTCCAATCCGCCACAAGAAGTAGCGGGAATTGCGGTACAAGATGTGCTGGACTATTCCCTTGGTCTGGACGGTCTTCCGAAGGAGAACGTACTGAAGTTCATTTTGGCAGATGGTTCATGGTTCTGCTTGCGCCCTTCAGGAACAGAACCGAAGATCAAAGTATACTTCGCCGTGCGTGGAGAGAATTTGGAAGATGCGGAAAGCCGGATCGAGCGTCTGGTGACTACAGTGATGTCGCGTGTAGACGCACAATAATACGAATGCAACAATGAGCAAGAACATGAGAAGGCCTCTCCGCACCGTAAGGTTGGTTGGCGGAGGGGTTTTTCTTTGAAATAATATTACAGATGGATCTATATAAATTGAACTGAACATTTACACGAGAACGTAGAGGGCAGAAATAACCTGAAGAAGTGAAACGTTCGCCTTTATCACCAGATTTTCACCTTTATTAAAAGTGAATCAAAAAAATCGGGGGATAACAGCGATCGGAGGTTGTTCTGCCATCGAAGTGGCGAGTGTAAATAATGCTTTAGTTCAATCTATATAGCATATAAGAGGGCTTGTTGACACAAGCTGTTTGTAACCTATTGTATAAATGTTAAATGAACGAATTACTTGAGCTGAACGTGCATTTGGTTCCAACACTTGAGGAGGTACATGTAGTGCGTCAAAAATGGCTTTATTGGAATAACGCTTCTCGGAAGTGGTTGTGGCTCGTCGTTATTATCGGTCTGGTCGCGTCCATCCCTGTCATCAGTGATCGGGTGCAGACAGAATCTTCTGCCAAAAAGGTGGAACTTGTTTTCAACTATCGAGGACTGCTGGATATCTCAGCGTATCAGGCACATCCGCAAGATTTCATGAATGAACAATTGACTCGTCTAAAAGACGCAGGCGTAACAACGATGGCTGTGTTCGAAAGTACATTGGACGAGCTGAGAAAGACACGCCGACTAATGGTATATAACGGCCAGGATCTCGCGAACCTGACTAAAGATGTGATCCCTTCTAATGCAAATTACACGTATGTGTTATTTACATCGGAGGAAAACGCACAGACGTATACCCCTATTATTGAACAAACGTTCGCTGATCGGCAGATTCCGGTAGTACCATGGGAATATGAAGGTCGTAGCGGCTTAATATTGCAGACTCCTCCGGAGAATGCCAACATGCAGCCTTTGCAGCCCGATCCGGTTGCCGTGAAGATGCTGCGTGATAAAGGTTTCTACATTTTGCCGCGGATCTCGGACAGTGTGCCATACAGCCAGGAATCGATGGAGCGCTTGCTTACCTTCTTCGAAGAGAATGGCGTAAAGCGTATCTTGTTTGATGGTGATGCTGTGAAAGGGTACAATGATAATGCAGACATGAAAAGTCTCGACCAATTCGCACAGTTGCTGAACAAGCACAATATTGGTCTTGCAGCCATCGAGAACTTGAAGAAACCGCAATCTGGATTCCAGACCCTTGCGTATAAAACGGATTACAACGTTACGCGTCTGTACTCGCTTAGTGATGGCGATGCCAATCTGGACGTAGACACGATTGCTGACCGTTTTGTTCTCGCAACCAAGGATCGCAACATTCGTATGCTCTATATGAATGCATCACCAAGCCGGAATACAGCAAAGGCCATGATTACAGATCCAATTGAGAATCTGATCAACAGCCTGGGTGAGCCGGGTCATGCCGTAGAACGCATGGCGAAGCATGGATTCGAGTTAGGACAAGCTGAGGCATTTACAGTTAAGGATTCTTCGATTCAGCGTTATGCCAAACTGGTTGCTCTTGTTGGTGCAATTGCGATGATTGCACTTATGGTTTCTTATTTCATCCCACTACTGACCTTGATCGCATTTGTGGTTGCTTTGGTGGGTAGTGCAGGATTGTTCCTCTTGAAACCAACGCTGCTGGAGCAAGGAATTGCCTTGCTTGTGGCAATCGCCGCGCCGACCATAGCGATGGTGCTGGCCGTTCGTACAGTGAACTATCAGCAACAGCGTCAACCCGACGCATCTGCGGGTCGTCGTTTGAAACAAACGTTGGTGTTATATGTAAGAACTTCGATTCTGTCATTCCTGGCGGTACCTTTTGTCATCGCGTTGCTTAACAGCATTACGTACAGTCTGGTCATTAACCAGTTCCGCGGCGTGAGTCTGTTGCACTTTGCACCTATGGCACTGGTAGCGATCTATATTGTGTTTTATCGTGGCTCGGGTTCATTCTCTATTAAGAAAATTAAAGAAATGCTTCGTATGCCAATTAATGTGTTAATGGTTGTTTTGGCGCTTGTTGCTGCCGTTGTTGGGTACTATTACTTGAGCCGTACAGGCAACTCGGGTTCAGTAACACCATTAGAGATGTTCCTTCGTACCACGTTGGAAGATACGTTCGGTGTACGTCCGAGATTCAAAGAATTTATGCTGGGACACCCGCTGTTTATCGTCGGCGTGTTCGCCGCTTTAAAATATCGTAAAGTCATCTTTGTGCTCATTATTGCAGCGATTGGACAGTTGTCCATGGTGGATACGTTCGCGCATATCCATACGCCGGCTGTATTGTCACTCATTCGTGGAGTGATGGGATTGGGACTTGGCTTAATCTTCGGTATCATTGCTGTGGGTGTGTGGCAAGTAGCGGAAGGATGTTGGAAAAAATGGTCACCACTTCTCAAAAGTTAGTCATCTCGGGGTATTACGGATTCCGCAATAGCGGAGACGAAGCGGTGCTAAAGTCGATTTTGACAGCGCTGGAAGAGGAAAGCCAAAGGTCGAACATAACGATTGAACCTATTGTTCTCTCGGGTGATCCCGAGTCGACAACCGCCATGTACGGTGTGCGCTCCGTGCATCGTATGAAATTGAAGGAAGTCCGTGAAGCACTCAAGGAGAGCGACGGGTTAATCAGTGGCGGGGGAAGTCTATTACAGGATGCAACTGGACTGAAATCCATTCCTTATTATCTGGGTGTAATCAAGCTGGCCCAGTGGCTGAAAAAACCAACGTTTATCTATGCACAGGGGATTGGCCCTGTGAATCGTAAAATTTTTAATCCGATGATCAAATCAGTCTTCAAGACCTGCACCTATGTATCCGTTCGGGATGAACAATCTGCAGACTACCTGCGTGGGCTCGGGTTACAGTGGAATCAGATCCATGTTGTACCCGACCCCGTAATGGGTTTGCCATTACCTGAAACAAAAGTTGAGAGGGGCGCAGGTGCTGTCTCAGCAAATGCTGCTACTCAAGCTAATCGAGTGGAACCTTCAACTGGAGGACATACCAAGCTTCCTGTGATCGGCGTATCGGTACGTTTCTGGGAGTCAGACCGGAAGGAACTTACGGCTATTGCCGCCGGATTGAAAAAGCTGTGCTCCAAAAGAGCCGTGCACTTGCGTTTTCTACCATTTCATCTGCCAGTGGATGAACAGGCATCACGATTCCTTATGGAAATGCTAGGTGATGTGACCAGCAAAGGCAGCGAGATTAGCATCACAGAAGATCTGACCGACCCTCAGCTTATGCTGGAGGAAGTCAGCAAGTGTGATCTTGTCATCGGTATGCGTCTGCACAGTCTGATCTATGCGGCTTCGCAATATGTGCCTCCGGTGGGTATCTCGTATGATCCGAAAATTGATCAATTCCTGCTTCGTCTGGACAGTGAACCAGCAGGCAATACGGATACACTCGATGGGAACAAACTCGCTAAGACTGTTGTTGGACTGCTGGATCAACGTTCACAGTGGTTGAAGGAACATGAAGAAGGCATCACCCAACTGAAGCAGGAAGCCAGAGTGCCTGCACAGCAGATTATTAACTATTTAGGCCGCAAAGGATGAGATAAAGATGAGTCAGACCGGATCAATACCTACCGTTTCGATCTACGGCATTCCTTTTTCCAAACTGACGATGAAAGAAACGGTAAAGGTTCTCCAGGAAGCTGTGCTATCCAAGCAGACACCACATCAGGTCATTACAGCCAATCCAATTATGGTTATGGCCGCATTGGAAAATCCCGCAATCATGGAAGTCATGCAAGCTGCGGAATTGATTGTTCCTGATGGAACAGGTGTCGTATGGGCTGCAAACTATTGTGGAGATCCTGTAGCTGAGCGAGTGCCGGGTTTTGAGCTTTTACATGAATTGCTGCGTGTTGGAGAAAACTATCGATGGGGCGTATATCTGCTTGGTTCCACCCCTGAGGTGATTCAAGAAACGGCAGTTCGGTTACAACAGCAATATCCGGCGATTCGAATTGTGGGTTATCGCGACGGTTATTTTGGTCCGGCTGAGGATGAACAGGTCATCGCTTCTATTCGGGAAGCGGCACCTGATCTGTTGTTTGTAGCACGTGGGGCGGACACCCAAGAACCGTGGATTCACAAGCACAAAGATGCACTACAGGTTCCTGTAACCATGGGCGTTGGCGGCAGCTTTGATGTGATTTCGGGCAAAACCAAACGTGCGCCTATGCTGTTCCAAAAGTTAAGACTGGAGTGGTTCTATCGCTTATTGCGTGAACCAAGCCGGGCTGGACGGATGCTTGCGCTTCCGAAATTCGCTGTTAAGGTGATACGTGACAAAGAAAACGTGACGAAAGTCCGTTAAAAACAGGTAATTGCGAGATAAATGCGTGTTTTTGCTAGAAATTGAGGATGGCTTTTCGGGTGTGATGAGCGTATAATTCATTCCGGATTACATGTGTGCCACTCCATGAAAAACGGAAGTTGTTGCATACGGCCACTTCGATGTCAGAATAACCTTTTGATCGCTGTTATCTCTGGATTTCTTTTATCCACCTTTACAAGGTTGAAATCCCGCGATAGCATATGCTTACGATGTAGCTTTCTTTCAGAAAGCTTGTAGGCGAACGCTTCGCTTCTACAGGTTATTTCTGCCCTCTCCGTTCTGGTGCAAATTGCATTTTTCATCAAAAGTGACTAACAAATAATTTTTTATATATAAAAAGAGATCAGGGGATTTATAATTTCGTACAGGTATTATAATTGGGGGTCGAATGTTCAAATGGTAGCGATCTTTATCATTGGATTTATCGTGTCAATGGGACTGGCTCTTGCCCTGACACCACTTGTCAAAAAGTTCGCAGTCCGCATTGGCGCAATGGATACGCCGAATGCACGTAAAGTACACACACGGATCATGCCACGTCTTGGTGGTCTGGGGATATTCCTGGCCTTTATTATTACAGTTGCTGCATTGCTTCCGTTTGTATCGGCATGGTTCACGACTCGGGATATGAGTTTTGTCAGCGCGTTTCTGATTGGCGGAACAATTATCGTGCTGATCGGCGCACTCGATGATCGGTTTGAACTGTCAGCCAAAGTGAAGTTGCTTGGTCAGATCGTTGCTGCTTCTGTCGTTGTATTTGGATTTAATATCCGGGTAGATTTCGTTAACATTCCGTTTCAGGATTCCTACTCTTCACTCGAAGCTTGGGTATCTATTCCGCTGACGATCTTCTGGATCGTTGGTGTAACCAATGCGATTAACCTGATTGATGGTCTGGATGGTCTGGCTGCCGGTGTATCTGGTATTGCAATTGGTACCATTGCCGTGATGTCCTTCCTGATGGGTAACATGATGATTGCCTTGATGTGTCTTGTATTGCTGGGTAGTATTATCGGATTCCTATTCTTCAACTTCCACCCGGCCAAGATCTTCATGGGGGATACCGGATCACTATTCCTTGGTTTCTCTCTGGCGATGCTGTCCATGCTGGGATTCAAACAAATTGCTATCGTGTCCTTTATTACACCGCTGATCATTATCGGTGTGCCGCTCTCGGATACCTTCTTCGCGATTATCCGTCGTGCGGTACAGCGGAAACCGATTTTCGCACCGGACAAAGGTCACCTGCATCACTGCTTGCGTGAACTTGGATTCAGTCACCGTCAGACGGTGCTGATCATATACGGAATTGCCGCGTTCTTCGGAGTTCTGGCGATTATCCAATCTTCCGCTGCCATGTTTGAAGCGAACTGGGTAACATTTGTGGTCATCTGTATCATGATGTTCTTCCTCCAGGTGGGAGCAGAAGTCATCGGGCTTGTTAGCAAAACGAGAAGACCGGTTATTAACTTCCTGATGCGCATGCGCGTCAAGCTGAATCCGGAGACCCGTTCGAAATCATAAATAGATAAATGTAATGGTTATAGCTATTCTTGAATATTATTCCAGACCCAACCTTATCCCTTGTGGATAAGGTTTTTTGTTTATTTTGAGATTTTTACTAAATAATTGGATCTTTTTGCCGATATATAAAGGTAACTGACTTAAAAGAGGAGAGATGATATTTAATGCTGCGTATGAAAAAGCCAATTGTTTGGCTAATGCTGATAGCGCTGGTAGTAACTCTGATTCCTGCTGGCTATGCACCAGTTGCATCGGCGGCGGGACAGACAAGTTACTTTACTCCTGACAATGCTGGGAATGTCCAATTGAAAGATACAGTAGGACTGAAGTTGAGCGGAAACAGTGCCAATGCGGATGTGTTGTCTCGTACATCAGCTTTTGTTGTTACAGGAAAGGAACAGGTTTTAACAGGAACATTCACGAATGTTACAGGTTCAACACTCGGTGTGAATGTTCAGCTGATGAATCTCAAAGGTGACACTTGGACTCCTGATAGTACACGTGTTGCACCAGGGGTAGTAACTGTTGATCCTAATCGACCGGATAATCGGTTTAGATCAACCATTACACTGTTCCCAGGGATGAATAAAATTACGTTTACAGGTTCCCAAGGACCAAGTGAACGCTCTGAGAGTTTTTATATTTTATACGATTCCGTCCCATACATTGAGAAGTTGCAAGTCCTTGGTGGAGCGGATAACCTCAACTTGAATGAGGGATCTCAGGTTGTGGTTAACACCGGCGAAGTTACAATTCAAGGTGTTGCGCAGAACTCATCCAAAGTAACGATATCGTTGAATGGTGGCTCGGAGCTGCCTACATCACTATTGCAGGATGGTACATTCTTCTCTCCGGTACTGACACTAAAATCAGGTGAGAATACCCTAAGAATGACGATTGAGAGTGGCGTCGATAAGAAAGTATTTAATTATTCTTTGTTATATTATGATGAAACAAAACCATTCACTCAGTTGGATTTAATTGAAGGTGCAAACGGGCTGCCGCAGAGTATGCTTTCATCAGCTAGACCAACCTATGGAGGCACTCCTGCTAGTGCCAATGTGAAAGCACAGTTATTGCTTCCGGGAGCTGATGTTACTGAAATTCCGGTCATTGATGTCGATGGAAATGGGAACACGGGTGTAAGTAATGTAAATGTGGAACATATCCCTAGCGTGGGACAAAACACACCGGCTTATGTCCTAATTTCCTTTGATATTAACCCGATCACATTCAACGGAGCTCCTGACCGATTACAGAATCATAGTCTATCGGTAGACTATGGGGCTAAAAAAGTTACAACAAGTATGAATTTTGAATATGTACAAGATGCAGTTGTAATTACAGGATTGAAGTATCTTAGAGACTACAATGGGTCTGGTACTGTTCCAGATGGAATACCTCTTGATGGTGCCAGTGTGAGTGGATCGAACTTTTATATTTTAGTGGAGACTAGCAGAGCACCGAGTGATCCAAAAACTTTGGTTGCGGACTATCTGCCTAGAGGAACAAGCACAATTATCGTGAACCATGTAGGTCCGCTTAGTGCAACAGATACTACAAAAAATATTTACGAGATTAAAGGGTTCAAAACGGGAAATCAAGTTGTTCAATTTAAGTATTCCGGATCGACCACAGGTCGGAATGCAACGATTTCATTCGCTTCAAAGAGCTTTATCTCTGTAGAAAATCTTACTGATGGTCAAACTCATGATTTGAAAGACAATGCCACAGGAGTTTCAATCCTGGGTCAGTACATTGGATTTGATACGCTTAGCAGTCCATATTTTGTAGCTGAAATTTTTGCCAACGGTACAAAAGCATATTCTACTGAGGGTAGCGGAAATACGGATTTCCCACGCAAGTTGAACCTGGGGGCAGATGGAACAATTAATAACGTGATCATTCCTATTGGAGAACCCGATGGCTTGTTATTTTTCGGTGAGAACCGAATTGTGCTGACAGGAACAACTAAGGATGAGAACGGACAACTTAAAGAGGTATCTAAGGAACTTCGAATCTATATTAATGATAATAATATTTCGAACATTCGAAACTTCCAACCTGCAATTACGAAAGGTCGACCAGAATTTATTGAACCATTAGACCAGGATGCACAATGGGTCAAAGATGCGTTCAATATGTCACCAGAGTTTGTGTATGCTGATAATAAAATCACCACCAGCTTGAAGAACTTTGATATTGTCATTCGCGGAGCAGGTGCGACACGGATGAGTTTGAGCATGGGGACTCAGAAGATATTCGATCAGGATATTCCAGATGGAAACACGGCAAGTTGGGACAATGCCAAGATTGATCCTCAGTATGCACTGGATAATGGTACTGTTACAGTTGACAGAGCAGGTCGCCAACAGGACTTTGTTATTCGTCTGCGTAATCTCAAAATGGATACACCAGGAACGTATATCTATACACTAGACCTCTTCAATCGGACGGGAGCGAAGACCAGTCAGAAACTTGAAATTGTTAAAGAAGTAACTGGATACCGTATTTTATCACCTAAACCGACTTCAGGTGATCGTGTAGTTGTAAATAAGAACTTTGTTCATTTTGACATCGAAGCAGAAGGTGCAACAGGGGTTATCATTGATAAAGAACCTGCACAGAAGCTGCAAGGTGTAGAGACAGATCGCTTTGTCCTGGATTATGTAGGGTTGAAGCCGGACAAATCTAATAAAATTAAACTAACCATTAACCGTGATGGTGTAACAACCACCGACACTATTGATGTATTCTACACAACAAGTCCAGGTATAGATTCCCAATACATGGCTCCGAAAGTAGCTAATAAGTATTCAGCCTTTAATAAAAAGCTGGAATTGAGTTTCCCGAAAGGTACAGTTATGGAAAGTACTGATATTCGCGGAATCAAGAAATTTTATCCAGACAATAAACTTCTCTTTGGTATCGCAGATCCCAATAATGGTATTGTAGAGCGTCGCAATGATTATGGTACTGTCATGGGCGTAGGTGCAGAGAGAGGTGAGGGTGACCCAGTCAACTTCGATGTACAAGAAGAATACTTCAGAAGATTTTCTGCCATTGTAGGAGATACATTGAACTTCAGTCCAATTTCTGATATTTATTGGGTCAGCGGTGGTCTGGGCGAATATGGTTCAAGAGATTCAACAACGTATAAAGCGCCGACGAATGGTATCGGACCGTATACACCTGACGCTCTATACGGAGATGTTAAGGTACCAGCGGAGCGTACAATCAAGCCTTCACAGCGTGGAACATTGACACTGACCTATGATTCAAATGTAGTAGATGATGCTGGAACGACTATTTCCGTCTTCTATTACACACCAGGACGCGAGTGGAAACGAATTGGTGGAGAAGTGGATTCCAAGAAACACACAGTTACTGTGCCATTTGATCAGTTCGGATATTATAAAGTCATGAAATTAAGAAGAAGTTACAACGACATCACGAATCATGGATGGGCTAGAAATATTCTGAATGCACTGTATGCCAAAGGTTTCATGCAACCGATTCGTTTCGAACAATTCGGAACAGATGATCGTGCATCCCGTGGCGAATTTGCTACCATTCTCGTGAAAGGATTGAACTTGCCGATTACTTCGGATAATAAACCTACATTTACAGATGTAGGCGCAGGGACAAGTTCATTTACGTGGGACTATGCAAGTATTGAAACGGCAGCCAGAGCAGGTATTGTATCAGGACTTACGGACGGAAACTTTGGTCCAGATCAACCTCTTACACGTGAGCAAGCAGCTGTAATGATCGCAAGAGCTCTTGAGTTAAAGTTAGCAAGCAATGATAGTAAGTTAACTAGTGCATTGGCCAAATCCTTTATTGACTCAGGAAGCATGGAAGCTTATTCAAGACCAGCGATACAAGCGGTTACGAAGGCTAAAATTATGGAGGGATCTCCAGTCACAGTAGCAGGTCAGAGCAAGCAACAGTTTGCATTCAACCCGAAAGGAAATCTGACACGTGCAGAAGCGGGTAAAATTGCAGTAGAATTGCTCAAGAAGAGCACCAAAGTTTTCCCTAAAACCTTGAGTTAATTCATTTGATACATCGATGCAATTTAGGAAGGACCTGTCCCTTACTCTAAAGGGGCAGGTCCTTTTCATGGCTGTCAATGAATTGACATAGAGTACTTTTATAATAGAAGAAACAGAATTTTTACCAATAACTATTTTTGTAATTTGCTAGAGTTTAAGATACAATAACGGTAAATACACAATGATCTAGAGGGTGAAGTTAGCTATGAAACCGATTTATTCGAAAGCCCAGTTGGGCTACATGAAGGCAAAGACACAGTTTGAGAAGCAGGCAGTCATTCTGGAGAAAAAGTTGGAAGATACACGCAAGACTCAGGAGATCTCTCAGGAAGTTATGGAAGGGCTTGTACAGTCCACTGGCTTCCATGATGCGTATAACAATCTGGTTCTGGCTGAGAATGAGTTGATTGAATGGTCTCACACGACGATGAAGCATGAGAAAACGTACCGTGAGAACAGACAACCAATTGACGATATGTATCTGAGATTGAACAGTGATCCGAATATGCGTGCTCAAATTATTGAACTCGCGATGAAGATTAAATAACTTATATTTCCAGAACTGCAGGAAAAGCATCCCAATAGGGGTGCTTTTTTATTTTATTTTTTGTGAATTTTGTCGCTTCATAGGTTGAAGTTGCGGGTATAAATAAACGTTGGTAGCACAGACAAACCAGAGATCACCATTCCAGATTCACTGCTGTATCAACGGTTTGAAAAGGTTTTGAATGGCTTCAATACCCGCACTGGACCTATACATAAAAAAAATCAAAACTTTTTTTGTGCAATCCGCAACTTTTTGAAATCTACTGCGTTTAAAGTGTAGAGTCGAAAACATTGGGCCTGTTACCAAGAATGACCTCGTGAAGAATCTTGTCTATTTTTTAGAAAAAATTGCTTTACGGCACGAGAGACCCATTGTATAATACGTAAGGTAGGATTAGGAAACTACTCTATTTACGTGTGATTCTGCTTTATTAACTAGTTTACAAGTTTCTGTGATATGCTCACAGACATCATTTATATTAACTTGCTCACAACTCTGGAAAGGGGGTGCAACAATATATGAGGAATACGAGCGACCCTATTAAAGAAAATTCAAATGTTATGAACGCCCAAGGAGGAGAAAAAAAGGTTATGAAGAAAATTTTATCCGTAGCATTGTCTACAGCAATGGCATTCTCAATGTTTGCATCTGTAGCATTCGGTGACACAGCAGTTTCCCCGCAACAACAGTTTGATGCATTGAAAGCAAAAGGTATCTTCAACGGTTATCCGGATGGTACAGCAGGTCTTGACAAAGACATGACTCGCGCTGAGTTTGCAAAAGTTATCACTAAATTGCTGGGTCTGAAAGAGATCACTGGAACTCTTTCTTACACTGACAAAAACTACACAGCTAAAAACTGGGCTGTACCTTACATCGAAGCAGTAACTGCTGCTGGTATCATGGAAGGTAAAAACGTTGAGAAGAAAATCTTCGACTTCAACGGTAAAGTGACTGTGTCCGAGATGGCTACAATCCTGACTCGTGCATTGGATCTTGAAATCCCAGCTGAAACAAACAACACTGCTCCAGCTTGGGCTAAAGGTTATGTTCAAGCAGCAATCAACGCTGGTTTGGTTGATGCAAACACTAACTTCACAGCTAACGCTTCCCGTGAATTGCTTGTAGGCGCTGCTTACGCAATTGACGAAGCACAAAGCTTGAAAGTAACTTCTTACACAGTAACTGAAGGTGGAAAAGTTGTTGAATTCAAAATCAGCGACGGCGAAACTGTAAAAGTTACTTTGGATAAAGCTCTTGAAGCTAACAAAGAAACTGAAGTGAAATTTACTTACAAAGAAAAATCTTTCACTGAAAAAGTTACTTATGTTGTAGAAGCTGCAACTAAAGTACAATCCGCTTCTTCTGTTAACTTGAAAGAAGTTGACGTTGCTTTTGACGGTAAAGTAGACAAAGCTACTGCAACTGACAAAAACAACTACAGCATCGATTCCAACTCTAAAGGGATCAAATCGATCACTTTGTTGGAAGACGGTAAAACAGCGCGTCTCTTGCTGAATGAATCCAGCAAATTCGTACAAGGAACAACTTACAAAGTTGTTGCTAAAAACGTGAAATCTTCTACTGGTACAGTATTGCCACAAGGTGAAGTTTCCTTCACATCTGCTGACAATGTTCTGCCTACAGTAGCAGAAGTTAAAGCTCTGGGAACTAAAGTTATCAAAGTAACTTTCTCTGAGCCAGTTGTAGCTCCAACAAGCAGCAACTTCCAATTGGATGACAAAGCTTTTGTTGGTTCTGTAACTCAAGGTGCTAACCAACGTGAAGTAATCCTTCGTGATTACACTGGTTCGATCTCTGAAGGTGCTCACAAGTTGACAACTTCTTTGGTTGAAGACTTCGCTGGTTTGAAATCTTTGGCTGCAACAACTGACTTCACAGTAGCTGTTGATACTGAAGGTCCTAAAGTGACTGAAATCTCCGCTACTCTTGAAAAAGTAACTGTTACTTTCGATGAAGAAATCGATCCAGCTTCTGTAACTAACGACAGCTTCTACTGGAAGTCTGGCGATACTAAGAAAACTGGTACAGTAACTCAAGTTGCTTCTAACGTATATGAAGTTCAATTCACACAAGCTAACCGTCTGCCAGGATATGAGTCCACTTTGTTTGTAGAAGTTAAAGACTACTCCGGTAACGTTAATGCTGTGAAAGAACACAAAATCAATGCAACTGTTGACTTGGTTCGTCCACAAGTAGTTGAAACTACATTTGGAGATCGTACTAACACATTGACAGTTCGTTTTGACAAAGCTGTAAGTGCAGCTGATAAAAAATACTTCACTATTAAAAAAGGTGACGATGTCATCCCAGTAAACAGTGTAGTAGCAGCTGATTCTTCCAACAAAATCTTCTATGTTACTTTCTTTAACACACTTGCAACTGGCACTTATAACTTGAAAGTTGCTGATGTTCAAGACACTACAGCGTTGAGAAACACATTGGTAGAATTCAATGGTACATTCGTAGCTAATGATACTGCGAACCCTTCCATCTCTTCTACAGATTACAATGAGTCTGCTCGCAAAGTAACATTGAACTTCGGTCGCGAAATGGACTTGGCAACTGTTAACACTAAAGGTAACTACTACATTAACTTCGAGAAAAACGGTGCTAATGCTCAAAACATCGCTCTTCCAACTGAAGTTAGCGTAAACGCAGTTAACGGTGGTAAATCCGTAGTACTTCAGTTCCCTGAGTTCATCGATGGAACTAAAGTTACATTCGGACCGAACGGATCCGTTAAAGGTGTAGTAGCAACTGGATTGAAATCTAAAACAGGTCAAGTAGTATCCTTGGATGCTTCTAGCTTGAAAGATGCTGCTGCTAACCAATTGAAATGGACTAACGCTGTACAAAAAGATGCTAAAACTTTCGAGTTGACATTCAACCAAGTAGTTGCATCTGCAAATGTTAGCGACTTCCAAATTGATGGTAAGTACCCAGCTTCCGTTAGCATTGATGAGAACAAAGTAACATTGAAAACTGCTGATGAAGTAGCAGGTCAAACTCTTGTAACTCTGTTTGCTAATAACTCTGTTGAGACATACTCAAACAACAAACTTAACTTGTCTTCTAATGCTTCAATGACAGTTAACAATGCTGTAGCTCCTCGTGTAACTGAAGTTTCTACTAGAGCAGTAGTTGCTGGAGGACAAGAATTTACAATTACATTTACAAACAGCGTAGGATTTATTGCTAACACTTCACAAGATGCTATTGCAAATGATATCATTGTTAAAGATTTGTCTGTAACAAATACTCCAGCATTGACTCCAGTTGCTGATTATGAAGTTACAGATGTTACTGGTAACACAGTAAAAGTATTGTTGACAAAAACATCTTCACTTGACAAGCCGATTTCTGTTCAAGTAAAAGATGCTAAGTATCTTGTAGCTGCAACTACAACTACTAAAGCTGTTGATTCCAGCGTTTACACTGTTACAGCTCCATCTGCAAGTGTAACAAACCCAATTGCAACTGGAACTGCAATTACAGCTCCTAAAGCTGCAATTGTTGCATCAGCTGATGTTGCAGGTATTAAACTGGCTGCAAACACTGCAGGTGCAAATGGTAACAACATTGCTGATGTTGTTGTCACTAGAACCAATGGTGGAACTGATAAAGTAGTAATTTCTAATAACGGTGCTACGATTACTATTAATGAAGATGCTACAAAAGCAGATGTGATTACAGCTATTAATGAAACTAGCTTGCCATACAAAGCTGAGGCAGGTACTTCTGCAGACGCACTTCCAGCTAATGGTAATGCTGTTACTTATGAATTTGCTAATGGTGCAAATGCTGAAGCTGGTAAACTTACAGTTTCGCTGAGCCAACCTGTAACTTCACTTGTTAATAATCAAGTAACTATCACTACAGCTGGTGTTGCTAAAACTTACACTGCTAGCCTAGTGACTAGTACTTCGATTGAAGTTAACATTGGTAATGATGATGTTGCTGGTGATCAATTTGCTGCTACTGTAGTTCACAACAACAAAAATGTTGCTGTAAACACAACAATCAGCACTAACTAATATTTTTGAAGGAAGGACCAGAGGATTTATTCTCTGGTCCTTTTTTATTTATATTCCGTTGTAATAAGTGAGCTTTACTTGCAGACATCGTTATCTTCATTTGTGCTTATTTGTGCAAGATTGATGAAGAAAAAAAGTGCAACCTAAGTTCTAGAGATTAAACATTGGCATCAAAACTAGTTTCTTATAATGATTCCAATTATGAATCATACATTACCTATTGATTGGGATTAGATTGTCATCACTTTTTGATGGAGTACTCGATGAACATTGAGTTAAGGTTAAAGTTGTATCATTTATGTTTCTTGATGACATAGGGGCATCCCATTAGACACATACAAGAAAATACTCAGATAACAGAGAATAATTAAGAGAGAAAGTCTCTTATAAAATCCAACAACATCGTAACTTTCTCTCCCTGCTAAACGTTTATACTATAAAGCAACAAGCAACTTATGGGAGGTTTGGAAGTGGATCATAAAAAGGTCATGATGACTTTGTTGGCAAGCATGTTGTTGATCAGTTCAAGTGGAGGAATTGCAGCTGCTGCTAATACGGATAACGCATCGAGTGATTCATTAATTATCAATAACGATGATTATATAATCCTGAAGAACTCTGAAAGCATGGCAAGAACATATTCTATGAGTAAGATTTCACCCAATTATGAATTACTTGCAGAAGATGTTAATGTCGTTGCTCCAAAAGTAAGCCTCGAAGTTGGAACGAGAATTCCCCAAATTAACAAACAGATCGAAATTCCATTTACACAAGACCTTGATACAACTGATCAAGAGCTATATGCAAATGACTTGTTAATCAGACAACTGTCTAAATTGAACATCCCAACACTGATTCCAATGATTGATTATACTACTGCTGTCGAAGGCAACAAATTAATTGTAACTTTTTTAGTAGAATACTCAGACGAGTATTCCGTACAAGTTAGAGACTCCTTGTATATTCGGGCTAATGGAATCCCAGCTTCACAGTCAGGGACGTACATTACAACACGAAACACACAAGTGAATACAGAGGCCCCGAAGGTTAGACTCGAAGTTGGAACAAAAATTCCCCAAATCAACAAACAGATCGAAATACCATTTACACAAGACCTTGATTCAACTAATCAAGAACTATATGCAAATGACTTGATTATCAGGAAACTGTCCCAATTGAACATCCCAACACTGATTCCCATGATCGATTACACCACAGTAGTTGAGGGCAATATTATTATTGTCACTTTTCTAGCAGATTACACGGATGAATATGCGGTTCAAGTTAAGGACTCTAGTTTCATTCGTGCCAATGGAATCCCAGCTTCACAGTCAGAAGTCTTCACAACAACTAGAAATGTTCAGGTAATAGAGTAATAAAAAAGCAACTATTGCTATGTAATAAATCCAACAACATCGTAACTTTCTCCTCCTGCTAAACGTTTATACTATATAGCAACAAGCAACTTATGGGAGGTTTGGAAGTGAATCATAAAAAGGTCATAACGACTTTGATAACTAGTATGTTATTCATCAGTTCAAGTGGAGGTTTAGTAGCTGCAGCAAGTACACCAGCTAACTCAGGTAAACCTGCTACAAATAACAGCGCAACAACAAAGAAGCAACAGACAACAACCACGAACAAAGTCGTACATACACTGGCTAAGGTGCCTGCGGTCAAAGTAACTGCACGGAGTACCGTGAAGCTAACCGACGTCAATATCTTGTCTCAAGACGATGGGAATACGGTGACGTATACACTGACGTATAAAAATAATGACAGCACACCGATGATGATGCTCGATTATTGGAGCAAAGTGAAAACAAAAGGCGGAACAAGCTTCTCTCCAAAGCTGATCGCCAAGGATCAAGAGAAGAAGACGGTATCACCGGGTTCTACGGTGGATCTCACTTATGTCATGAAGGTTGGACGTGAAGTGAAATTAAGTGATCTGAACTTCCTGATTGTAAAATGGGATTTCAGCAAACCCAATTATGAAAGCACGCTGGGGAAATTCAATGTTCCCGCATCATATAGCATCACTACACCTGTAGGTAAAACAAAGACGGTTCGTCTGAGTGATTCAGCCGTCAAGGTTAAAGTCTCTGGTATTAAAGTGTATCCAGGTGAGAATAAGAAGCAATACGTCAAAGTTGGCGTGAACCTGAATAATATCAGTTATAAGCTATTGGATAATCCAAACATCAAGTGGATTCTACGTACGCCGGGCGGTTCGAATTATCCGTTGACCCCGGATAAGGATAGTACAGGTGTCAGTATTCAGGCACAGGCCAACAAAACGTTAAATTTAATGGCTTCTTTGCCTACAGCGTTGAAACTGGAAAAGTCCGAATTACTGCTAGTGGAAGAACAAGGTGAAGAGAAGACAGCTCTGCCAGTTGCTGCACTACAGTTGCCCGAAGCTAGTCAAACCAATGTAAACGTAGCAGCGAATCAACCGAATATCATCTCGATTGATGGACAACCTGTATCGACTCTATTGGAATCTGCTCGTGTCCGTGGTGAGGATGAAGAGTTTGATCTAACGATGCAGTGGGTCCTTAAGAACCAAGGGAAAAAAGAAGTTAAGGTTCCCAAATACGCATTAGAGATCCGTACAGAAGATGGTACTTCCTATCCGATCGAGACGAAAGCGCTAGATGATCTGAAGTTGAAGCCAGGTGCGACTAAAACGATCAAACTGAACTCTACGATCCAAGGGAATGGGGATACCAGTAAAATCAAATTATATGCGATGACACCTACAACCAAAGATGAGAGCAAAGAAGGGGAAACATCTGGCGGAGGCACGAGTGGCTTTGAGTTCTCCTATCCGGTTGGCATCTATGCTATTCCTGAATCCGTAACAAGTGGAGATGGACTTACAACAGAAACGGTAATTAAGAATAGTAAAGGTACATTCGGGGTATCTGTTGGCTCCTTACAACGGCTTCCATGGACAGACAGTGATATTATTGCTGCCAAGGTCACCATCCGTAATGCATCGGCCAAAACAGTTCAATTGCCAGAACTGGAAGCGATGTTCACAATCGATTCTGCACGTATTGATGGAGATACGAAGCTGATTCGTGCAGAAGGCGGCAAGTTACTAGGTTCTGGTATGGTCACCGAAGCTTATCTCCTGACGAAGATTCCATCTGAACTCAATATGAGCCGTCTGGAATTAACTTTGCAGGAGAAAGTAAGTGAGGAAGAAAAGAACGATTGGATTACTCTTAGTACGTCCGGTTTAATTCAGCCCCTCTCTTATGTAGGCGAAGGGAAAACCTATACTCAAGGAACTGCAGATAAAGAAACAGAGCTGGGCATACGCAGAACATATGTGTATCCGGGATCTTCGTCCGATATTGTATACACTGAATTCGAGATGACGAATAAGTCTCTACGTCAGAGTGGCCTTGCGAAGTTGGTAGGATACTACAAAACAGCAGATGGTCAATACTACAAAGCAACAGCTAAGCAGGCAAACCGTGTACCGGGACCAGGTCAGAAGAGTATCGTTACGTTCTGGGCCAAAGTGCCGAAGAGTGTGAAAACATTATCTGATATGCGTCTGATTGTAGGTGAAGGGGTTGCTGACAACAAATTTGTAACCGGTGAAGGTGATGCAACGGCTTATGTTAATGCCATGTCATTTGAAGTACAGCCGAAATCATTATCTGTTCTATCTTCTCTGAATGATATCGACTTGTATCCGTTCAAATTCTCGGGCAGCAATATTAAAGCTTACCTTACAGGTGGAACGGCAGTACAGATCGAGATGATCTACTCCTTAACACAGGAGGAAGCTGTGGATAGTGGAGAGTACGGACACAAGCTGATTCTGTCTATAACTGATGGGTCAGGAAAAGTGTTTGATAAAGAGCTCACACCAGGAACTGATCTGAAGACAGGTATTAATCAGACGCTCAACTGGAGTATTGATGATACGGTATTTGATAAAATACGTGGTGGCTCATATCGCGTAGCCTTGTATGATGTTTTCGAAGGTCAACGAATTCGTCTTGCAGAACAAGGCTATAGTTACGATGTATCCAAACTGCCTAAAGAAGAACCGATCATCCCGGAGTTCCCGGAAGAGGGTTCTAATAATCCCAATAATAATCGGTAATTTGTACGCAAATTAAGATATTTTAAAGCTAAGACCTCGCTTCCACATCTACGGAAGCGAGGTTTTGCTTGTCGCATGTCTATTTTTTCTCTATAGTTAAAGTTAATAGATTACCAGAGGAGGAAAATGATTCACATGAAACCTTATATGAAAGTATCCCTCGCTGCGCTCGCCATTGGTGTTGGCGTCTGGGTTGGGTCGGTATACAGCAATACAGCCATCGGTGCAGGTACAAGCCAGCCAGGAACAGCAGATGATCCGGTTGTAACCAAGAGTTATGTAGATCAGCAGATCCAACAGGCTTTGGGCGGTAAGATCCCGACTGGAGGAGGTAGTACCAATACGGGAACAGACAGCAATGCTGGAAATGGTAACAACACCGGCTCTACAGGAACTGGAAACTCCGGTAGCACAGGTGGAGACACATCCCTTCCTCCACTGGTCTCGGGCGCTTCTGAAGCCGTTGAGATCGTAACCGTAAAGCCGGGTCAACAGCTGATCGGCAAGTCTGGCGCAGAGTTCATTGTACGTAGCGGCAAAGCTGTGATCGTCAGTGAAGGTACGAATGGCGTAGCTGATCTGACGGACGGGATTGATCTGACGAATGGACAGGCAGCGCCGACCAATCACCTGCTCTCTTTTCCAAGGGATGGACGGGGGATCACGGTATTGGAAGGAAACAAATATAGCCTAACCGTAATGGTTCGTGGTGGATATACTCTGAAATAGGATTTGTAGCTGTTAAAGGAATTATTCATTAGTCATACTCTTCATTTGCTCAGATTACCCAGTTATAACAAACATTAATACGGCTAGCTAACCTTGTTCCTGCTCACTCTATAACTGTTGACAATCAATTAATGGAGGTGCAGGAACCATGGCTAGAAGCAATCGCAAAGTGGTACCCGAAAGTCGTCAAATGCTGGATCAGATGAAGTATGAGATTGCTGCAGAGTTTGGTCTCAATGTGGGTTATGGTGGCAGAGGTTTAGCTGGTGCGGATACAGAATTTGGATCTGAACTGGGTGAAGTGAGTGATCACTCTTATGGGCAATACAAGGGGTGGGGACATCTGACTTCCCGCGAGAATGGATCGGTTGGTGGAGAGATCACCAAAAGGCTAATTCGCCAGGCAGAACAGCACTTATAGGGCATTTTCCTTACCCCATTTCGTTTGACACGTCTTGACAAATACGTTAAGATGGCACTTGAGGTATGCAACCTTTTCCACTAGGGAAAGGTTGATTTTCGTTTGAGGCAATTACCTGAAAAATCCTTATCTTCGGTACTGCGGACCCTGCGTCCTTATTCCATTTTGGAAAGCTTCGAGGGTACAGTGAACGAATCGCTGTCATGTTTTGTTCGGGCAATCGCCATACTACTAGTTATGGGAGGTTGAAACTTCATGTCTGTTAAAGGCCGGCATCTATTTACATCGGAGTCTGTAACTGAAGGACATCCGGATAAAATCTGCGATCAGATCTCAGACGCCGTATTGGATGCGTTCCTGGCGAACGATCCCAATGCTCGCGTAGCTTGCGAAGTTTCCGTAGCCACAGGCTTAGTGCTTGTCATCGGTGAAATCAGTTCAGCTTCTGAATACGTGGACATTCCGTCCATCGTTCGTAATACAATTAAGGATATTGGCTATACACGTGCCAAGTTCGGTTTTGATTATAACACTTGTGCAGTTCTGACTTCTTTGAATGAGCAGTCTGCTGATATTGCTCAAGGCGTTAACGCAGCGCTTGAGAACCGTGACCCGGAACAAGTCGCTCGTGAAACAGAAAACATTGGTGCAGGTGACCAAGGTCTGATGTTCGGTTTTGCAACGAACGAAACACCAGAACTCATGCCTTTGCCAATCGCTCTGTCCCACCGTATCGCACGCCGTCTGGCGGAAGTGCGTAAGAACGGTACATTGGAATATCTTCGTCCGGATGGTAAAACTCAAGTAACGATTGAATACGACGGTGACAAACCGGTACGTGTGGATACAATCGTTGTGTCTACTCAGCACGCTGAGGAGACTACGCTGGAGCAGATCCAAAAAGACATCAAAGAACATGTAATCTTGCCTGTTGTTCCAGCTGGATTGCTGGATGAGCAGACTAAATATTTCATCAACCCAACAGGACGCTTCGTTATTGGCGGACCTCAGGGAGATGCAGGCCTTACTGGACGTAAAATCATCGTAGATACTTACGGCGGTTATGCACGTCATGGCGGTGGTGCGTTCTCTGGTAAAGATCCGACAAAAGTGGACCGCTCCGCAGCATATGCGGCACGTTACGTAGCGAAAAACCTTGTAGCTGCAGGTCTTGCAGACAAAGTTGAAATCCAGCTCGCTTACGCGATTGGTGTAGCCAACCCGGTATCGATCAACGTGGATACATACGGAACTGGCAAAGTCAGCGAAGAGAAATTGGTTGAGCTTGTGCGTAACAACTTTGATCTTCGTCCGGCTGGCATTATTCGTATGCTGGATCTGCGTCGCCCAATCTACAAACAAACGGCTGCTTATGGTCACTTCGGCCGTACAGATCTGGATGTACCTTGGGAACAAGTGGATAAAGTAGACCTTTTGAAAACTCAAGCAGGTCTGTAATTTAGGTGTAATAGTAATGAAGCCCTTGATTCCGTTAAGGAATTAAGGGCTTTTTTGTGCTTCCATCGATTTAACTGCCTTGTCATGGACAAAGGAAAAATTATGGAATAAATCCCCAAATAACTAAATGAAATCCCTTCTCTAACCGAAATACATAATGAGGTCTGTACATCAGACAGGAGAAGAAATGCAGATAAGGGGGAAGATCAGTGGAATTGAAGAGAATTGCAAGAAAAGGCATGCTCGGAATCTTAATTGTTATGCTGACGGCTCAAGGTTGGCTTACGGGTTGGAGTGGAGTCGAGCAGGGAGCATATGCGGCCAATGAATTAAGTGCAAATGGAATAACGAACACTGTTCCTGCCGTGAAAGGAACGAATGTGGATAGTTCAGTACCATTCGTTATTGATTTTGATAAATCTGTTCAGAAGGCACCGGGTACACAAAGTTCAATCTTGATTAAGCGTTTGGATGATAATACAACGATGGGTTCGGTGCTGGTATCCAGTGACCAAGTTGTAATTGATCCCACACCACCGATTACAGACCCAACGACACCGGATGCGGGAGACAGTACGCCTGCGCTAGATAGTGGCCTACGAGTGACTATTACACTAGGCAAGGACAAGGTTCTACCGGGAGCAACATACTACGTAGAGATAGATAATAAATCATTTGTTTACGCGGACAATACTCCATTTCCGGGACTGACTAACAAAGAGTGGACCTTCAGCACTCTGGGACTAGGCTCAACTTCCCTTGTGAGTAGAATTCCTGATAACGCAGCAATGGTATCTCCTTCAACTAAGGTAGTGATGACTTTCGATAAGCCGGTAACCGCAGGTAGAGGGAATCTCATTATTTATCAGGGAAGAGTTGGTGGTACTGTATTTGAGCAGATTCCAGTAAACGCAGGAACACCTCGAATTACAGGTTTTGGAACAAATACGATTACGATCGTTCCCACGAATAACTGGAACAACAACACTACATATTACATCGTAATGCCAGAAGGTTTTTTGAGGGATAGAAATGAGAATGATATCAGTGCAATTAGTGGGAATGTTTGGGGATTCAATGTCATATCCGATCCGACGTCCCTTATGGTATCTACTGTATCTCCCGCAAACGGTACTACCAATGCACCATTAACGGGAAATTTAACAGTTACGTTCAACAAAGAACTTGATCCGAATTACATTCAGAATGTAACGCTCAAAAAATCAAATGGAGCAACCGTTGCATCTAAGACAGTCATTAATAGTGCAAACAATAGACAATTGCTTATTACACCTACGAACGCATTGGATAGCAACACAAATTACGTGGTAGATATTCCAGCCAATACGTTTCGTGATAAAGCAGGAAATACATTTACAGGTCTTAATGGGTCTACATCATGGGCCTTTAAAACATTAAGTGCAGATACAACTGCACCTGTGTTGAAAAATGCTAAGATGCATAGCAATAACACCATTCGCCTGACTTATGATGAGTGGCTGTACAGCACTAATTCGCTGAGTAGTACTTATGCTGTAACTGTAAATGGTGAAAAGAGGAATGTTAGCTCCACTTATATCTCAGGTGACAGTGTATATGTTGTCTTGGATACGGGTGTAGCGGTAGGACAAGTTGTGCGGATTTCATATACACCCGGTACTACAGGTAATCGTCTTACAGATCAATCTTCCAATGCTGCGGCTGCTTTTGGCGCAAGAGATGTGGAGAACGGTTTAGATTCTGTCATGTCCAAGCCACGAGAAGGTAACGTGTATTACAGTACTATTACGTTGTACTACCCTGAGACGGTATATATCACTTCAAGTGATGCAGCAAGACAATTCAGTGTAACTGCGGATCAATATGCTGTAGGCATCAATAGCATATCGATCAATGGCAGCTCTGTGGTGACGTTGAATCTTAGTCGATCCATTACGGATGGTGAAGTCGTGCGGGTCGCATACACGCCAGGTTCATGGCCTGTAAAAGATACACGTGGACAGGCTCTTGCTGGATTCAGCGGCTTCTATGTCCGCAATTCAATTGATACCAAACCACCTGAGTTTAAGAGTGCTGAGGTGAGTGGTAACAAGTTATGGATGCGTTACAATGAACCACTGAACACGACGAATAAACCGCTCAACAGCCAATATTCTGTTCTGGTCGATGGTAAGCCAGTCTTCGTTAATGATTCTGAGATCGAAAATGATCTGGTTACGTTAACGCTGGCTTCAGCGGTGAAGGATACACAAAATATATCGTTATCATATGTACCTGGAGCATTGCGATTAACGGATCTGAACAATAACCCAGCAGGATATCTCAATCTGACTCCAGTAACGTACACATATGGAAATGGCAAAATCCTGTCGGCTACGCTTCAGGGAGACACGGTTCAGATTAATTTCCGTGATTCAATCCAGTCCCAGGCTGCACTAACAGCATCTCAGTTCAGTGTAGTGATTGGTAATTCAACCACAACTGTATTGTCTGCTTCAGCTTCTGGCTCTGTGGTGACGTTGAAAGTGGATACTTCAGCAGTAACATCGACAGCTACTCAGACGGGAACGGTGAGTTATGTACCTGGGGCAGTGCCGTTACGGGATGCGTCGAATGTCACGATAACAGCATTTGGTCCACTTACGTTACAACAGACGAATAATAGTTCGAACAATAATCAGTCGGGAAACCGTCCTTCCTGGTTGTCGGAATTGGATGCAACGAGCTATGGTCAGTCTTTACTTGTGATGAATAACACTACGGCTTCTGCTGTATCTGCGATGTCCCACTATAATCGCCCGACTCGTCAATTCAACGTGGATGCAACCAAGTTGATTCAGTCCTTTGAATACGCTGGAGCAAACGGGAAATTGACTCAGCCGGTGGTATTCGAGATTCCGGACAGTGAATCGGCTGCGTATGTTGGATTCCCATTCAATGCACTGACTCAGATTGCTGCAAGTTATCGAACAGGTACTATTGGTGTGAAATATGGCGATCTTCTCTGGACGATGCCACTGTCTAATTTAGATATGGCGGCTATGAGTCGGAGTGTAGGAACGTCAAACACAAGTACAACGACAGGAGCAGCAGTTCCATCCTTATACGTTCAGTTAGAGACGGTACCAGTGTCTTCATCGGGGACGATGGAAGGCTTGATTGCAGGTGCAGGAGCACAGAAGCTTGGCAACTATACGGACGTATATTTGTATGCCGGTAACGGAACAAGCGATCAACGTGTGGATCAGAATATCAAAAGCCAACTGGCCATGCAATTGGCTGCCAATACCCCAAGTGTAACATCCGGATTTACGTATATCGATCCAGTTACGTTTAGGTTATCCAATGTACCTAGTTCCTTTAAAAATACGACAGGTGGTGTGGTTGTCCGAGGACAGCTGAATGGCAATCAGTCGGTAGTCCCTGTTAACAACATCGTTAGTTATCCGGATACGGCGTCACACTGGGCTAGTGAGGTCATTAAGGAACTCTCAGCCAAATGGATTATTAGCACACCGGCTGGTTCCTTCTACCGACCAAATGAGAACATTACACGTGCGGAATTTGCTGAATTGGTTGCTAGAGGTCTTGGACTAAATGGAGAACCTACCGCAGCAAGTCGTTTCCAAGACGTTCGCAGTGGTAGTGTGACAAGTGCCTATATCGGTGCTGCAGCTGAAGCGGGAATCATTACAGGAAATACCGATGGTACCTTTAAGCCGGATCGCCCCATTACGCGTGAGCAGATGGCACTTATGATGGTACGTGCGATGAACTACGGTGGGAAAACAGTTTCTCTTCAATCTTCGGCTGCCACCACTCTTTCCAAGTTCAAGGACAGCAACAAAATCCAGTCCAAGGATTCTGTTGCCAAAGCGGTGCAGGAGGGAATTATTCAAGGCATGACAGCGAGAACATTCGAACCCCAAGGGAACGCGACTCGCGCTCAGGCAGCAGTGATGTTGAAACGGGTTTTGGACAAGTTAGGATATCTATAATAGTAATTAGCTCTTTTATCTTAGTGAAGCGAAATCGATCAGGGGAATAAGTTCAACTGGTTGGTTTCGCTTTTTTATATTATAAAGTCATAAATTTCATGGATAGAGGGTGTAAATTTGCTTAAAAAAATGCTAGTATTTGTCCTCATTCTGGGATTAATATCTATACCTTCACTGGCTTATGCTCAAAATAATAAAGAATCCATACAACTGTACGTTAATGAAAAGCCTACAGACATCAAACTGATGACAAAATCAGGAACGGTGTATGTTCCATTTCGAGAGTTTATTCAACTAATGGGGTACCAAGCGGATTACTCAGTGGTAGATCGAGAGATTTCAGTCAAGATCGGGAAATCAAAATTTATCTTCCTACCGGATGATGGTTACATTAGTGGATTGGGAGATTATTACGAATTACAAAGGCCGGGTATTCAAATTGATGGGAAATTCTATTTGCCTATCCGTTATGCCGCCTGGTTAACCAAGCACTCGGTTAAGTATGATCAAAAGTCGAACACGGCTTGGATGGTAGAGTATGGGTATGGTCAAGAGAAAGAGATACTTGATTTGATAACAACATATGATAGAGCTTTCACTGTGAAATTACTTGCTTCAGATCATATGCAGAGATCCTATCTGACGGATAGTAAGACTGCACCCCAAGTGAGCGAAATCCCTGATCGAATTTACAGTATAGATATAACAAGCATTACATACGAATCTGCGAACCAGGCATTATTGTATGTTACATATATCCATAATAATCAGGTAATAAATGACCAACATGAGGTCGTGTTTCGAATTATAAAGGAGAACAATCGGTGGAAAATACTTCAGGATCGATATCTTTCCAGTAATACTACGCTTCCAGAAGATATCGATAAATCTGTACATACGATAAAAGAGAATTTTAATGAGAAGCAACAAAATGTCCTATCTGACCTCAGGCAATATTATAGAGCGTTTAATCAGAAAGACTTTGATTTAACGTATAAATATACTTCGCCATTTGATATTGAACGAATGAACGCAAATGCAGTTGATGAATGGAGAACATGGGAGCACATTACAAGAGCTTCCTTTGAGTATGGAGACACTACGTATCATATGTCTAATGAACGAGTCGTGTTTCTTGGGGAGAACCAAGCTGTTGTTCATGCAACCTTGGAATGGAGCTACATCTCAGAGAACATAGAGCAGAACCATTCTATATATGAGGCGCTGATCTACCTCGATTACGCCAATGGGCACTGGAATTATAGTTATGATCATGACATTAGTGAGAACGAAGAGGACCCCAACCGAATGTTACCCGAAATTCATTTCCCAGAGTTAAATTGAAAATATAACGAATATCAGTATACAGATAAATTCCCATGTATGAGTAGCTAATTGCATACATGGGTTTCTTTTTGCCAAGAATCCCCTCAAAGTTAGCTGGGGGCGTAACTTTTTCCACAAAAAGCAGTCTATTAATAGAAGAGTATACTAGAGATCTCGCTATCGGCTGCCTACTTGGCAGTGTTCGTGATGTCTAAGATTGATATACAAGATGGGAGAGACGTTTCAGACATGCTGGGGAAACATGAGAAACAGCTGGAAGACGTTAAGGGCAGTAAGGTGAAGAAATGGGCGATTGTGACGCTGGCGGGTGTGATCTGGATTGCACCGGTGATGAGCGCAGGTGGGCAGATGTGGTCAGGCACTTCGTGGCAATCGGTGGCCGATGCAGCATCTACAAATACAAGCAAGTTGAGTGAAGAAATTCTGACTTCGGGTGCGAAGCTCATGAAATACAGATATACAACAACACGTTCCGGTTCCAAGGTCAACGTACTGGCGGATGTAGTCCAGGTGGATCTGCAGAACCCGTATGTGAAGCTGGATGTAATGACAGGCAAGGGCGGTAATCTGAACAGTAAACAGAGCACAGGTGCCATGGCCAAGGAAAATGGTGCAGTAGCTGCTGTAAATGGCGATTACTTCAATGTATCCGGGGAACTCTCGCCAATTGGTGGACAGGTCTCCGATGGCGTTCTGGTCTCCACACCTTCCGAACTGTCAGGCATGTATGCCCTCACGGTGACCAAGGATGGCAAACCGATGATCGATGAGTATTCTTTTGACGGAACAGTGAAGGCGCAGGATGGTTCAACTTTTGCTTTGCGTGGGATAAATAAAGAGGATTATACGGTAGAGTCGGGCGCGGTGAAATATAGTCATGCCAACTCGATGTATATTTATACACCTGCATGGACATCCACCAAACGTCCAAATGACCCTTCCACAACGCCGACAGAGGTACTCGTGCAGAACGGAGTAGTTACCCAAATCTCGGATAAAAAAGCGCTAAACATGACGGTGCCGAAGGATGGGTACATTTTGCGTGCGCATGGAACAGCGGCGACATGGATCATGAGCCATCTATCCGTTGGGCAAACCTTGGATGCGGATTACAAGCTAAAAGCCAAAACAACCGGGCAATCGGTTGATCCGAGTAACCTGGAGATGATGATTGGCGGTCATACCATTTTGGTGAACGGTGGAAAGGCAGCTTCCTTTTCCCGTGATATCGCATCTTCCGGCATCGGTGGCATTCGTGCAAGAACGGCAGTAGGATACTCTCAGGATGGTCGGTATGTCTATATCATTGCAGCGGAGAAAAACAGTAACAGCAGCGGGATGTCGCTGACGGAACTGCAATCCTTTATGACAAGTGTGGGTGTCTGGAAAGGCATGAACCTGGACGGAGGCGGCTCCACAACCATGGTAACCCGTCCGTTGGGTGAGCAAACCGCTGGTCTGACGTTCAACACAGAGTATGGCACCGAGCAACGTCAGGTTGTAAACACGCTAGGTGTGTTCTCTACGGCTCCTGTAGGTAAACTGAAGGGCTTTGCCGTGAGTGGCAGCCAAACGTTGCTGGTGGGGCAAGAGGGCAAGTACACAGCCAAAGGATATGACACCTACTACAACCCGATCGCAACAGGCGATATCAGCATGTCCTGGAAGTCCAGCAACAACGGCATCGTGAGTGTCAGCAACGGCACGATCAAAGGCGTGAAGCCAGGCACAGCAACGCTGACGGCAACGAGCAATGGAGCTTCATCTTCTATTAAAGTATCGGTAATGGGTGGAAGTGAATTGGCTTCCCTGACAGCAGGATCGGGTCTCGGTTCGCTCCAAGCAGGCACAACGATGTCCATTCCTGTAACGGCAACAACGAAGAGCGGACAAAGTGTTACGGTTCCGGCAGACTCGCTGACATGGGAATTTATCGGGTTCAAAGGTAAAGTTACTGCTGACCAATTAACCGTATCTTCCGTTAATTCTGGTGCACAAGTAGGATATGCGATTGGTCGTTATGATGGTTACAGCACAGTCGTAGTACTCTCGGCTTCTGCAAGTGAAACGATCTGGGAGAACTTCGAAAACGTGAATTATCCGATTAACTTCACGACGAACGCAGCGGGTGTAACTGGTACGGCAACAGTCACAGCAGGAACTGGTGAAAAAGCCGGCTCCAATGTACTGCAACTCGGTTATGATATGACTGCTGGAACAGGCAAAATGTACGCTTATGCACAACTGAATGGCTCTACCGGTAGAGAGGTATCTGCTGCAGCTACATCGATGTCAATGGATGTTATGGGAGATAAAAGCCTGAACTGGTTACGTGCCGAATTTACGGATGCCAATGGCAAAACGGTATATGCCGATCTCGCCAAGGCAATTGACTGGAACGGGTGGAAGAAGCTGAGTGTGGACCTGAACGGACTGAACATCTCCTATCCGGCGAAGCTGAAGCGGGTCTATGTGGTGAACGTAGAGGAAGGTCAGGATGAGCGTGCGAAATCAGGTACGGTTGCTTTTGACAACATCGCATTCACGATGCCTTCCAAGTCCAGTGAAGTCGGATTGCCTACGGGAATAGCTTCGCTTGTGCTTGGACAGAAATCGATGACGGTGAACGGAACGAAAAAAGTGATTGATGCAGCACCGGTCCTGAAAAATGGTACAACGTATGTGCCAATCAAACATGTTTTGGACGCTTTTGGTGGTCAGGCAAGCTGGGATAGCAAAAATCAGCGAATCACGGTATTACGTGGTGGCAAGCTGATTGATCTGGTTGTAGGGCAGAAAGAATTCATTCTGAATGGTAAAAGACAGAGCGCAACTGTTGCACCATACGTAATGGGTGGTAGGACTTTAGTCCCGCTCAGACTCGTTTCCGAGCAACTTGGTCTCACTGTAAAATGGGAACAGAAAACGAAGACCGTTACCATCTCATCGTGATATGGTATGATATATACCGGAAACGATAGAAATGGAGTCGAACAAACGTGGATTTACAAGCCGATGCCATAGACCGCGTCATTAAAAACGCCATACAAGTCATGGAAAACAGCAAATATCAAATGTTCGAAATCATGGACTCGACTCGCGATGAGCTAAAAACACTCAACGAGGAGTTGAAGTCGGTGTTGAAGGAGACGGCGGAAACGATCGAGAAAGTAGATCAGTTGGAGCTGAACTACCGCCGTTCCCGGATCCGGCTGACTGAGGTTAGCCGCGACTTTGTCCGTTATTCCGAGCATGATATCAAGCAGGCATATGAGAAAGCAACACAGCTGCAGCTGGATCTGATGATTTATCGTGAGAAGGAAATGTATCTGAAGGCCCGTCGGGATGACCTACAGAAGCGTGCCAAAAATGTGGAAGCTTCTGTGGAGCGTGCCGAGACCATCGGTTCGCAGATGGGTGTTGTACTCGAATACCTGTCAGGTGAACTAGGTCAAGTGACCCGGATCATTGAAAATGCCAAAAATCGACAAATGATTGGTTTGAAAATAATTTTGGCCCAGGAAGAAGAGCGGAAACGTATTGCTCGTGAAATTCATGACGGGCCTGCCCAGATGCTCGCCAATCTAGTGCTTAGGACGGAAATTGTAGAAAGAATGCTCATTAAGCAGGATTTTAAGATGGTCCAGGCCGAAATAGTAGATTTGAAAGGCCAGGTTCGTTCCAGTCTTGAAGAAATGAGAAAAGTTATTTTCAATCTGCGTCCTATGGCACTGGATGATCTGGGACTGATTCCAACGCTTCGGAAGTATGTGCAGGATTTTGAGGTAAAAACGAAAATCCGGTCGCTTTTTGAAACAAGAGGTAAGGAACATCGTTTATCTTCAGCCATGGAGGCTGCAATCTACCGCCTCGTGCAGGAAGGTCTGTCGAATGCTGCAAAGCATGCTTATCCCACATATGTTGTAGTGGAAATTACATACCAGGCTCAGCTCGTCAAAATTGTCGTTCAGGACAATGGGCTTGGGTTCAAACCGGAGCTTCTTGCGAAGAAAAGCAAGGATCATACCCACTTCGGTCTGATTGGGATGAGAGAACGGGTTGAACTGTTAGAAGGAAGAATAGAGATTGAATCCGGAGAAAATCAAGGAACCAAAATAGTGATTCATATCCCGACAAACGTGGATAAGGGAAAGGAGTAGCAGGATGATGGAAAACCGTGATACTGGTAAAGCATCGATTAAAGTTCTTTTGGCTGATGATCATCAGCTGTTCCGTGAGGGACTGAAACGCATTTTAAATATGGAGGACGACATTGAGGTCATCGGGGAATGCGGCGATGGTATTCAAGTGCTCGAATTCTGCAATCAGGATAAACCTGATATCGTTTTGATGGATATCAACATGCCAATCGAAAACGGGGTTGAGGCCACGGAGAAATTGCGTGAGCTGTTCCCTGATGTCAAAGTAATTATCTTGTCCATTCATGATGATGAAAGTTATGTGTTTGAGACGCTTCGTAAAGGGGCTAACGGATATTTGCTGAAGGATATGGAGGCCGAGTCTCTGATCAATGCGATTCGTTCCGTGCATGAAGGACATGCGTTCATACATCCGAAAGTAACAGGCAAACTGATCATGCAGCTACGTCGTATGACGTATCTTAATGAAACAGGGGCAATGAGTGAAGGAGCTTCGAAGGAAGCAGGTGTTAAATTTGTCGCTGGCGACAATAACCCGCTCACACGTCGTGAGGCTGAAGTGCTTCGCTTGATGGCAGAAGGTAAGAGCAATAAAATGATTGGTGAATTCCTGTTCATCAGTGAAAAAACAGTAAAAAACCATGTCAGCAGTATTCTGCAGAAGATGGAAGTGGACGACCGTACGCAAGCTGTTATCAATTCGATCAAATATGGTTGGGTTACGCTCTAATACCTTATATTTTTCGTAAAGCAGTATTCTTACGGTAAGTCAGTCCATTGGTTGATTCAACCTAGACGAAGTATAGATTGGTGTTCACTCGCGCCCTTTCCAGAATGTTGGATTGGTCTGCGGGTTAATGGACTTTATCACTGCAAATGAGCAAAGTGCAAGGTCGTGCGGAACATATGTTCAAGCTTAGGTGTGAATGAATGACCTGGCCTGTCTTTCTTCGTCCGGTGTCGATCAGCGTGGAATATGAGTGATAGGAAATGCAAGTGTAACCCTTCAGGAAGTACAGCATATACTTGTTGTATACAGGGATGTTCGCCATGGGTGAGCATGACCTTCCGAGGAGGTGCAGTTGCCATGGTTGCTCATCTGACTATGATTCTGCTCATATACTTCCTGGCGGCAATGGCCGTTCATGCCATGCACCAGCGCCATCTTTCCCGTCCGGAGTCTGAAGGTTTCGAGCAGATCCTGCTCATCCCTTCCAATCAGGCAGGGCGGATCGAAGGCATTGTAAGAGAACTTTGCCGGGAATTATTATACCGTGGTAAGAGCTTCAGATTAACCGTTGTTGCTGATCGTACAGAAGCGGAAACGATTACGATTATTGAAAAGCTTATGCAAAGGCAAGGCATGGAGACATCTTATCTGCCTGCTGTCCCTGCCGATATTGAACGGGTAGCACAGACCGATCACACGTTTCGCCTGATTGATTTGCGTGAGTCAGAGCAATAAATCAGGGTGTGAACGGAAATGGGATTAACATTTCGCAGATCTACAGTGAAAAGATTACAGCAGAAGCTGTAGTCTTTTTTTGTAATTGTAGCCAAGTCTGCTTTTAAATTAAAAATGGGTTTTTATGCAATCTATGGTTATTGTCTGGGTTTTGACGAGTTCATGAGTATTAAAATAAACTTTTCGAAGTCAGAACTCTTAATTTAAAAGTATAGACGATTCAGATTGGAAAAAGTTTCGCCATTTTTAGAAAGATTCTGGTTATTAGCAGAATAGTATGATGGATCATGTTGTGTGACTAACCTTGTGATGTAGAGATTCAATTGGTATAGTGATAAGTAGATTAATCATAAGAAGATGGAATATGGACATGAAGCACATGCTCCGGCGAACAGCCGGGTTGGCATGTGCTTTTTTTGCGTTCGGGAGAAAGTGTGATGGAGGAGGAGAGTAAATGAAGGTTGCCTTATATGTGTGCCGTGTAGGGGAAGGGTGGAGTATGATCTTGTCCCTCGACATTCGAGTGGATGTGGCTTGGTGGCTGGAGGGAGGAAGTGGGCGACATGTGCTGCGCTGGTTGCTGTTAGACAAGGCGTTACCGTTAAGTCAGGCATCCTGGTTGGTTGAACATTTTGAGATGGAGCGAGGTATGGATCAGTGGGGCCAGCACGAATGGCAGAGCTACCTTGCACGGAAGCTGGATATGTATGAACTGGCCTCAGGGGAAACAGAGGCCAGAAAAGGTATAGCAGGCAAAGCGGGGAGTGCCGCTGCGCGTGGTGCGTTGGTAGGCGGGATGCCAGAGCCGTATCCCGCCGTGCAGTGGGCTCAGCTGGAGCGGGACGCGGCCCTGCTGGCTGAGCGGATCAGCGGCCGCCAACTACTGGCGGCCGAGGCGGAGGCGTTGCTGGCGGACACCGCCCAGCCGCCAAGGGAGTGGCGCGCGGCTGCGCAGCTCGCGCGCTTGCATGGGCGGCTGAGTATCACAGCCGCCCTCGAAGGGCCTGCCACGCGCCGTCAGCACGCGTGGCTTGGACGCGCGCGGAGCGCGCCCCGCTGCCACCGTTGTGGCAGCGGGGCCAGGCAGCGCGTGCCCTGCGCTGCCTGCGGCCTGGCGGCGTGCGCCTACTGCGAGGCTTGCCTCGCGCTGGGGCGCAGCCGTGCTTGTGCGCTGCTGCTACGCAGTGCAGCGCAAGGGGCCGTGCCACGACGCGGCGAAGCACCGCGTGGCACGGCCTTGGCTCCCACCGGCGGCGGGCTCGCCCGGTGGGGGCTAAGCGCAGCGCAGAGCGCGGCAGCAGCCGCGGCGCTTGCGTTTTTGGCCCGGCCGCCCGCAGGGGATGGGCCGGGGCGGTTTTTGCTGTGGGCCGTGACCGGGGCCGGCAAGACCGAGATGATATTCCCACTGCTCCAACATACATTGGATCGTGGTGGACGAGCACTGGTCGCTACGCCGCGCAGGGACGTGGTGCTGGAGCTAGCCCCGCGTCTGGCCAAAGCTTTTCCGGACACCTCGCTCGCTACCCTTTACGGAGGCAGTGACGAACGTTGGAAAGACGCTCAGCTCACGCTTGCGACCACACATCAACTGATGCGTTTTTACCAGGGATTCGATCTCGTCATTATCGATGAACTGGATGCTTTTCCTTATCACAACGATCCCATGCTCGCTCACGCGGCGGCATCCTCCTGTAAACCGGAGGGGAATTTCGTCTATCTGTCTGCTACACCGCCTGCTCGGCTCCAGAGGGAAGCGGCACAGGGGAAACTAACCCATGCCAAAGTTCCAGTACGTTTCCACCGCCATCCTTTGCCCGTGCCAAGATTGATCAAAATGGTTACCGTTGCTGAATGTATTAAGAAACGAAATCTTCCTTCTGCCTTGAGGACTAACATCCAAATTTCATTGAAGCGTGACGCTCAGGTATTTGTCTTTGTAACACGCATTGCCCAGATTGAGGCGTTTGTGAATCTAATGCGTCGTACCTTTCCCGGAATCTATATCGAAGGAACTTCATCTCAGGACCCTGACCGCGCTAGCAAAGTTATAGCCTTTCGTGAACGTAAAATTCGTTTGCTCGTAACGACAACAATTCTGGAGCGTGGCGTGACCATTCCGCGCAGTGATGTTTTTATATTGGATGCAGACAATGGTCTCTTTGATGAAGCTTCTCTGGTCCAGATGGCGGGTAGAGCAGGGCGTTCCATGGATGACCCGGCGGGTAGAGTGGTTTTTGCATCATCTCGTCGGACACGTTCACAGGTGAAGGCCGTTGCCCAGATTCGGAAAATGAACACCATCGCTCGTCGCAAAGGTTACCTGCATCCACCATCCAAGACATAATTGTCATCTGCCCAGTTCGTATCCGCATTTCACAATACATTCCCGAGACTGGAGGTATGCCCCCTATGTTCAACTGGCTCAGCAACATAACCGATCATGCACAGCAACTGACCCAGCGTCTTCATCACCTGCTCGCCCCGCCGGGAGCGACTTGTCTGACATGTGGGACTCGAGCGATTCTGTCTTCTACCTATCCAGGCATATGCCCACGTTGTGTGAAACAGATTCCATGGATTCGTTCTATCCGCTGTCTGCGTTGTGGTCGGGATGTTGGGTGCCCGGACTGTGCTCGTCCACATATGCAAAACCGTTCTTTTATCGCCAACCGCAGCGCCGTACAATACAACGCTCTTATGAGAGAATGGATTGGAATGTACAAATTTCGAGGCCACGAAAGATACGCGCCGCTCCTAACCGCGCTGTTGATTCAAGCCTTTCAAGCGATGAGAGAGGAGCAGAATTCTGCTTTGGCAAAAGAACCCCCAGCCCCCGTGGCTCATTCCGCCACACATGCTCAACAAATGAAGCCACAATGGCGGCCTGACGCGGTCACCTATGTCCCGGTGAGCAGCGAGCGGCTTGCCGAACGTGGCTTCAATCAGGCGGAGCGGCTGGCTGCTGGGCTCGCCACCGCCTGCCGCCTACCCATCGTGGATCTGTTGCAGCGCCAGATCAACACCACCAAACAAAGCTTCAAATCACGCGGTGAGCGTATTGAAACGATGAAGAACGCTTTTTCCATCAACCCGGATGGCACGAAGTTAATTGAAGAGTTATACAAGGGATCTCATCTGCCAACACATATGGGCATATCGCATGCCAAACCCATACAGTTACTGCTGATTGATGATATCTATACAACAGGCAGCACCTTGGACGCTTGTGGCCGGGTTATTCTTAATGCTGGCTTCCACATGGAGATTCCGGTCGAGATTTACACGCTGACACTGGCAAGATCCTAGACAGGAAAATATGTTCCTTTATTAATCATTGGTACGTTAATGCGTGTCTCCATTCCATTTATTCCGTTTGAAATATAGTTGTTTGATGAAATTATAAATGAAAGCGTAATAAGAAATTTTTTACATGTAAAAAAGAGGAATTGGTTTTCTCGCGCAGAATAGATAGTTTTGCCGTTCACCACAGGTGACAGCATAGGGAGTGGCACAACATATCTGTTGAAGGGGAGAACAAAAGTGGTCGCAGGAAAAAGAAAAAATGGATTTTACTTATGGACCGTCCGTCTACTAGTATTCATGCTGGTATTCGGACAGTTTGGCGTGTACGGGGGGAACCGGGCAGATGCCGCAACGAGTAATAGAATTATTGCATCCAGTAATGATTATCGTTTTGTATTATCAGAACAGAATGGAAATCTGATGGTGAATCAGAAACCGGTTGATTTGGGTTGGGGCAGATCATACAGCTTTTCAGCAACAGGGTATTCCTTCTCAAGAAGTCAGTCTATTAGAGGAACTGTTGAAGATATGACCAATGTTACCTTTGGTAAATATACTTCTACCTATACTGGGCAAGTAACTAACGCATTTATCGTTGACTTTTCCGAGGTGTGGGAATATTACAGTACCATGGAATATAGACAATCAGGTACGAATGTAGGTGTTTGGGACATTTCCAGAGTCGATGAATTTGGTATGGAAACACCCAGATATGTACAAAGTTATGAAGCCTCTCAACTGAGTTTGGTGATTAGTGCGGATACAGGTGCTGTGGTAGATTTTGTATCCAACCTTAATCCATATTACACACGCAAGGCAGAATCATTCAGCTTTGTTAAGGAGTCGGGAACAAAGGAGCCAATTACTACGGTTCCTGCTATTCCAACTGGCCTGGTAGCCACTGCGAATGATGCGACGATCAACCTTAACTGGTCAGCTGCACAACAAGCAGTTCAGTATGAGATTGAAGAAAATGGAGTAACTAAAGGTCCATTTTATGGTCTGAACTATACAAGTAGCCCTTATAAAAATAATACGAACTATACTTACAGAGTACGTGGTATTAATCAAAGAGGTGTAGGTGAGTGGAGTGTTCCATACTCGCTGAGAACTTTGCTTGAAAAACCGATCTTAACCGTAAAAGGCGAAGAGGGAAAGAATACATTGAATTGGAAATCGGTTGAATTTGCAGATCGATATCAATTGCGAATTGACGGAGGAGAACCTATTGAATTGGGCAATGTGAACTCATATGAGCATGACGATTTGGAGGCCAATTCAACACATACCTATGTGCTGAAAGCATTCTCAACTGACAATGAGAGTTCATGGAGTAAACCACTAAGTCAATTAACAGTACCTAACCGTGCAGATGGTTTGAAAATTACAGATGCTACATTGAATAAATTGTCTGTATCCTGGACTGCTGTTAAGGGGGCCACAGGATATGATCTGGAGATCAATGGGGCGGTTGTTGCGGTAACAGGAACAACATACAACAAGACTGGACTTGCAGCCAATACAGAATATACCTTCAGAATCAGATCCAAAAATTCAGGTGGGGTAGGAAGTTGGAGTGATCCAGTAACGGGCACCACTCAATTGAGCACACCTGTAGTTCAGTCTAATGCCACGGCAGAGGAAGTTGTGCTTGTATGGGCTCCAATTGAAGGTGCAACTTCGTATGAGATTGAAGCAGATGGAGTTGTTTCTTCAGGTTTAGAAGACCCAATCTTTAACCACACCAATTTGGCACCAGGCACAGCGCATAAATATCGTGTGCGGGCAATCAATGAGACCAATACAAGTGCTTGGACACCAGTAGTAACGCAAAATACCTTGCCTGGCTCTGTCGGTGGATTGAATGTGAGTGCAGTCACCAATGTAGCCATTACGGTAAAATGGAATGCGGTTACCGGTGCTACAGGCTACGATCTGGAAATTGACGGCACTCCGATTTCTTTGGCAGCTACAAGTTATACGAAGAGTGGACTCGCCGGAAACACGGAGCACACTTTCCGTATTCGTTCGAAGAACGTTGCAGGTGCAGGAGCCTGGAGCGAAATAGTAACAGGTCGTACGCAATTTAATCTGCCTGTATTGAAGGCATCCTCTGAGGAAACAGCAATCACATTGACGTGGACATCCATACCAGATGCTACTGCATATGAAGTTGAAGCAGATGGTGTAATTGTTGCGAATGTAAGTGAATCAAACTACACACACGAAAATATATTACCAGGTACTTCTCATAAATATCGTGTTCGTGTAGCTACTGACAATAACACAAGTGCTTGGACAGCTGTCCTGACACAGAGTACATTGCCTGCAATAGTATCAGGTCTCAATATAGCATCCACAACGAATGCTGCAATTTCATTGAAATGGAGTGCAGTGACCGGTAGCTCTGGATATGACTTGGAGATTGATGGAGTGGTAGTTTCAGTTACTGGTTTAACATTTACGAAGAGTGGTCTTGCAGCGAATACGGACCATACGTTCCGTATCCGTTCCAAGAATACGGCAGGTGTGGGTGTGTGGAGTGAGGTAGTAAGTGGCACGACTCAACTCAATACGCCTGTTCTGAAAGCATCTTCCCAAGAAGATGCAATTACAGTAACTTGGGCAGATGTTACAGATGCAACCAAATATGAAGTGGAGGCAGATGGTATTGTTGTAGCTACGGTTACGACGCCAGTCTATACGCACGAGAGTTTGACTCCAGGAACAACGCATAAGTATCGTGTACGAGCCCTGACGGAGATGAACGTTAGCCCTTGGACTGCACTTCTCACTCAGAATACTTTACCGGGTTCAGTCACAGGATTGAGTGTAACCTCTGCAACCAATGTCGCTATCGCGCTTAAGTGGAATGCCGTAATTGGAGCAACGGGCTACGACTTGGAGATTGATGGCACGGTAGTACCTGTAAGTGGATTAACATACAACAAGACAGGTCTTACAGCCAATACGAATCATACGTTCCGGGTTCGCTCTAAAAATACGGCAGGTGCCGGAGCATGGAGTGATCTCATTGATGGTACGACATTGTTAAATACCCCTGTTTTAAAAGCTTCCTCGGAAGAGACTGCTATTACAGTAACATGGGCAGATGTATCAGATGCGATCAAGTATGAGATTGAAGCAGATGGCTCAATTGTTGCAACAGTTAATGAGCCGAAGTATGTACATTCAAGTCTTCAGCCAGGAACAGCGCATAAGTATCGTGTACGAGCACTGACAGATACAAACAACGGGGCTTGGACTGCTGTCTTAAATCAAAATACACTACCAGGTTCAGTTACTGGACTGGGTATTACCTCTGTAACGAACACAACAATGGCTTTGAAATGGAATGCTGTAACCGGAGCAACAGGTTATGAGCTTGAAATTGATGGCACGGTAGTAGCTGTAAGTGGATTAACCTACAACAAGACAGGTCTTGCAGCCAATACGAATCATACGTTCCGCGTTCGCTCCAAAAATGTGGCAGGTGCCGGAGCATGGAGTGATGAGGTAAGTGGTACAACGTTATTGAATACCCCTGTTTTAAAAGCTTCCTCGGAAGAGACTGCGATTACATTGACATGGGCTGATGTAGCAGATGCAACCAAGTATGAGATTGAAGCAGATGGAGTCGTTACTGGTACAATTAGCGAACCGAAACATGTGCACACTAGTTTGCTTCCAGGAACGGCGCATAAATATCGTGTACGTGCACTGACGGACTCTAATACAGGTGCCTGGACTGCGGTGCTGACGCAAAATACGATACCTGCTTCGGTTACTGGTTTAAGTATTAGCTCTGTTACCAATGTAGCCATTGCCTTAAAATGGACGGCAGTAACGGGAGCAACAGGATATGATCTTGAGATCGATGGTACAGTTGTACCAGTAACGGGAGTAGCTTATACGAAGAGTGGGCTTGTGACAAATACGGATCACACGTTCCGTATTCGTTCTAAAAATACAGCAGGTGCAAGTATATGGAGTGAGATTGTAGATGGCACAACTTTACTTAACACACCTGTGCTAAAGGCTTCTTCTGAGGAACAAGCGGTCACCTTGACATGGCCTGAAGTTAAAGATGCAACCAAATATGAGATTGAAGCGGACGGAGTCTTAGTGGGTACTGTTAAGGTGCCTACTTATACTCACAATAATCTGATAGCTGGAACAGCACATAAATACCGCGTACGCGCTCTGACCGAAACCAATGTTGGAGCTTGGACTGCGGTCTTGACACAAAATACGTTGCCTGGTTCTGTGACCGGGCTAACGGTAACAAGTGTAACGAACACAGCTGTTGCTCTGAAGTGGAACGCAGTCTCAGGAGCGACGGGATATGACCTTGAAATTGATGGCACGGTGGTACCTGTTAGTGGAGTGGTTTACACCAAAACGGGACTTATCGCCAATACGGATCATACATTCCGTATTCGTTCCAAAAATACTGCTGGGGCTGGAGCTTGGGGAGATGTAACAGATGTTACAACCCAGTTAAACACACCTGCTCTGAAAGCAACATCAGAGGAAACAGCTATTGCTTTGAATTGGCTTGATATTAAAGATGCAACTAAATATGAAATTGAGGCAGATGGAACAATTGTTTCTACAGTAACCGATCCCTCATATGTTCATAGTAATTTGCTTGCAGGAACATCGCACACCTATCGTGTGCGTGCATTAACGGATAAGAACAGCAGCGCTTGGTCTACGGTCTTGAATCAAAGCACTATACCAGGCAGTGTGACCGGATTGAGTATGAATTCTGCAACAACAGTAGCCATTGCTATGAAGTGGAATGCAGTTACGGGAGCAACAGGATATGATCTGGAAATTGACGGTAAAATAGTCGCTGTAACGGCTCTGGCTTATACCAAAACAGCACTTCTAGCCAATACAGAGCATACCTTCCGCATTCGTGCGAAAAATGCTGCCGGCATTGGTAGCTGGAGTGAGATTGTAACCGCCTCGACCCAATTAAATGTACCAACAACGCTGAAAGCTGTACCTGAAGAAACCGCAGTTACGCTGACATGGAATGAAGTTGTTGGTGCAACAAAATATGAGATTGAGGCAGATGGCATAGTGGTTGCTACTGTAAGTGATCTCTTGTATGTCCATAATGGAGTACTTGGTGGAACGATTCATAAATATCGTATTCGTGCCCTGACCGACACTAATGTGAGTGCATGGACAGCAATATTGTCCCAAACTACGTTACCTGCAAGTGTCTCAGGCTTGAGTATTAACTCTGCAACCACAGTGGCTATTGCGCTGAGATGGAGTGCTGTAACTGGAGCTACCGGGTATGATCTGGAGATTGATGGTACGGTGGTTGCCGTGAGTGGAGTTGCTTATACGAAGAGCGGACTTGCACCAAATACGGAGCATACCTTCCGAATTCGTGCCAAAAATGCTTCTGGTGTGGGAGCTTGGAGTGAGATTATAGCGGGAATGACTCAATTAACTACACCTGTGCTGAAGGGAACTTCGGACAAAACAAACGTTTTTCTGACTTGGGACGCGGTTGGGGGAGCTTCGTCTTTCGAAATTGAAGCCGATGGGCAAATTGTGGCGACTGTCAGTGATGCAACGTTTATTCATTCTGATCTGTTACCGTCGAGTTCGCATAAATATCGTATTCGGGCATTCAACGATCAGAACTCAAGTGTATGGTCTTCTGTACTAAGTATTAGAACATTGAATTAGTAATGTATAAGGGGGAATGGGTTTGCATATATGTGCATCCTGTTCCCCTTTTTTGCTTTGTAAATAGACTATGGCTTCATCGGAGAAAATAAGGTAATCTATAGTTATTATCTATTCGGAAATGGAAGTTTGAGAGGGGCGTTTTAGCGATGAATCTAGGTAATTGTCCTCGCTGTGGTAAATTATATGCGTTGAATTTTCGAGATGTATGCTCGAATTGTATTAAAGAAATGGAACAGGAATATCAGATCTGTGTAGATTATTTGCGCGAAAACAAAGGCACCAATATTCAGGAACTATCTGATGCAACAGAAGTTTCAATCAAAACCATTACCAAGTTCATCCGTGAGGGACGGATTTCCATCGAAAATGCCCCGAATATGATGTATCCTTGTGAAGTATGCGGAACATTGATTCGTGAAGGTCATATGTGTGACTCTTGTCGTCAGCGCTTGACGAAAGACTTAGCTAGTGCAGCTCGTGAAGTAGGTCAGAAGGATAACAACAATGTAGGCGGACGAACCTACAATGCTGTCGACAAACTACGCGATTCATAGGAACGAGGTCTTAAATACAGATCTTGCTATAACAAATGTTTTGAAACGTACCGATAAACTTATTAAAGATTATCGGTTTTTTTTATTATCCTAATCATTTCGATAACATAAAGATAAAGTAAGAAAAACGTATATCAATGTAAAATTCTAACGTGGAAGGAAGTGTAGTTCATATGAAAATCAATGAACCGAGTAGAATTGGAGCAATCAATTCATATCAAAGGAACGTTGAATCCAATCAGCAGGCTGATGCCAAGAAGAGCCGCCGTAAGGACGAAGTATCCATTTCTCCGGAGGCGATGAAGATGCTTGAGGAACAAAGTCGTACACAGGATGCAGGACGCTTACAGCGGATACAGGAACTGAAGGAACAGGTTAGTTCGGGAACGTATCAGGTAGACAGCAGCAAGCTTGCTGACAAGCTGCTACCGTATTTTAAGTCTTTTGATAAGGAATAGGTGATCACGTAATGGCAGCACTGGATAGATTAATTTCAGTTTTGCAGCAAATGGAACAAAGTCACCTCGATATGCTGGCACTCAGCGAGGTCAAGAGACAGGTCATTGTCAAAAACGATGTGGATGAACTCATTGCCGTTCTGAACAAAGAATCCCGTTTCATGAAACAACAGGAGCCATTGGAGATTGAACGGCAGAGCGCAGTTCACGAATTGCTTCAGGAGCGTGGTATCAAGTCCATGCTGAACCTGAACATTACGGAGATCTCGAAGCTGATTTTTGATCCGGCTGACAAACTGCGATTACTTGAAGTCCAGAAGAAGTTGGCGGGAACACTGCAGGAATTAAAGGAAATCAATCAACTGAATCAAAAGCTGATCGAGCAATCATTGATGTTTATTGATCTTTCAATGGATATCTTTGCTTCTCGGCCAGAACAGGATGCCACATATCAGCATCCTGCTGATAAGAACGGCAATCCAGGGCGAATCGGTCTGTTTGACACGCGTGCCTGATTAATTAGGGGGAAACCAGGTGACATCTACATTTCATTCAATCGAAACGGCTAAACGCAGTTTGTTCACACAGACGACAGCTCTTAGCACAACAGGTCATAACGTAGCCAATGCCAACACCGAAGGGTACTCGCGGCAAAAGGTAAACATGCAGGCATCCATTGCCATGGAGCCGTTTGCATTTCTGCACAGCACAACACCAGGACAGCTCGGTACAGGGGTAGAGTTCGACTCTATTACCCGTGTGCGTGAGAAATTTCTGGACGACCAATATCGTAATGAAAACACCAACTTCGGGAGTTGGTCCATTCAACGAGACACGCTTGAGAAACTTGAAGCTATTGTGAACGAGCCTTCCAACACCGGATTTCGGACTGTTATGGATAACTTCTACAAATCCTGGTCCGATCTGAGTAAAAACCCTGAGGACGTTACAGCACGTCGTATTGTCAAGGAAACAACACTGGCTCTTACGGATGCGATGAATCAGATTAGTCGTCAATTGGATGCGCTTAGTCAGGATTTGGATAGTAACATCGCTGTGAAAAGTAATGAGATCCAGGGTTACCTGGGTAACATTGCAAACCTTAATAGTGCCATCGTGAAAATTGAGTCTCTTGGAGACAATGCCAACGATTTGCGTGACCAACGTGATCTGATGACAGACAAGCTGTCCAAAATCATGAACGTTACCGTTACAGATTCTCCGCAAGGATACCAGGTTCAGATGAATGGACAGGCACTCGTCACAGGCGGGGCAGTACAAGTGGCGGTAGATCCTGCTTTTCTGAATGCCGCGTATACAGCAGGCACGCTCACTAATGGTGAAGTCCACGGCATGATTAAGTCCAGAGACACGTTGGTGAGTGATTACCAGAAACAAATGGATGACTTGGCTAATACCCTTGCTAACGGAGATATTGAAATTACTCTTCCTGCTGGCTCGGTATTGCCAGACAATACTGTACTGGATGGTGTTACATACACAGGTGCAGCACGCACACTCGCTACAGACTTGAAGGTTACGGTCAAAGGACTGAACGGTCTGCATCAGCTTGGATACAGCATGGATGGAACTAACTCTGGAGGAGTCCCATTCTTTACAGCAGCGGGTGGTGGAACAGCCATTACAGCTGGAAATATTTCATTGAATGCCGAAATTTTGGCTGATCCGAATAAGATTGCCACTTCGCTTCGTACATCGGATGCTTCTGGTACAGAGACTGTAATCAAAGGTAACAATACACTTGCCATTCTGCTTGCGAATCTGAAAGATACACCAATGAAATCAGCGGACGGTTTACGTAATGCAACGATCGGTGCACAATTCAGTGCCATTGTGGGACAACTGGGGGTACAATCCCAGGAAGCAGCACGTCAGACATCCAACTCGGAGTTCCTAGTGGAACAAGTGGATACCCGTCGTCAATCAGTGAGTGGTGTATCACTGGATGAAGAAATGGCGAACATGATCAAGTTTCAACATGCATACAGTGCATCGGCGCGTTTTATGACCACATATGATCAACTTCTGGATAAATTGATTAACTCTACCGGCATGGTAGGCAGATAATAGAAGGGAGTGACTAACAACCATGAGAATAACAAATAACATGCTTAGTTCACAGTTGCTTTTGAACCTGAACCGGAATGCACAGCAAATGAACAATACTCAGACTCAACTGGCAACAGGCCGTAAAATTAACAAGCCTTCGGATGATCCGGTAGGAATCACTTACTCCCTTCGTTATCGGGCAGAACTTTCATCTAATGAGCAGTATCAGAAAAACGTAGACAGTGCGGTGTCTTGGCTTGAGTTTAACGATACTGTTATGAATCAGGGGGGGAATGTCGTCCAGCGTCTGCGTGAGTTGACGGTACAAGCTTCGACGGGGACGAATCCTCAATCAGCACTTGATAGTATCAATGAAGAAGTTAAGCAACTGAAGGAACAGCTTATTGATATTTCAAATAGTAAGCTTAACGGCAAATATGTATTTAACGGTGAAACCTATGATATAAAACCATACGATTTTCCTGCCAATGCAGATGGGACATTGGATACAACCAATGCGGCTTCTGTGGTGACGGATAAGGGGAAAATTAATTTCATTGTAGGCGAAAGTGTCCAGCTGCCTATTAATGTTAGTGGCAATGAAGTGTTTGGAACAGAGACAGAAGAAGATAACCTCTTTGTAATTGTTAATACGATTATGAAGGCTTTAACTGAAGGTAATCAGAAAGAGCTTTCCAATCAGCTAGATAATATTGATACTCGTATGGATAAGATGTTGTCAATTCGATCTGAAATAGGAGCAAAGACCAACCGTGTTGATCTGATGATGGGGCGTTTGGAGGATCTCGGTATTAACTTGACAGATCTGCAATCCAAGGTGGAAGATGCGGATTACGCAGAACTATCTTTACAATCTAAAATTCAAGAAAATATCTATAATGCTTCTCTTTCAGCAGGTGCCAAAATCATCTCGCCATCTTTGGTAGATTTCCTGAGATAATATAAGGAGGAGCTATGTTATGAACACTCTTCCTGTTGTTCAGATTCGAACTACACCATCTATATTAAACATGGATGCTGACCCCGGACAGTACTCCATTCGTCAACCTAAGGCGGAGGTTCAACTTCATACCAAACCTGCAAAACTAACTGTGCAAAGTCAACCAATTGAGTTGAATGTTGATCAAAGTAAGGCTTTCTCTGCATATAACGGTGGCAACATGATTGATATGAATGCACGTATCTATTCCGGAATTCAACAGAAGTTTTTGCAAAATATAGCTTCGCGTGTAGAGCAGGGTAATCAGTTGGCATCCATTCATAAACCTGGCAATACGATTGCGACTATTGTGGGTACCGATTGGAAGCCGCAACCTTTTCCAGAGACGAGAACTCCTGCTTCTTTTGATAACGTGGATATTCGTATCAACACAAGGCCTCCAGATATCAGATATGATCCGGCGGTCTCTGAGTTGAACGTCATCGTGAACAAGCCGGAGATTGAGTATCAGAGAGGAAAGTTGGACATTTACGTAAAACAGTACGCATCAGTACAATACACTCCACCAGCCATAGATATGGAGTTATAAGTTATAATGTGAGCTATAGACGGTCTCGGAAACAGCCCTCTATGGCTCTTTTTGTATAAATTCATTGCCAAGGAGGCGTTTATTATTCATATTCAGACAAGCATGTGGGGAGAAGTAGAGGTTCAGGAGAAAGACATATATCAATTTCCTAAAGGGTTACCTGGATTTGAAGAGGAGACTAAATTCGCAGTAATTCCATGGGTAGACACACCATTTAGTTATTTGCAGTCTGTTCGTGAAAAGGATCTGTCATTCTTATTGGTAAGTCCGTTTACGTTTGTTACGGACTATAGCTTTGAGTTAAGTGACATGGATAAGGAAGAATTGGAAATTGCAGAACATGTTTCAGTGTATTCTCTGGTCACGATTCATTCCCAAGCGAATAAATCAACAATGAACCTTCTGGCACCTGTTGTGCTTAATCCGGAAAAGCTTCTAGGCAAGCAAGTTATACTCCATCAGTCGATCTATGAGACGCGCCACCTGATCTGGTCAGAAGACGAAGAAGTTAAATCCGTGAAGGGTGGGGTGTGACATGTTGGTGTTATCTCGAAAAAAGGGCGAGTCTATAGTTATTCAGGATCACATCGAAGTAACGGTTCTAGCAGTTGAAGGAGATACCGTGCGTATCGGGATATCTGCACCAAAGCATATTGATATCTTTCGCCAAGAGATTTATGCAGCTATTCAAGAGGCAAACAGAGAGTCGGCGACCCCTCTGGCGGCCAATATTGATGCATTCATGGAACGACTGAGAAAAACAGAAAATAAAAAAGATTAAAAATATTCCATTTTGCTATAAACAGTTGCTCATCTCCCGTCGATATATAATTTAGACGCTGCTTCGGCAGGGCGGCCGACCTTAATGTCGCGGCGTTTACCACAAGGATGTGGAACTAATTTATCTTCAGGGAGGAAACACTCAATGATTATCAACCATAATATTCCGGCGTTGAACACTCACCGCCAATTGTCCATTAACACAGGTAACACTAACAAAAACATCGAAAAATTGTCTTCCGGTCTCCGCATTAACCGTGCTGGTGACGATGCTGCAGGTCTGGCAATTTCCGAAAAAATGCGCGGTCAAATCCGTGGTTTGGACCAAGCTTCCCGTAATGCTCAAGATGGTATCTCTTTGATCCAAACAGCTGAGGGTGCTTTGAACGAAACTCACTCCATCCTGCAACGTCAACGCGAGATTGCTAACCAATCCGCGAACGGAACGAACACAGACTCCGACCGTCAAGCGCTGCAAGACGAAATGAACCAACTGACTTCCGAGATCAACCGTATCGGTAACACAACTGAGTTCAATACTCAAAAGTTGCTTAACGGTGGCATCGGTTCAAGCGACAGCGAAAAGCTGACACAAGCTACAAATGCTAAGAAAGCAATGAGCACTGCAATCTCATCAGGAGCTATTACACTTTCTGCTGGTACAACAATTAAAATTGATGACAAAACGTTTAAGCTTTCTTCTGTAACTGTTGGTTCCACTGGTGCTAGTGTTGCTAATAATGCTAAAGCATTGAAAACAGCACTGGAAGGAGTTACATCTGGTGGTGTGAAGTTGTCTGACCTGGTAGACATCAAAATAGGTGCAGGAGATAAACTTGAGTTCACTGCTAAGTCTTCTGGTGCGAAAAGTGAATTGGAGTTTGTTGGTGGTACGAAATTGGGTGCAAGTGCAGCAACATCGATTTCTGTTAAAGGTGACCCATCAACTGTAGAACGTGCAGGACTTCAGGGTGGAAATTCACTTACAGGCGCTGCTGTTTCTCTTGCTGTAGGTGCAACGATTAAATTTACTGTTGGATCTGAAAGTGAAGTTACTATTGATCTTAACAAAGGTACAACTCCAAAAACTTATGATACTAACAATGCTGATGCGAATGTAGCTAAAGCTGCAATGGATAGTTTGATTAAAGACATCAATGCATCTTTGCAATCAGCTGGCATGGACAGTAAAGTTACAGCTTCCTTGTCCAAAGATAACAAAATCCAGTTCATTTCCGAAACAGGTAAAGATATTAAACTGGGAACCACTCCTGCAGCAGGTATGGGATTAAGTAATGCTGCAACAATTGGTAACATCGAACAAGTAGTGGGCGCAGGCGCACAAGGCGTAGGCTTCTCCACGAAGTTCCAAATTGGTGCAAACACAGGTCAATCCATGTCCTTACAAATTAATGACGTTCGTGCAGCTGCACTGGGTATCACAGGTAACGCTGGACAAGCTGGTTTCACAAAAGATAACGCTGTTACTAACGGTTCCAACGATATCAAAGGCGAAGCTGCTTTGAATATCTCTACACGTGAAGATGCTTCCAAAGCAATTGCTGTTCTGGATAAAGCAACTTCCTTGGTATCTAGCGAGCGCGCTAAGCTGGGTGCTGTACAAAACCGTCTGGAGCACACAATCAACAACTTGGGAACAGCTTCTGAGAACCTGACAGCTGCTGAATCCCGTATCCGTGACGTTGATATGGCGAAAGAAATGATGAGCCAAACGAAGAATAACATCTTGGCTCAAGCAGCTCAAGCAATGTTGGCTCAAGCAAATCAAGCACCACAAGGCGTACTGCAATTGCTGAGATAATTAAAGCTTTAGCAGGAGTCTGTTTTAAGAAGATTTTTGATCAGTTCAAGAAAGCCCCACTTGGTGGGGCTTTCTTGCTATACTAGTGCTGTAGTAAATCTCTGATTATAAAGAAAATTATGCATAAGGGAGCAAGAATAATGGATTTAATGGATCGGAATATTGAGATTCTATCAGCTAACACCGACCACTGGATTGGAATGCCAGATGAAAGTGAGTTAGAACAAACATCCTTTGAAGTGGATAGCAGCGGGAATGAAATATTCGTTAATGGAGAGCGGGTATTCGCCTTAAAAAGTGAATTCGATGATTCCAATCAACCAAATCCATTAAAAAGGGAACTGATTTTTGTTCTGGGAATTTACTCTGTAGAAGAAATTGAAAAACTTATTCAATTGATGGGCGACGAATCTCTGCTAGTCATCATAGAACCTAATGTTTCCTTGTTTAGCTACTCGTTGCAAGAAAAAGACCTTTCTTTTCTTCAAAGACCAGGGGCAGTTGTATTCGCAGATAAATTAAGTAATCTGCCTCTATTTTTAGATAAGTATTTATTAACCAATGCTATATTCTATGTGAAAACGATCAAATTTTATTTTACTCATATGTATCGTGAACAAGATCTTCAGTCCAGTTTGGCCGTTGTTAAAGTAATTAAAGAGTCCGTAAACTATAAAACGATGTTATATGGCAACTCTGTAGAGGATAGTTTAATTGGATTTAGACAACATATGAAAAACCTCAAGCATCTTACTCGTTCGAAAGATGTATCACTACTTAAGAATACAATGCGTAACGTGCCAGCTGTAGTTGTGGCTGCCGGACCGTCTTTAAATAAAAATATCAACCAACTACATGAATTGAAAGATAACGTCATTATCATTGCTGTGGACACCATTGCTCAACGTCTTTGTGATGAAGGTATTGTTCCTGACTTTATATGCTCTGTTGAACGTGGAATAGAGACTTACACATACTTTTATAAAGATAAATCGTATCCTGTTGAGTCAACACTTGTTGGTCCGCTTGTACTCTATCCCGAGATATTCGATGAATATCCAGGTGAATTCATAATTCCAATGCGTGAAAGAGTTGGAGAGTTTATGTGGCTAGAAGAAGTTCTTGAACTCCAGGGAGACAACTCGATCGGTATAGGTCTATCTTGTGCCCATGTCGCCTTTGGAGTTGCTGAGCATCTAGGTGCATCACCTATTATCTTACTGGGTCAAGATTTGGCCTATGGTAACTCAGCAGAGGATACACATGCTGGAGGTACCATTTATGATGACAAGAGTATCATGAATAGCGTGCCGGAAGAGAGAGAATCTTTGGAAACCGAAGGATATTATGGTGGAATGGTGCCTACTAGAGAGATCTGGAACACTTTCCGTATATGGTTTGAGATAGAGATTGCAACAAAGGAACTAGATGTTATTAATGCTACTGAAGGTGGGGCAAAAATTGCCTCAACTCGACAACTGACAATGGCTCAGGTTGGTCAAACCTATTGTACATCTAAAATCTCACCTGTATCTGAAATGCTAAAGAGTATTGCGAACTATCCACTTCAGCAACAAAAGATAAAACAAGCTATGAAGGAACAATATGGTTACTTCCTAAATATTAGAAATCAATTTGAAAAACAACGGAAACAAGTTAAGCGTTTAAAACTTAGTGCGTATTCATCAGAAGCGGAGCTGAAAAAAGCTCTGAAAATCATTGATCATACTGAGTTTTTCTTCAAGTTGGTGCTAGATGATATGTTATTACGCCATTGCTTGCAGCCGGCAATGATTAATTCAGTGTGGAATTTATATGATATTGAACGCGTTGTTAATTTTGATAATGTCGTACAAGCACAGAAAATCAATCTTGGTTTCCTAAATGTTGGTGTGTACACACTCAATGAGATCACTGCTATATTACAAGCAACAGTGGAAGAATTATAAGTTCTAATTAAGGGCGTGGACAACTTGGGACAAGGACTTTATTCAGGAAAGAATATATTGATTACTGGCGGAACAGGTACAATAGGTCGTCAGTTAGTCGAAAGGTTATTACAAGAAGATCCCAGGGTCATTCGGATCTTCAGTAGAGATGAACATAAGCAATTTGAGATGGGAATTGATTTTCAAGAACACTCCAATAAATTGCGATTCTTAATTGGTGATGTTAGGGATTTACAACGTCTCGGTAGAGCCATGGAAGATGTTGATTATGTATTTCACTGTGCGGCAATGAAACACGTGCCTGCCTGCGAATATAACCCTTTTGAAGCTGTACAAACCAATGTTATCGGAACTCAGAATGTAATTCAAGCTTCAATCGAGAAAAAAATAAAAAAAGTGTTGTTTGTGAGTACCGATAAAGCGATATCACCTACGAATACCTATGGTGCTACCAAACTCACAGCGGAACGTTTAATCTCTGCTACTGAGCATCATAAGGGAGCAAAATCCACCATATTCTCTTCTGTCCGATTCGGAAATGTTATGAGTTCCAGAGGATCGGTAATACCATTGTTCCGAAAACAGATACTGGAAAATCGTAGAATTACTCTGACTGATCCGACGATGCTGAGATATATGATGACTCCTTCTCAGGCCATTAATTTAATCTTGAAGGCGAATGGTTTGGCAATGGGTGGAGAAGTATTTGTTCTCAAAATGCCTCTTATCAATGTTGGAGAGTTGGCAGAAGTGGTGATCGAGAATACAAAAGAAAAGTATGGAATTCAGGGCGAGGTTCTGGTAGACGTCATTGGTCTCCGATCAGGTGAAAAGCGTTTTGAAGAATTAATGACAGACGATGAAGCTGAAACAGCATATGAAACTGAAGATATGTATATCATTCCTCAAGATAGTAAAACTGATTATTTTTATAAAGAAAATTATAATAAAGTCTTAGAGAAACCGTATCCCGATCGTAATAAAACAATACAAAAACAAGAGCTCAGTGAGTGGTTTTTAAAAGAAAAAATGATATAGTAAAAAATTTACTCGAAGGATGTTACTCAAGTGAAATTTTTTATTCGTGCAGATGCATCAGAACAGCTGGGTATTGGACATGTTATGCGATGTCTTGCATTAAGTGAAGAGCTTATTAAGCATGATTATGAGGTTATTTTTATTTGTAAAGAAGCGAACCCGCTTATTACTCGTCTTATTAGGGAAAAGGGTTGCGATCTGTTACTTATAGATACCCCTATCTTTATTGATGGAGAACATGAGTCAGAACATGTTGTACAACTTATCATTAATGGATACCACGTAGAACAGGAAGATTGGTTGATTGTGGATCATTATTCCTTGGATATTACGTTTGAACAAAATCTCCGCAAAGTATTCGCTAATATCATGGTTGTTGACGATCTAGCTGACCGATCTCATGACTGTGATATTCTACTGGACACCAGCTCAAATGTTTCGAAAAGAGACACTTACGATCGTTTGATTCCTTCTTCAGCGATTCAACTTCTGGGACCGGAATATACACTGTTAAGAGGCGAATTCATAGAAAAAAGAGAGACACTAAATCCTCAGGATGAAAGAGGAATAAATAATATATTCGTTTGTTTTGGCGGGACTGATCCTACGAATGAAACGATAAAAACGATCAAAGCTTTACAGCCGATAATGAACGAGAATATACAAGTGAACATTGTATTAGGAAAACCGAATCTACGAATAGAGCAATGGATGACGCGTAATAAGAGTGAGTATATGGAACTTTTTATTCAGCCAGATTCAATTGCTGCAATTATGTCCTCCTCTGACTTAGCCATATGTGCAGGAGGCGGAATGACGTGGGAAAGATATTGTTTAGGCTTACCCGGCTTGGTCATAGCAGTAGCAGAGAACCAACTGGAACTAGCTCAACAAGGTCAGTTGTTGGGGATAGACAAGTATATAGGGCAGAGTGAGTCTGTTCAAGAGCAAGATATTACTCAAATTTTTATGCAGACAATCAACCATGGGGAGTGGCTGAAAGAGGCGAGAAACAAGGCCATGGCTCTTATTGATGGTAAAGGTGCTTCCAGAGTAGTGAAGCTGTTAACCGAACATACAAGGCGTATTGAATTACGTGATGTAGGAGAGGGCGATGTATTTTTTCTCTGGGAATGCCGTAATGAGACAGAAGCAAGAATGAATTCGGCTCAGATTGAAGAGGTAACATTGAATGACCATTTGAGGTGGCTGGAACAGAGTAAATTGAATTCTGAACGAAAACTGATGGTAGCTTGGAATAAGTCTGAAAAAATTGCTGTTGTTAGACTGGACAAGGAAAATCTGCATGCAATAGTTAGTATTAACGTAGCACAGGAGCACAGAGGGAAGGGATTTGCTCAAGAAATTCTAACAGAACTTGAACGCACAGCATCACACTGGGATCGTTCTATCAGAATTTTACAAGCTGTAATAAAAAAGCAAAATCATGCCTCTATCAAGACCTTCATTAAAGCGGAATATGATGAATGGGATATGGATGAAGATTTTATAATAATGAGAAAGAAAATAGAGGGACTTGAATAAGAAAACAATGTAAAAAACCATCATCATACAGCAGGAGGTTGAAATAGTGAGTGAATCCCCGGATAAGTTCATGATCGCCGGTAGAGAGATTGGAACAGGTCATACACCTTTTATTATTGCAGAGATGTCAGGTAACCATAATCAATCTTTGGATAGAGCACTGGCAATAGTAGAAGCTGCAGCTAAAACTGGGGTAGATGCAATTAAGTTGCAAACTTATACGGCTGATACAATGACATTGGATGTCAATTCAAAAGACTTCACGATTAATGATCAAGCCAGCCTATGGAAAGGGCAATCATTATACAATTTATATAAGCAGGCGTATACTCCATGGGAGTGGCATACTGAAATTTTTAATAAATGCAAGGAATTGGGGCTTATTGCGTTCAGTTCACCATTTGACGAAACTGCAGTTGATTTCCTTGAAACTTTGGATGTCCCTGCTTATAAAATTGCATCGTTTGAAAATACAGATATCCCGCTCATTAAAAAAGTTGCCAGTACAGGTAAACCTATCATTATGTCTACCGGTATGGCTACTATAGCCGAACTTGATGAAGCTGTACGAACAGCCAGAGAATACGGTTGTGAGCAATTAGTTCTTTTGAAATGTACAAGCACTTATCCTGCGGAGCCCACCAATTCAAATTTGGCAACGATTCCACATATGAAAAATCTATTTAATTGTGATGTGGGGTTATCTGATCATACGATGGGAATTGGAGTTTCAGTAGCAAGTGTTGCTATGGGCGCAACGGTAATTGAGAAACATTTTACTTTATCAAGGGCGGATGGCGGGGTGGATTCGGCCTTTTCCATGGAACCCGAGGAAATGAAGTTGTTGGTAGAGGAAGCAGCAAAAGCATGGCAAGCGTTAGGGAAGATATCATATGGGCCAACTGAAGGCGAGAAAAGCTCTAGAAACCTAAGAAGATCTATTTACGCTTCAAAAGATATAAAACGTGGGGAAAAAATTAGTCTGGAGCATGTCAAAGTAATAAGACCGGGCTACGGACTAGCTCCAAAATATTTAGATCAGGTGATTGGGAGAGTGGCAGTGGATGATATTCCCCAAGGTAAACCAATTACATGGGATATCATCTAGTAAATATCAAGCGGGGTGCATAATGAATTTTACTGTTATAATCCAAGCTCGCATGGGCTCTACACGTCTTCCGGGCAAGGTACTAATGCCACTGGGTGAATCGAATGTTCTTGGGTATGTAGTCTCAAGATGCAGGGAAATAAAACATGTTTCTCAGGTTGTTGTTGCTACGACAACACTTGATCATGATGATGAGATTGAAAAATGGTGTTCATCAAATGATGTACATTGTTTTCGTGGTTCGGAAGAAGATGTATTAGCACGGTATCACGAATGTGCGAAAAAGTATTCATCAGACTATGTTATTCGAGTGACTTCAGATTGCCCATTTCTGGACTTTGATTTAGCAACGAGGATGATTGAAGTTATGATGGCATCTCCTTCCGATATTCTTGTATGCGAAACGGGTTTACCTCGGGGGATTGCGGTTGAGATTATTTCTTTCTCAGCTTTGAACGAGGTGAACTCTATAGGGAAAGAAGCCCGACATCGGGAACATGTCACTTATTATGCATATGAAAATCTGGGTTCTTTCACATATGTACCATTTAAAATTCCGCCAAATTTAAAGCATCCGCATTTAAGAATAACTTTAGATACTCCGGAAGATTATATGTTATGCCAAGCGGTTGCCGATAACTTTATTAATACAAATGTTAGCACTGCAGAGGTTATTGATTACCTGCTAAAAACACCACAAGTAACCAGATACAATTCTCATATTGAACAAAAGCCTGTCATCTGATAGGTCGAAGATTTGTATAGCTTATCGTTTTGTTTCAAACATCATTTATAAACAAGGGGGGCTAGAAATTGAAAGTTTTACTTACCGGGGGTGCCGGATTTATTGGTCGTTGGGTAGTTAAACAATTGTTAAATGAAGGTCATCAGGTTTGGATTCTTGATGATTTATCAAATGGAAGAGAAGAAAATATCAAAGAATTTATCAATCATCCAGGTCTTATGGAATTTATTCATGATTCTATTTTGAATGAAACACGACTTGAAGAATTGTTTGAAAAAAATCAGTTTCAGCTATGTTATCACTTAGGAGCTTCTATTAATGTTCAGGATTCTATTGATGATCCACGTACAACGTTTAATAACGACACAATAGGAACTTTTTATATATTGGAGCAGTGTCGTAAACATGATACTAAAGTAGTCTTTATGAGTACATGCATGGTATATGATCGTTGTACTGATGAGACGGGTATTAACGAAGAACATCCAACCAAACCAGCTTCTCCGTATGCAGGTGCTAAAGTAGCTGCAGAGAATATGGTGCTTTCATTTTATCATGCTTATGGTCTTCCTACCGTTGTCATTCGTCCGTTTAACACTTATGGCCCTTATCAGAAAACAGGTGGAGAAGGTGGGGTAGTAGCGATTTTCATCAATAACCATTTAAAGGGTGATAAATTAAGTATTTATGGAGATGGTACGCAGACCAGAGACCTATTATATGTAGAAGATTGTGCAAGATTTGTAGTATCAGCCGGTTTCTCGGATGCAGTTAATGGAGAGATTGTAAATGCAGGATTAGGGAAAGACATTTCAATTAATGAGTTGGCTGTACTAGTTACGGGAGATCCTAAAAATATTAATCATGTAGAACATATTCATCCGCAGAGTGAGATTCAGAAATTATTATGTAATTCCAAGAAAGCAAATCGTTTGCTTGATTGGACACCAAAAGTGACGTTAGAAGAAGGTATTGAACGTACTATGACTTGGATTCAGCAGGGCGGGCTACAGTAGTCGGCAGTTTTATCAAGTCTACTTAATGGTAAGAAAGGAGCCCTGCTCAAAATGGATGCGAATCAATTCTCTCATGATGTACGCACTACAATGCTGCCATACGGACAACAGTGGCTAGATGAAGAAGATATTTCGGCTGTGCTTGGGGTCCTTCGTGGAGATTTCATAACTCAGGGACCTGCAATCCAAAATTTTGAAGCAAAAGTGGCCAATTATGTCGGAGCTAAGTATGCTGTTGCTTTTGCTAACGGTACGGCCGCTCTGCATGGAGCATGTTTTGCAGCAGGAATTGCTCAAGGAGATGAGGTTATCACCACTCCGATTACATTTTTAGCAAGTAGCAATTGTATATTGTATCAAGGTGGCACTCCAGTATTTGCTGATATTGACATGGACACCTACAATTTGGACTCAAATCAAGTTGAAATGTTAATTACAAAAAAAACAAAAGCCATTATAGCTGTTGATTTCTCAGGACAACCTGTTGAAATCGATCGTCTTAATATGATTGCCAAAGATCACGGTCTGGTACTTATAGAAGATGCCGCTCATTCGTTAGGAGCATCTTATCAAGAAGTAAAAGTTGGTTCATGGGCAGACATGACGATGTTTAGCTTTCACCCCGTGAAGCATGTGACAACAGGCGAAGGCGGGGTTATTGTTACCAACAATGAAAACTACTATCGTCAGCTTCAGCTATTCCGAAATCACGGGTTTACCAGGGATCCTGAAGAAATGTTGAATAATGAAGGCCCGTGGTACTATGAGATGCATTCACTGGGTTATAATTACAGGATGACCGACCTCCAAGCTGCATTAGGTGCTTCACAAATGAATAAGCTTGACTCCTTCGTTAAGAGAAGAAGGGAAATTGCCAAACAATATAATAAAGAATTGGCTGGAATTGAGGGACTAGTACTACCTTTCCAGCATAAAGATAGTAATTCAAGTTGGCATATTTATGTTACTCGATGGCTTCCAGAGGTGCTTAACGGTACTAGAAAAGAATTCTTTGAAGCTTTACGAAAATTAAATATTGGAGTAAATGTGCATTACATCCCCGTTTACCTGCAACCTTATTATCAGAAGCTTGGTTATGAATCTGGCTTATGTCCTAATGCAGAGAGTTACTATAAAACAGCAATTACCCTTCCTTTGTATCCAAGAATGACAGATCAGGATGTACAGGATGTTATAAGAGCTGTACGTAAGGTAATCCATGACTTTAGTTAAGAAGTCATGCTTAATAAAACCAGTTTAGAAAAAAGCCTCCTCAACGATAATGTCCTGAAATTCGCACTTATGACAGTATTGTTGGGTAGGTTTTATCAATTTAGATTAGTAATAGAATGAGTCTGTGTACAGGAGATTTATGAAGTGTATACATAAGCCTTTATTGCATCTTTGAGTATGCTAGCTAAGCGGAAAAGCGAGTTGTCTGAAGTGCAGTTTGATAATGACTTTATTCAACGATCTAAAATCTTCTCACTTTTAACCGATATATACTATAAATGCGAACACAGTTGGAGGTCATGCAAGGATGAACATTCAGTTTTCATTATCTGCTGGTACATCTGCAAGTAGTTCTACGGTCGAAGTTTCAAACCAGGCAGAAGCTTCTCAAGTGGGAAGTGAGATATCAAATATCAGAACGGCGAGAGAAGCCTACAGTAAGGAAAGACAAGGCATGAAACTCCCGTTAGGCGAAGAATTACTGATCCGTAATATTGACCGTGCTGTGAAGGCTTTGCAAGGGCCAGAGACCACATTAGACATTAGCATACATGAGAAAACACATGATATTATGGTCAAAGTACTTAACAAGGAAACAGGAGAAGTGCTTCGAGAAATTCCACGTGAGCAGACGTTGGATCTGGTAGCGAAGATGATGGAAATTGCAGGCATTCTTATCGATGAGAAAGTATAAAGGGTGAATATACATTTTAACATGTGAGGAGTGAATTTATGCGTGTAAATGGTTTTTCCGGTATGGATATTGATAGTATGGTCAAAGAACTCATGACGGCGAAAAGGGCTCCACTGGATAAATTAAATCAAAAGAAAACGGTATTGGAATGGCAACGTGATAGCTATCGTGATCTGAATAGTAAGATGTATGAATTCCGTAATACGAAGCTTCAGCAAACGTACAGACTTTCTTCTGCATTGAATACGCAAAAGGCCGTAGTGGCGGGCAATACAGATGCAGTTAAAGCCGAGGCGGGTGCAACTGCGAATGGAATTAAGATGGATGTGTCTGTTGCGCAGTTGGCTACTGCCAAGACAATAGTAACTGATGGGAAAGAACTGGGCTATTCTTCACGACAGTCTCTTGCTGAACTCGCCAATGGCATTAAGTTCGGGCAGCCAACGGCAAGTTTGGGCGATAGCGATTTAACTAAAGAATATAAAATTAAGGTTAACAATGTAGAAATGACCTTTACAGGTAAGGATACTGTTTCTTCTGTTATTGCCAAAATTAACAGTAAAACAGAACTGAATGTGCAAGCAAGCTTTGATGAACTGACAGGCAAGTTTAGCATTTCTGCTAAAGACTTGGGTTCCACGGGTATCCTTGATGTTCAGCCGCCAAGTGCAGGAGATTATTTGTTGGATGTCTTCGGAAAAGGTGCCACGGCAACGATCACTAATGTTGCAGCCAAAGATGCTGTAGTCGTGATAAACGGTGTGAAAATTGATCCGGCACCGAAAAGTAACATAATAACTTACAATGGCATTACGATGAATTTACAGGCAACAACGGCAAGTAGTTTTGTGACAAACCCTGATGGTACTGTTACGCTTACTGGTGATAAACCCTTCACTATTACGACACAGAGTGATCCCGATAAAGCGCTAGAGACGATGAAGTCTTTCATTGAGGATTACAACAAGATTTTGGCCCTGTTCAACACAAAGGTGGGGGAAGAGAAATATCGTAGCTTCCAGCCATTAACGAAAGAACAACGCAGTGCAATGTCCGAAAGTGACGTTAAGCTGTGGGAAGAGAAAGCCAAAAGTGGTCTTCTTAAAAATGATGATATTCTCTCTGGTTTGACCTCCACCATGAGAAACATTATGGGTGAGAAAATGGGAGAATTGAGCAATATCGGGATAACGGGTGGTAAGTATTTCGAAAATGGTAAAATTTACTTGGATGAAGAGAAGTTTAAAAAAGCAATTATTAATAATCCCCAGCAGGTGGCTGATCTCTTCCAAGGTTCGGGTGCAAGTACGGATAGCTCTATATTTGGCAAGTTGTACTCAGAGATGGATACAGCGATGTCTAAAATCGCAGAGCGTGCGGGTACGACCAAATTTAGTGGCGACGTTAACAGTATCTATAAAGAAGAAAGTGTAATGGGTAAAACGCTCAAAGGATACACCAAAGAGATCACCGCACTTGAAAGACGGCTTTCAGATATGGAAAGTCGGTACTATAAACAGTTCACAGCGATGGAGACTGCAATGAGTAAGTACCAAAGCCAAGCCTCCAGCCTTTCCAGTTTCTTCGCCAGATAAATATTAATATTTAAAGATTGAAAGGGTGTAAATATGATTAAGTCTCCATATGATCAATATCGCAAGTCGTCTGTTCAGACCTCATCACCAGGTCAGTTATTGATTATGTTGTATGATGGAGCTATTCGTTTTGTACGGACAGCGCTTGATGGTTTGGGTACGAAGGATTATGAGAAGGTCAGTCTGAACCTGGGCAAAGCACAAACCATTGTTAGCGAATTAGCTGTTACCTTGGATCAGTCTTCTGATATTGCAGAGAATCTTAATGCTTTGTACGAATATATTAATTTTCTTCTTATTGATGCTAATACGAAGAAGACTTCTGAGCCTGCTGAGGAAGCCCTGGGTTATTTGAAAGAGCTGAAAGAGACCTGGGTTCAGGTGAATAAAATGGTGTCCTCATCTGAGCCTGGAGCCATAAATGGATGAACTGATTACGGACTTAGAGGAACTGACGCAAGAACTCATGCTTCAGCTTGAAGAGGTAGATTCGGATGAGTTGGAGCGGTTTGTGAACAAACGTCAATTTATTATTGATTCCATGTTGGGACAAGAAAATCGGCAGGCTACATTGCCCCAACAAGCTCGACTTCAAAAAATTATGGAGTACGATCATGCGATTCTAATCCGGATGAATAGTTTGAAGATCGAGGCCAAAGACTGGCTCATTCAACGTAATCAGGCAAAAGTACAGAAAAATGCATATGAGGCATCTTATGCGGTGGATAGCATCATTGTAGATACAAAAAGATACTAGAACATATCTATAGAAGAATGTAAGTTACCTGAAGGGTACTTTTGCATTCTTCTTTTTATAGTTTGTACTATTTAGCCCTCTAGAGAACTTGGACACTAAGAGAGTATATACGGTACACTATTAGTAATAAGGGAATGAGGAAGTTGAAACGAAATAAACATTCAAAAGAATTTAAGCTGCAGGTCATAAAAGAGGCAATAGAAACAGGCAATAAAGCAAAGGTAGCTAGGGAGATTGCAATCTTTCGTGACTTAATAAAAAAGAAAAAACCTCATTTGTTGACAAATTTGAAGTAACCGATTTCTACATCGAAAAGGGTTATGCAATCTGGCTTGTTTACGGATCAGAATCCATTCCAAGATCACGCACATTACAGAAATCCCTGTTGAAATGCCTGCTATTTAATGTGACTTCAGAGCCTGTGGTACATTCAAATAATGTATCACATTTTTTTCTCATGAATTTGAAATAGCTTGTGAGGGCCTTGAAATCCTACATGAATGGATTCCACCACGAACGCCTAATATGACGGCTCGCACGGATTCCTCAAGAGGATTGTCTATCTCGTTAAGACTTTCCTACCTAATGATGTGGCGTATGAGATTATTACTGCAATCATGATCCTCTACAACGAAAGAAGAATGAATTCCAATATTAAGGACCTAAATCCCTTTGAGTTCTACAAAAAGAACCTGATTCAGTCCATTCCAATTGACGCGGTTCAATTGGAATTTGAAAAGCTATGGAAGTTTGAGATTAAGAGAGTATGTATCCAGACTTAAGGGGATCCGATCCAATAGAAGCAAATTAAACAAAGGGAATTGATTTTCCGATAATTACGATAATGTCAATTAATTAATACTTAGTGCGTTAACAATATAGAATTGGGGGATATACTTTGGGGACATTGAAATATAAAATTAAACCTCATGAAGATATTGAATTAGGTTTTGTAAGAGAAGAACTTGATTATTATATCACGCTGCCAAGTGTCGGTGTAACTGAAGAAACTGGGGTAATATTGACCATTCCAGGTTTTGGCGGGCTTGCCAATTCAATTTATCAATCAGAAAAATTGAATTCTTATCTTGCTGAAAAGTATAATTGTATTGTAGTTTCTTTGAATTATTTTGGTATTTACCGTGGATCTGAGATGAAATTGGATGACTATTTTTTTCGTAATATGGAAAAAGTATATGGCATTCCTTATTCCTACTGGGATAATATTTCCTCAGAAAACGAGTTCTATATAGAAGTGGGTAAGCTGCTTGCAAGCAAAGGAATCTCCAAGTTAGATCCTCAATGTCAAGCTTTAAAGCTCACTGGACGTCAAGAGTATCAGTCTTTTGGATTCTTACCTGCGTTGGATTATCTAACTGTACTTGGTGAAGTTCTCAAAAATTACCCTGTAGTAAATAAGAAAAAAATAATCGCCTATGGCTCTTCTTACGGCGGTTATATAGCTATGTTATGCGGGAAATTTGCACCAAATACTTTCTCAGTCATAATTGACAACTCAGGCTTTTCACGTTCTGTAATGAAATATATTGTGGGTAGAGAAATATTAGAAAGTGATTTCGATGTTAATGTAAATGTCGATAACAAGATGTATACGATACCTTTTTCCTATAATAACCCATGGACAATTATGGATGAAACTTCACCCTACTATTTTGGGGACTCTCACAAGCAGATTCGTAATTTGTTAATCAGAGAGCATAGGGTTAAATCAAATACAAGATATTATATTTTTCATTGCCAAGAGGACCACATTGCCTCGGTGGAAGATAAAGATAAACTGGCTACTCTTTTAATGAATTACAATTCTACTTACTACAAACGAGTGGGTAAGAGTGATATTGATGGTGAATTATATAAAACATATGGACACGCAATGAATGCCTCTCTACGAAAACTATTTGATCATGTTGCTGATCAGGAGAGGGAATATGGATTGGTTAAAGAAACTAGTAAAAACGAATTCTTGGATAATAAAACCAATTTGTTTAATTGCGGTAACAAAAATTATATTTTTAATTTCAAAAATGACTATACAATGAACGTCACCATAACAGATAACATAAAAACAGATTATAATTTGATTAATTCTTTTCACGTAATGTCTCAATTATTAGATATTTGTGATTCAATAGAAGAAGGTTTAGACTATATTGTTGCTACAATATCAGATGGTGACTACAATAATATTTTTAGAGTTATATTGGATATACTAAAAGCACATACGGCGATAAATTTACAAATGAGTAAGTTTTCTAAATTCTTAAGTGAAAATAATTTAATCTCAGTTAATGAAGAGTTCAAAAATTCTCTTTTGAAAGTCGCTGAGTACTTTAATAATGAAGAATGGGTTTTATTCGAAAGTCATTTAGTACAACAGGTGAGGCCTTGTTTTTTGTCGTGGAAGAAAGAGATGGACAGCACTCTCAGTCCATATATCTAGTTAGCCCCTTAGAGAGTCTGAACACTACGACTTGGTATTATCCCCTCTAAGTAGATATTTTAAAAAAACTTCATGATATGATGAGGGTTCAAGTGACACTTGGAGGGGATATTTTTATGGCGAAAAAGACAGGCGTATACCGAAGAATTCAAATGGAATGCAGTTATATCATTTGTCGAAGGTTCTTCAAGTTACAAGGTGGTTGCTGAGCACGAGGTAATTCGAGCCTGTTCACAATTGAAGGCGTGGGTATGTAAGTGGAAAAAACGGGGAAGCGTTCGTTGAGCGAAAAAGCAGTGCCCCGAATTCATTGAAGGGACGCCCACGTAAAACTTTGGCAGCGTAGAGGAAGAACGAGTTTATCTTCAAGCACAGGTGGATTATTTTTAAAAAAAGCGGTATCCAAATCTAGTAAAGGAGAATCGTTGAGCCAGTGGGAGAACTACGATTCGCTTCTCAAGAGAGAGAAGCTGTACCTTCACCAGTGTAATTCAGAAGCAGAGATTCGACAAGCCGTGGAAGAATACATGTACAATTACAACTGCCGACACTTTCAAGCCAAACTCAAACAGCGCGCACTTGCAGCATAGCTTTTTTCATCTGTCTACTTGACATGGGTATGAGCAACTCGCTACGATAAATTGGCTGTACATTTAAGTTTTTCGACTCTGGCTTCCATTATGGTGTGACTTGCCTGGGTTTGATGACACGCCCTAATACACGTAACAACGAGCAACACACTTATGCAACATCATGGAAAGCATATAATGATTCATTTCGGGCTAGATGAAAATGGTATTCAAATCATTCCATTGTGCATGTTAGAGTCGTGTTCGTTGTCAGACTTATCTATATTTTATAGTGGTTTGGGTCAAACGTTTTTTCAGGTAATCCTGAACTGTTGTGGAGAGTCAGGCATGATTCAAACAGTAGTTTTTCCAAAAACAAACTATTGAACATTCTTGAATTTATTGGAAAAAAAGTGGCCGGAAGATTTTCTGTGAGCTAGTCGGAGAAATGAATACCAAAATTTTGGAGAGAAATTATTCGATCAGTGCACTACCATTTTTAGTAAAAGCGAGAGAGTATCTAAAATAACAATTCTATTCCATCACCTTTCAACACAAACCCCAATTAATCTACAAAAAATTCCAAGAAAACATTTACTTTTCCAATTGACAATGGATAACTTTGGATGGTATTATCTGAATTGTGGGCAGAGGTTAAGGCCGAAAGCTTCACTTCATTTGATGACGAAGGGAATGTTAGTGCATGCAAGGTAAAGTAAAATGGTTCAACGCAGAAAAAGGTTACGGTTTCATTGAGACTGAAGATGGCGGCGACGTATTCGTACATTTCTCCGCAATTCAAACCGAAGGATTCAAGACTTTGGAAGAAGGTCAATCCGTAGAATTCGACATCGTCGAAGGCGCACGTGGACCGCAAGCAGCTAACGTAATCAAATTATAATCATCCGGACAATCCGACCTACATATATGGTTAGATGGTTACCAAATTGAATTATCGCTAGCATCAGACTCCGGTACTTTCCGGGGTCTTTTTTTGTTTCAATAGATTAGAGATTTGAGAATCATCCGAGGAACATTTTTCTATTGAATTTAATAGATTCAAGAGATAGATTGAAGTTCATTTTACATATTAGATTGAGCAAGCTCAAAATGGGTTAATTACATCATCAAGCGCCTAATAATTCATACCAAGTAAATATTCGATTATGGCTGAATATGATGAAATATCGCGAAATATGGCGTTATGCCTACGTTGGCAGATGTGGCTTGAACAGATGTCATTATTCGGTCACCGGGAGTTTTTACATGGCGCTTACATTCGTGTTATAATGAAGTGGCAAAGGAAAAAGGAGGAGTGCCCTATGAATTTAAGTATTCGAGGTCAACAAATCGAGGTTACTGATGCTTTGAAGGATTATGTCGACAAAAAGTTGAGTAGACTCGAGAAGTATTTCGATGCACCCCTTAACTCTGACGGTGCTGTTACATTGAGCACGACGAGAGGTTTGCATACGGTAGAGGTGACGATCCCTTTGAAAGGCATTGTGCTCCGCGCCGAGGATGAGAGCGACGATATGTACGCATCCATTGACTCCGTGGTGGACAAGCTGGAACGTCAGATCCGCAAACACAAAACAAAAATTAACCGTAAGTTCCGCCAGGAAGGTAGCCTGAAAACACTCTTCGTTGAAGATCCAACAGGTACTGTAGCTACTGCTGAACTGGATACGGATACGGATGACGATGATTTTGAAGTCGTACGGACGAAACGCTTTATGTTGAAACCAATGGACGTGGAAGAGGCCATCCTCCAAATGAACATGGTTGGTCACAATTTCTTCGTATTCTCCAACATTGACAGTGAAGAAGTTAGTGTTGTTTACAAACGGAACGATGGTAAGTACGGATTGATCGAACAAGGTTAATCTTAACGTACAGGATCATCGGATCGGATTTGCGTATGAATATCTAATAATAATGAAGACAGGGACTGTAGTTTTCCTGAATTAGACTTAACAAGAGCTTCCATCCCTTAGGGGATGGGGCTCTTTTGTGCGTAGAGAAGCTGGGAAATGATCTTTGGAAATAAAATGGTGAAACTATTCCCTATGCTGCTGCGTCTAATAGATAGTAAGAAGAAGCACAAACTGTAAAAGTTTATCACCAGATTCCGATGCTTACGAAAATATTCGTATACCTACATTCGAGAACTGGATATTGAGATTTCCATCCAAATTTACCATCAAAATTCGTTGACAGAGCTGTCTATCCTGCAAAACGAAACATGACAATCGGACGCTTCCGCTAACGACTATGATTTTTTGCACTTAAACTCAGTTTGATATGTCTCAGAAGTTCAAAGAAGTGTGCCGTGGCGTGTTGCGGCGGCTCTTACAAACTGTTACAATTTATGCAAAGAGAATCATTGTCCTGATGAGGAATTGTCAACGAATGATCGCTAATCATAATCAATGACAGGCACAGCACCATGAACATGATTCGCAAGGCTCGGGCTTCGGCTACTTTTTAATAACCGAATCCGTTTGAATACCGAATCAGCTTCATGAGAACCCTTGGCAAGCCTGGAGTTGATTCATCCATATTACTTTTTATATTGTTTGTCACCCCCGGGCAAGTGGATGCAATATCCATCCGATGGTGTCGCGTGGCGGCAACAGGGGGTCTATTCTGTTTTGCACGAAAGGGGTATACCATGCTAGGACTTGTCAAAAAGATCTTCGGCGACATGAATGAACGTGATGTTAAACGTCTGATGAAGACGGTCGATGTGATCAATAAACTGGAACCACAATTTCAGGCGTTGTCTGATGAACAACTGAAAGGTAAAACGGACGAATACCGTGCTCGTATTGAAAAGGGAGAAACAACAGATGAGCTTCTTCCAGAGGCATTTGCAACCGTACGTGAGGCATCACGCCGTGTGCTGGGCAAACGTCACTACGATGTACAGATGCTGGGCGGTATCGCTCTGCATGAAGGCCGTATTTCCGAGATGAAAACGGGTGAAGGTAAAACGCTGGTAGGAACACTTCCGGTATATCTGAACGCGTTGATGTCCAAAGGTGTACACGTGGTCACAGTCAATGACTATTTGGCACAGCGGGATAGCCAAGAAATGGGACAAATCTATGAATTCATGGGCATGACGGTTGGGGTTAACCTCAGCGGTATGGACCATGCGTTGAAACAACATGCATATGCATGTGATATTACGTACGGAACGAACAATGAGTTTGGTTTTGACTATCTGCGTGACAACATGGTGCTTTACAAAGAGCAAATGGTACAACGTCCATTGTTCTTCTGTATCATTGATGAAGTAGACTCCATCTTGGTCGATGAGGCGCGTACGCCACTCATTATCTCTGGACAAGCTCAGAAGTCGACGGATATGTACTATGCAGCAGATCGTTTTGTGAAACGTTTGGTGCCGGAAGAAGACTTTACGGTAGACATTAAGGTGAAATCCGTAGCGTTGACTGAGGCGGGCGTGGCAAAAGCAGAGAAAGCATTTGGTATCGAGAACTTGTATGATCATGCCAATGTAACTCTCAACCATCACATTGTACAGGGCTTGAAAGCTAATGCAATCATGCGTCGTGACGTGGATTATGTTGTCAGTGATGAGGAAGTCATGATCGTCGATGAATTCACAGGTCGTCTGATGTCTGGACGTCGTTACAGTGATGGATTGCACCAAGCGATTGAAGCCAAAGAAGGCATTGAAGTACAAAATGAGAGCATGACGCTTGCTACGATTACCTTCCAGAACTATTTCCGGATGTACCGTAAACTTGCGGGTATGACGGGTACAGCGAAAACCGAGGAAGAAGAGTTCAAAAAAATCTACGGTCTCGAAGTACTGCAAATTCCAACCAACCGTCCGAATAAACGCGATGACATGGCAGATGTCGTGTATAAGAGCATCGATGGCAAGTTCAATGCCGTTGTAGAAGAGATCGTGGCACGCCACAGTAAGAATCAACCGATTCTGGTAGGTACAGTGTCCATTGAGAACTCTGAACGCCTGTCTGACATGCTTAAACGCCGTGGTGTCAAACACCAGGTACTGAACGCCAAGTACCACGCGGAAGAAGCAGAGATCATCTCAGGAGCTGGTCAAGCGGGTGCAGTAACGATTGCAACCAACATGGCAGGACGGGGTACAGATATTATCTTGGGTGATGGTGTAGCTGAAGTAGGCGGCCTTCATATCATCGGTACAGAGCGTCACGAATCACGCCGGATTGATAATCAGCTACGTGGCCGTGCGGGACGTCAAGGTGACCCGGGTTCAACACAATTCTACCTGTCACTGGGTGATGAATTGATGAGACGTTTCGGTGCAGACAATGTATTGAACATGATGGAGCGTCTTGGTTTTGAAGAAGACCAACCGATCGAGAGCCGGATGATTACCCGTGCAGTAGAATCAGCGCAGAAGCGTGTTGAAGGTAACAACTTTGACGTGCGTAAAGTCGTTCTCCAATATGATGATGTAATGAACCAACAACGTGAAATTATATATAAACAGCGCCGCGAGGTACTGGAGTCCGAAAATATCAAACAGATCGTTATGGATATGATCAAGCCTTCCATTGAACGTATCGTTGAAGCACATTGTAGTGACGATATCCCGGAAAACTGGGAGCTTCAGGAAGTTGCTGATTACATGAACAGCAAATTGCTGGACGATGGTTCCATAACTAAAGATGATCTGTGGGGTAAGGAAGCAGAAGAGATCATCGAGTTCCTGTTCACGAAAGTTCAGAACAAGTACAATGCACGTGAAGAGCGAATTGGCGAAGAGATGGTTCGTGAGTTCGAGAAAGTGGTTGTGCTCCGTGCAGTAGACAGCAAGTGGATGGATCATATTGATGCAATGGATCAATTGCGTCAAGGTATCCACCTTCGTGCCTACGGCGGTACAGATCCACTGCGTGAGTACCAGTTCGAAGGCTTTGAGATGTTCCATCAGATGATCGCTTCGATTCAGGAAGAAGTAGCGACATATGTGATGAGAGCACAGATCGAGAGCAATCAGGAGCGTCAAGCGGTTGTTGAGGAAAGTCAGATCTCGACAAGCGGTGAGCCTGCTGAGAAACGTCCAGTGAAGGTTTCTGACCAAATCGGACGTAACGATCCATGCCCATGCGGTAGTGGTAAGAAGTTCAAACACTGCCACGGTCAAGAGTAGTTAAAGGGTTCATTTATACACGAATGACATGAATGGCTCCTTGCAGCCGGGTATTCCATAGGATGAAGTGAAGGATGCAAAACCGATTAATGGTGCATAGTTATAATAATATGACCATGATCACGGGGAAGAGATATACTGATATAACAGTAGTCTCAACACCAGGGTGGCGCATCACTTACTTGATCTGGAGGAATGCCCTGGATGCGGGGAGCTTATCTTAATGAAAAGAGGAATTGCACATGATCGATCCAAACGTGAAGCATGACCTGCGTGAAATAGGCAAGAAACTAACCAACCTTAGGGGGTCTCTTTGACTTAGATCTGAAGCAAGAGATGATTGGCAACTTCGAAGTGAAGATGTCTGCCCCCGATTTCTGGGACGACAGTGACAAGGCGCAATCCGTAATCGCTGAGCTAAATGCGGTGAAGGGATCTGTGGATCAATACACCAAACTCCAACAGGATTATGATGATGCGGTGATGATGGTAGAACTGGCTGACGAGGAAGGCGACGAGGACCTCGCTGCAGAGATCGGTAGAAGCGTCACAGCGATCGTGAGCAAGGTGGCAGAGTTCGAACTTCAGCTGCTCCTGAACCAGCCGTATGATAAGATGGATGCCATTCTAGAGCTTCATCCGGGGGCAGGTGGTACCGAGTCACAGGACTGGGGACAGATGTTACTCCGGATGTACACACGTTGGTCCGAGAAGCGTGGCTTCAAGGTTGAGGTTCTGGATTATCTGCCAGGAGATGAGGCGGGGATCAAGAGCGTCACGCTATCGATCAAGGGGCACAATGCTTATGGTTATCTGAAAGCCGAGAAGGGTGTACACCGACTGGTGCGGATCTCTCCTTTTGACTCATCGGGCCGTAGACATACGTCCTTCGTATCATGTGATGTGGTTCCTGAGATTGATGATACGATTGAATTGGACATTCGAACAGAGGATCTCAAGATTGATACCTACCGTGCGAGTGGCGCGGGTGGACAGCATATCAATACCACCGACTCAGCCGTGCGGATTACCCACCTTCCGACAGGTGTAGTTGTAACATGTCAGAATGAACGTTCACAGATCAAGAACCGTGAGCGGGCGATGAAGATGCTTCGTTCGAAATTGTATGAGCGTAAAATTGAAGAGCAAAAACAACAGCTGGATGAAATCCGAGGAGATCAGTCGGATATTTCATGGGGTAGCCAGATTCGCTCCTATGTGTTCCATCCCTATAGTATGGTAAAGGATCACCGTACAAGCGTAGAGACTGGAAATACAGGGGCAGTAATGGACGGCGACCTCGATGCATTCATCGATGGTTATTTGCGTAGCCAGATTAAAGTAGAAACCGATTAATATAAGTTCCTGTATGGACCCATACGTGTAGGCGTATGCTGGTGTATACGGGAGCTTTTTTTTGAATAATTTTATAGGATAGAAAAAATGAGCGAACAACTGATCAGTCACATAAAAGGAGAGCACGAGAACATGCAACAACGATCACAATTTCATAATAACCGCAAAAAGAGGATAACTAGCCTCATTCCACTCAATGGTCCATGGAGAAACGTCGTGGATACGGTATCTATCATTTTAGGTTCGTTTTTAATTGCCGTGGCCTTTAATTTATTTTTATTACCGAATCAGATTGCTTCGGGCGGGGTGTCCGGGTTATCGATCCTGGGCAAGGAGTGGCTTAATTGGGAGCCGGCATATACCCAATGGGCAATTAATATCCCACTTTTGATTGCGGGTTTCCTGCTTATTGGTAAGCAGTATGGAATTCGTTCAGTACTGGGCAGTATTGTCCTGCCACTGTTAGTCTATCTCACGAAGGATTGGGCCATTCCAACAACGAATCCGCTACTTGGTTCACTGTATGGTGGGATTGGCGTTGGTTTAGGGATTGGAATTGTATACCGAGGTAGAGGATCAACAGGTGGCATGAGCATTCTTGCCAGAATCGTACAGAAATACAGCGGACTGAGTTATTCTCTTTGTGTCGTAATTATGGATGCTACGGTTATTATTATGGCTGCTTTTGTATTGTCATTGGAACAGTCTCTCTATGCACTAATTGGGTTGTATGTTACCGGTAAAGTGATCGATGCCGTTGAGATGGGCCTAGGCTTTTCCAAGGTGGCTTATATTATCTCCAACCAGACCGAAGCGATTAGCAAAGTGATTCTGGATGACTTGGATCGTGGATTAACAAAGCTGGAGGCAAAAGGCGGTTACACCGACGACCAACGAACCGTACTGATGGTCGTGGTTGGGCAAAATGAAGTGCCAAGACTCAAGGCATTGATCCGGTCTGTGGACCCGGGAGCTTTTGTCATTATCAGTAATGCGCACGAAGTGCTTGGCGAAGGTTTTAAGCGGGGAGAACATGTGTGAACGGGTTGAAAACTAGTGATTGAGCCGCGTAGGCTCATAAGTTTGGAATTTCAAGACAAGAAAAAAGCAGGCATATCCTTCACCGAAATAGAGGTAGAGGATGTGCCTGCTTTCTACTATAAATATTGACCGCTACAAAATCGGAGATAGCAGACGGGAAATGGCTTCTTTGAAGCGGATAATGAAACTGCGTTTTTGGTATTCATCGAGCGTCATTTCCCGCGATACATGCAGGTCGTGCTCAAAGGTTTGTACAAGTGCTGTCGCAATCGTTTCATCGTACATAAAAGCATTAACCTCAAAGTTCAACCGGAAACTGCGGTAGTCAATATTGGCGGTTCCCACGGATGCAACCAAACTGTCAATGATAAGTGTTTTGGCATGAATGAAGCCATTATCATATATAAATACTTTGGCGCCCACTTTTAGCAACTCACCAATATAAGATAGCGTAGCCCAATATACAAAGGCGTGGTCGGGCTTATTTGGAATCATAATGCGAACATCAATGCCGGACAGACACGCGAGACGAATAGCTTCGAATACACTGGCATCCGGGATAAAATAAGGCGTTTGAATCAGAATCGATTGTTTGGCCCCGTTAATCATCTTGAGATAACTGTTCTTAATATGTTCAGTCTCTGCATCCGGTCCACTGGAGACAATCTGCATGGCAATCTTTCCTGTACCCTCGATATGAGGGAAATGCGCCGGAACATAAGGTGTGTCGTGTTGCTTGGACGCTTCATTCCAATCCAAGAGGAAACGGGTCTGCAGCGCATGAACGGCGTTCCCTTGAATACGCAGATGTGTGTCACGCCAGTAACCGAATTTCGAGTTCAAGCCAAGATACTCATCTCCAACGTTAAATCCGCCCGTGTACCCAAGGTTACCATCGATGATGACAATCTTCCGGTGGTTCCGGTAGTTCATACGCAAGTTGATCAGACTGAATTTGGAGGGGAAAAAGACTTCAACCAAACCGCCTGCTTCGCGCAATTCTTTGAAAAAGCGTTTTGATACCCGCCGTGATCCGAGCGCGTCATACAGCAAACGAACTTTGATGCCTTCCCGCGCTTTGCGGATGAGTGCATCCCGAATTCTTTTGCCCAGACGGTCGCTTCTATAAATGTAGTATTGCACGTGCACGTGATCCTGAGCCGCTTCGATATCGTCCAAGAGCCGCTGGAATTTATCTGTTCCGTCCGTAATGATCTCGACCGCATTATCTTCCGTCACCAGAGCACCGTTCTGCTTCAGGTTCATATAGATCATGTCCTGGCTACTCTCGGTTGCTTGGTTGCGGAAGGGCGTGCGGTTATCGTGCAATTGTGTGAGCTGGGCTTCAATACGTTCCTCTAGCCCGAGTTTCTTACGTTCTTTCCACTGGAAAAGCCGATATCGGGTCAGGTTCTGACCGGTTAAAAGATAAAGTACAAACCCAAACACCGGAATAAAGTTCAAGACAAGCAGCCAAGCCCAGGAAGCGCTGGCATCCTTCCGTTCGAAGAAAACGACTGCTGCTGCAAAAATAATATTCAGGCCCAGGAGCACAATAAGTAAAATGGCTTCGATATGCACTATAGTCCCCCACGTCTCATAATGACCATCATGAATCTATTCATATGTCCTTGATTAGCAGGTTAGTTATGAATGAGACCCTGATTGTAATGTTTCCTACTAATACGTATTTTAACAGATGTATACCTGTTCGTCCCGGATGTTAAAAAAAGATATGTTCGGATTGGATGGAAATCCATGTGAAATTGATGATAGAGTGTTGTATTTATATAACCAGAGTCGTATAATAATACACAAATATGCATATAAGCGACGGAATTGCTGTGTTCAAGTATCCTTCAGGCAAGGACATAGCACAAGTAGCGCATACATCGAGATTGGGGGAGCGAGAGTGAATAACAAATTAAAAGTAGCAATCGTCGGTTCCACCGGCTACGGCGGGGTGGAGCTGATTCGTTTTTTCCAGAACCATCCGCAGGTTGAAATCACATCGGTGATCTCATCATCGAGCAGTGGTGAGTCCATCGCAGATGGATTTCCGCATTTGACGGACGTGATTCACAGGCCACTCGACGGTGTAGATCCGGCTGAAATTGCGAGTCGTGCGGATCTGGTATTCACAGCGACCCCGTCCGGCGTAAGTGCAAAGCTCGTACCAAGCCTTCTGGCAGCAGGCCTTAAGGTCATTGATCTGTCTGGCGATTTCAGACTCAAGGATGGAACAGTGTACGAAGAGTGGTACAAACATCCGGCGCCTTCAGCTGATTTGCTGGAACAAGCGGTATACGGCATGGCTGAGGTGTATGGCGAAGAAGTGAAGGGACAGAATTTTATATCCAACCCAGGTTGTTATCCAACGGCTACACTTCTTGGACTGATCCCTGCTGTAGAGGCAGGCTGGATTGATCCTTCTACTATTATAATTGATGCCAAATCAGGCGTATCCGGAGCGGGACGTGGAACAAGTCTGACAAATCATTATGCAGAGATGAATGAGAATCTCAAAGCCTACAAACTGAATAAACATCAACATATTCCCGAGATCGAACAAGTGCTTGGCAGTATAACGGGAACGCCTGTAACGGTTACCTTTACAACACATCTGGTGCCAATGACACGTGGAATTATGAGTACGATGTATGCAAACCTCGTTGGGGAACACAGCGACCGGGAGATCGTGGATTTGTACCGCAAATATTATGAGAACCGACCTTTCGTACGTGTACGTGAACCGGGCATCTGGCCTTCTACCAAAGAAGTGTACGGATCCAACTATTGTGATATCGGATTTGCGGTGGATTCTCGCACAGGGCGTTTAACGATTATTTCGGTCATCGACAACCTGGTGAAGGGTGCTTCCGGGCAAGCGATTCAAAATATGAACCTGATGATGGGATGGGAGGAGAACCTCGGGCTGAACATGACACCGGTATATCCATAAGGAATTGGAATTCAGGAGGAGCACTGGGACATTCGGTGTAAGAGTGCTCTCTCAGAGTCTTCTAGGGAGAACGGATCAGGTTAAGCAGGCGATCATCAGCATATAGCTGAACGCATACGGGGGATATGATATGGGAACGAATGTGGAGCAACAGACTTTTACCGTGGTTGAGAACGGAACAATTGTAACCCCTGGGGGATTCACTGCTGGTGGACTTCACTGCGGATTGAAAAAGACATCTCGTAATGACATCGGAGCGATCCGCTGTGATGTACCGGCTACAGCTGCTGCTGTATACACAACGAACGTGTTTCAGGCGGCACCACTCAAAGTAACGCGCGAAAGCTTGAGCAACGGACGCCTTCAGGCTGTTATCGTTAACAGTGGTAATGCTAATGCATGTACAGGGCAACAAGGGGAAGAAGATGCTTATGCGATGCGTTCGGCGGCTGCGCGTGAGTTGGGTGTGGCAGAAGAAGACGTGGCTGTGGCATCCACAGGTGTCATTGGTGAATTGCTCAAAATGGATGCTGTACATTCAGGCATTACTGGTCTTCCAGCGCATATGGGCAAGGAGTCGAATGAGGCGGAGCAATTTTCACAAGCGATTCTGACAACGGATCTGGTAAAAAAGGAAGCTTGCGTCTCCGTTATAGTTAACGGTAAGACGGTTACGATTGCGGGAGCCGCCAAAGGCTCGGGTATGATTCATCCGAATATGGCGACAATGCTCGCTTTCATGACCTCTGACGCGGTCATTGGTGCAGAAGCGTTGCAACGCTTGCTGCGCCAGGCAACCAATCATACATTCAACATGATTACAGTCGATGGGGATACAAGTACAAACGACATGCTGGTAGCGATGTCTAGTGGATATGCAGGCAATGAAGAGCTGACGATGGAGCACCCCAATTGGGATGCTTTTGCAGCTGGATTCACCTATGTATGCCAAGTGCTGGCCAAAGCCATTGCTCGCGATGGCGAAGGAGCAACCAAACTGGTTGAGGTAGAAGTTACAGGTGCGGTAAGTGATGATTCCGCGCAAGCAATCGCGAAAACTGTCATCGGTTCCAGTCTGGTGAAATCCGCCATGTTTGGCGCAGACGCCAACTGGGGACGGATTATTGCAGCCGTAGGGCGTGCAGGACAGCCGGTGAACCCGGATACCGTAGATATCCGTTTGGGAGATATCTCGGTACTTGCGCAGTCCCGCCCAGTCGTGTTTGATGAAGAACTGGCATTGGCCTATTTGCAGACTGATACAGTTCGCATCGTGGTGAATCTGCACCACGGCGAAGGAACAGCAACAGCCTGGGGCTGCGACCTGACGTATGACTACGTCCGAATTAACGCCGCATACCGCACGTAATAAACTTTTGGGATAAAGGTTTTGCGAAACAGCTGTCTTCTATTGTGAAGCTGTTTCGTGAGATGTTTCAAAAATTATCAATGAAATTTAAACTTGTTGTTTGGTGTTGGACATATAGCGATAGTAATGGAGAAGACGGAGTTGATTCTGCAGAAGCGGAGCGGTCGCCTTTGTCTCCGGGTGTTCCCCTATATAGGGATAATTCAAGATACCTGGAGACAACAGCGATCGAAAGAACAATCCGAATTCGGAATGGACTCCTACCAGGCTTTGTGACCGTATAAAAGTGTTATATTTTTTTGAATATAATTTTTACTATGATAGGAGCTTGCCCTCATGAATTCAATAATGCCAAACGAGAGTACCGCAACGGAAGCGAGCACAGAGAAACAGATGTTTGTCATGAAATGTGGAGGCAGCACGCTGGCAGCATTGCCCGAGTCTTTCTTTGCGGATCTGCGTGATCTGCAGTCTCAGGGCACACAGCCGGTAATCGTGCATGGTGGAGGTCCTGCGATCTCGGATAACCTGGCGAAGCTTGGTATCGAAACCGAATTCGTTAATGGCCTGCGCAAAACGACTGAACCTGTGCTGGACGTAGTGGAGATGGTGCTTGCGGGCAGTATCAACAAACAGATCGTACGTTTGATTCAACGTGTGGGCGGTCGTGCACTAGGCTTGTCCGGCGTGGACGGGGGTCTCATTCAGGCGAAGCCCGTATCGAACCACGCAGAGATCGGTTGGGTAGGCGATGTCACTGGTGTGAACGCAGAGATTATCCAAGGCATCGTGAACATGGGATACATGCCGGTTATCGCACCGGTTGGCGTAGATGCAACTGGACAACGCTACAACATTAACGCAGATACAGCTGCGGGTGCAGTGGCATCTCATCTCGGCGTAAGCCGGATGATTGTCGTGACAGACGTTCCTGGCATCATGAAGAACGTAGGCGGCGAGAAAAAAGTACTGCCATCCGTATCTGTACAAGAGATTGAGGACATGATCCAGACTGGAGAAATCTATGGCGGCATGATTCCCAAAGTGCGTGCAGCTATCGCTTGTATTCATGGTCAAGTACGTGAGGTCGTCATCGTAGACGGCAGCGAACCCCAAATCCTGAGCCGTGTGCTCGGCGGAGAAATCATCGGAACTAGAATCATCCGTATGCAATAAAATTGCTCGATACGCTAGGGTCTTAATAGTCTTATTTAAATAAAAAAATATGTGCACGATTTTTTTGTGAATGGGCATAACGCGATAACGGAAGAGTGCAGAGCCAATCTGAAGAAAAGACGCAAGAACGGAGAGGACAGAAATAACCTGAAAAAGCGAAGCGTGCGCCTTTATCCCCGGATTTCCACCTTTAAACAATTAATCAAAGAAATCCGGGGATAACAGCGATCGGAAGGTTGTTCTGTCATCGAAGTGGAAGTATGCATACGTTCGGAAGATGGACTGCATTCGAAGAGGTTTAGTGTTATGTTTTATTCACCTTAGGCGTGCACCAACCAATAAGGAGTGATATGGTCATGGCAAAAGGCAACGAACAGCCAGGTTCTGGCACAGCGGTAGCGGGCGCAACAGCAACAGGTGCAGCCGCACAGACGGAAAGCTCGCTTTTCCAAACGTATGCGCGTTATCCAATCAGTCTGGTCAAAGGTAAAGGCAGCTGGTTATGGGACGATCAGGGGAACCGCTATCTCGATTTCATGTGCGGACTCGCTGTAACTAGCCTGGGCCATGCACCGGAGAAAGTTGGAGCCAAGCTGAAAGCTCAGATTGATGAGCTGTGGCATGTGTCCAACCTGTTCCAGATTCCAGGCCAGGAGAAGGCAGCAGCACTGCTGACAGCCAATACATGCGCTGATGCGGTGTTCTTCTGTAACAGTGGTGCCGAAGCGAATGAAGCAGCTATCAAAGTTGCACGTCGTTATCACCAAAAGGTGAAAGGCACAGATCGCTATGAAGTGATCACCTTTGCCCAGTCCTTCCATGGACGGACACTTGCTACACTGACAGCAACCGGACAGGATAAGGTGAAAGAAGGATTTTTGCCATTGCCAGCCGGATTTGTAACTGTACCTTTGCATGATATCCCTGCACTTGAAGCGGCAATTGGACCCAACACAGCAGCTATTATGCTGGAAATGGTTCAGGCCGAGGGTGGTGTATATCCGGTTGAACCGGAATTCGTCAAACATGTACGGAAATTGTGTGACGAGAATGGATTGTTGCTCATTGTTGATGAAGTACAAACGGGAATGGGACGTACAGGCAAACTATTCGCACACGAACATTATGGCATTGAGCCAGACGTGTTCACCGTTGCCAAAGGTATCGGCAGTGGTTTCCCTGTAGGCGCAATGCTGGGTAAAGGTTTCCTGCGGGATGCATTCACGCCAGGTAGCCATGCGACGACATTTGGTGGAACACCACTTGCTTCATCCGTTGTGATTGCTACAATCGAAACGATGCTGGAAGATCGTTTGCCCGAGCGTGCAGCGGAGATGGGTGAATACCTGATGAGCTCCCTGCGGAATCGTTTGGCGGGTAATTCCTTTGTGAAGGAAGTTCGTGGCTTGGGATTGTTAGTCGGTATTGAATGTGCTGAGCCGGTAGGTGATATTGTGCTTGCTGGGCAAAAACGCGGTATCTTGTTTGTCTCTGCAGGACCCAATGTGATCCGTTTGCTTCCGAACCTGTATGTGAGCAAAGAAGAGATCGACGAGGCCGTATCGCTGGTAGCCACATTGATCGAAGAGCACGTAGCGGCGAAAGCCTAACCTAAAAATGAGAACCTTTCTGTCTCGGGGCCATTACCGGCCTCGAAGCAGAACGAGATGATGAATCCCTGTAGCCGCGCGGTGAAACTTGCAGAAGGCGGAAAAGAATAAACTTGAGAAGCACCAAGACAAAGTGTCAATGTTGCTCTCTCTTCTGCCCATGCGGGTGCAGGGAACCGGAAATAAGGAGGACATTATACATGACAGCACAACAGACGGAAAAGATTCAGAAGATTGATTTGAGAGGCCGGGATTTTATCGAATTCACGGACTACACAGCAGAGGAAATTCGTTATCTGCTTGATCTCGCGATTGAGATTAAAGGTAAGCAAAAAAGCGGTGTACCTTTTCAACCGTTGAAAGGCAAAACGATCGGACTTATTTTTGAAAAATCATCCACACGTACGCGTGTATCCTTTGAAGTGGGTATGTTCCAATTGGGCGGACACGCGCTCTTCCTGAGCAAAAATGATATCCAGCTGGGTCGCGGGGAAACAACACATGATACAGCCAAAGTATTGTCCCGTTACCTGGACGGCATCATGATCCGTACCTTTGGACACCATAATGTAACTGAACTGGCAGAGCATGCGGATGTTCCGGTCATTAACGGCCTGAGCGATGCAGCGCATCCTTGTCAGGTACTGGCAGACTTCCAAACGGTGCTGGAGCAAAAAGGCAAGCTGGCAGGTCTGAAAATGGCCTACATCGGAGATGGCAACAATATGGCACACTCCCTGATGCTCGGTGCAGCGAAGATGGGAATGCATGTTGCTGTAGCAACGCCAGAAGGTTATGAGCCGGATAGCGCAGTTGTGGAGCAGGCGCGCATTATCGCACAGGAGAGCGGTTCTGAAGTAACTGTAACGTACAGTGCACAGGAAGCGGCGAAAGATGCAGATATCGTGTACACGGATGTATGGGCTAGCATGGGCTTTGAAGAAGAGCAGAAGATTCGGGAGCAGGCATTTGCGGCATATCAAGTGGACGAGGAACTGATGAAAGGCGCGAAGCCGGACTACATGTTCTTGCACTGTCTGCCAGCACACCGCGGCGAAGAAGTGAGTGCCGGTGTAATTGACGGACCGAACTCTCTGATCTTTGATCAGGCGGAGAATCGCTTGCATGCACAGAAAGCATTAATGGCTGCGTTAATGAGCGAATAGATGCTATTTGCCTTTATGGGTTGATTTTAGGCGCAGATTTCGCGATGATAGATTCATCTATAATGTACTTTAAAAAGTTAATTAAACAAGAAGCATACACAAAAACGAAGAGACAGAAAAAGCCTGAAGAAGCGAAGCGGTCGCCTTTATCCCCGGATTTTACCCTTTATCATAAAGGGATGAAAAAATCTGGGGATAACAGTGATCGGAAGGGTTTTCTGGCTCGTAGGATTCAGTGTATGAAGGCTCTGTTTAACTTAACTGATCTTGGGGAGGACCATTGAACATGGCTAAGGAAAAAATTGTACTCGCGTATTCAGGCGGGTTGGACACATCTGTAATTTTGAAATGGTTAAAAGAAACATATGATGCAGAGATTATCGCTTTCACAGCGGATATTGGACAAAAGGATGAATTGGACGGTTTGGAGGAAAAAGCACTGGCAACAGGCGCTTCCAAAGTATACATTGACGATCTGCGCGATGAATTCGCAAAAGATTTCATCTATCCAATGTTCCAAGCTGGTGCCCTTTATGAAGGACAATACCTGCTTGGTACAAGTATCGCTCGTCCACTGATCGCTAAACGCATGGTGGATATCGCTCGTGCAGAAGGTGCTACAGCCATCGCTCACGGCGCTACAGGTAAAGGTAATGACCAAGTTCGGTTTGAGTTGAACGCGGCTGCACTGACACCAGACATTAACGTAATTGCACCTTGGCGTCTGGAAGAATTCCGTAACCAATTCCCGGGACGTGCCGAGATGATCGCGTACGCTGAGAAACATGGTATTCCGGTAACCGCTTCTGCGGCTAAACCATACTCCACAGACCGTAACTTGCTGCATATCAGCTATGAGAGCGGTGTGCTCGAAGATCCTTGGTTCGATCCAAGCGCGGACGAGAACAAAGACATGTTCCTGCTGAGCAGTGCACCTGAAGATGCACCAGATCAAGCGGAATATGTTGAACTGGAATTCGAACAAGGTGACTGTGTTGCACTGAACGGTGAGCGCCTGAGCCCGCTGCAAGTGATGGAACAACTGAACGAGCTGGGTGGCAAACATGGTATTGGCCGTGTAGATATGGTTGAGAACCGTTTTGTTGGTATGAAGAGCCGTGGCGTGTACGAAACACCAGGTGGAACAATCTTGTTCACCGCACATCGCAAAATGGAGTCCATCACGATGGACCGTGAAGTGATGAACCTGCGTGATAGCCTGATCACACGTTACAGCACACTCGTTTACAACGGCTTCTGGTTCGCACCGGAACGTCTGGCGCTGCAAGCACTGGTGACTGAAAGCCAGAAGAACGTTACAGGTACAGTTCGTGTGAAACTGTACAAAGGCAACATCATCGGCGCAGGCGTGAAAAGTCCTGTCAGCCTCTACAATCCGGACATCGCAACGATGGAAGCTGATCCAACGCAAGCCTACGATCAAGGTGATGCAACAGGCTTTATCCGCCTGAATGCACTGCGTTTGAAAGTAAACTCCGGCGTGGAGCAAAACAAAAACTAATTTCAACCTGCATCTATAGAGCTATATCAATATAAATGACAAGGCAGGCCGTTCTTGCACATCTGGCAGGAGCGGCTTTGTCCATGAGCGAAAGGGGAGTACTCACCGTGAGCAAGCTGTGGGGAGGACGTTTTACAAAACAAACCAATCATTTGGTTGAGGAATATACGGCATCGATCAATTTTGACAAGGCTTTGGCTGAGGAAGATATTCAGGGCAGTCTGGCCCATGTAACGATGCTGGGCAAATGCGGCATTCTTCCGGCGGAAGATGTAGAGACGATCAAAGAAGGATTGATCACCGTTCTGCACAAAATCCGTGCGGGCGAAGTGGAATTCTCCGTATCGGACGAAGACATCCACATGAATATTGAGAAAAACCTGATCGAGACGATTGGTCCTGTAGGCGGTAAATTACATACAGGCCGTAGCCGGAACGATCAAGTTGCAACGGATATGCACTTGTACCTGCGTGAGCGCGTCGTTGGATTTGTAGGCATGCTGCATTCCTTGCAGGAAGCACTGATTGGACAAGCGAAAGATAACCTCGATACCATCGTACCGGGTTATACGCATCTTCAACGGGCACAGCCGATTCTGTTCGCTCATCACCTGATGGCATATGTATCCATGTTCCAACGGGATGCGGAGCGTCTGATGGACAGCTACAAACGCATTAACATCCTGCCACTGGGCGCAGGTGCGCTCGCGGGCACAACATTCCCGATTGACCGTCATTTTGTGGCGGAACAACTGGGTTTTGATGGGGTTTACGAGAACAGTCTGGACGCAGTAAGCGACCGTGACTTTATCGTTGAGTTCTTGGCAGCCGCTTCTCTCATCATGACTCACTTGTCCCGTTTGAGCGAAGAGTTGGTACTGTGGAGCAGCACGGAGTTTGGTTTTGTGGAATTGGACGATGCATTCTGCACAGGCAGCAGCATCATGCCACAGAAGAAAAACCCAGATGTTCCTGAACTCGTGCGTGGTAAAACAGGACGTGTGTACGGCAACCTGATCGGTTTGCTGACGGTACTGAAATCTCTTCCACTGGCATACAACAAAGACATGCAGGAAGACAAAGAAGGCATGTTCGACACGGTAGCGACGTTGGAGGGTGCACTGCAACTGTTTGCTCCAATGATCGCGACAATGACCGTGAACAAGGATCGGATGCGTCAAGCGGTCAACCAGGATTTCTCCAACGCTACGGATATTGCCGACTTCCTCGTGGGAGAAGGCTTGCCTTTCCGTCAGGCGCATGAAGTGATTGGTAAAACGGTACTGTACTGCATCCAGAACAGCAAGTATTTGCTGGATCTGACGATTGATGAATTCCGTCAGTTCTCACCACTGTTTGATGACCGGATCTATGATGTGCTGCAACCGGAAGCGGTTGTGAACGCTCGTAATGTTTACGGCGGAACAGCTTCGGGTCAAGTTGCTGAAGCCATCGGACGCAGTGAGAAGGTACTGGAGATCACCGAGCAATGGATTACGAACCGCGGTTAATATTAAGGTACCCTTACAGATACAACAGTACAACAAAGAAGCAGGCCAGAGAACTTTGTTCTCAACGGCCTGCTTCTTTGTGTTGTACAGCGATGTGCTCTAGATATATTGAACTCAACCGCGAACGGAAGGTAGGTTGTTCTACTATCGGAGTACCAGTTTAGTTACTCGTGGTAGCTCCATTGCAATTCTCCACTAATCGCGCTTTTGTAAAGGCAACCATCTCAATACATCCTGGATTTTAGCATCCCAGTAGCCCCACTCATGTTCACCAGGCCCTTCCTCGTATGTCAGTTCGAAGTTCGTCTGTTCACAGGCTTGACGGAAGGTTTGATTATCCTCATACAGGAAGTCTTCCGTTCCGCAGCATTGGTAGAGCAAAGGTCGAGGACTTTCGCTAGATTGATTTTCTTTTAACAGATGGATCAGATCGTTCTCTGTACCTGCCACCTCGGGTCCGAAAATCCGCTGTAACTCCGTCTGTTGCAATGCTGAGGATGCGTTTCTATCCATATGTGCAGACATATCGAGTGCTCCAGACAAACTGGCAGCAGCCGCATATTGATCTGGTTTGCGAAGGGCCAGCTTGAACGCCCCGTAGCCACCCATGGATAATCCGGCAACGAAATTGTCCTCTCGTTGATGTGACAGTGGGAAGAAAGAACGAGCAAGTGCCGGGAGTTCTTCACTGATAAAGCTCCAATAACGTCCGCCTTCTACCATATCTGTATAGAAGCTGCGGTGAACCTGTGGCATAACAACGGCGATCCCGAGGTTGGCCACATAACGTTCGATGGAAGTCCGGCGCAGCCAGATGGAATCATCATCAGACAGACCGTGCAGCAGGTACAGGGTTGGGTGCAGTCCTTTGCCAGTCACATTCTCCATACCGATCTGATTGTGGGTTTGTTGCGGCAGAATGACATGCATGCTGGTGCTAAGCCCGAGCGTATCCGAGTAAAAATCACATTTAATAAGTGCCATGAGTATAAGAAACCCCTTTCATAAGTTCGTTAACCACGTGTTCTGACATGAGACGATGGGATGGAAATCGGATGCCTGAGCCTCCAAAGTGTTTATATGTAACAGGTTATACGCATTACGCTTCCATTGCAATAACAAGATCTACAGTAGAAAACAAAGAATTTCACACCAGTGGTTAAAGTGGAAATCTGTAATCTGATCATCGATTTTTCAATGTGGTTTACAACGTAACAATGTTATGTTACACTCATTTCAATAAAAAGGGGGACCATATATGACGGATGATTTGATCTCTAAGAAAGAATTGTTGGACCTGACAGGAATCTCATACGGCCAGTTATACCGTTGGAAGCGGAAAAATCTCATTCCGGAAGAATGGTTCATTCGGAAGTCGTCCTACACCGGACAAGAGACCTTTTTTCCCAAACAACAGATTTTACTGCGCATTGACAAGATTCTCAATATGAAAGACGGATTATCGCTGGATGAGCTGGCAGACGTGTTCTCACCTACGTTGGGTGAAGTAGAGATGTCTGCACAGCAACTATTAGAGCGAAACATTGTTTCACAGATATCGCTGGATCTGTTAAAAGAAGCAGGTCGAGAACAACCGCTGTATGCTTTGGAGCAGATTATGATGCTCTACGTCCTTGATAAGCTGTTAATGAGCGGAGATATTACTCGGCAAGAGGGTGCGTTGCTGATCGAAGTGATGTCCGAACATTATTATCGTTTTACAGGCAAACCCAGCGAACTCGTGCTTATTCGTAAGATGGGTGTTCCTTCATTCATGCTGGTAACAGCAGGAACGGAGTTTTATTTTGACAATGGTGTGAAAGTGGTTCTTAGGCAGCCGATGGGAACATTTATGGAAGAATTAAAACTCAAATTGGGATAAGGAGAGGATCATCTATGGAAGAACGAAATAAGCGGAATGATCTGAATGTGGCGGGCATAAGTCAAACGGCAGGCGGGAATTTTCACCGTGTATCTATTGATGGCATGGCTAAGGTGAACGGCAACCTGGACTGCACCTCTATGGAAGTGAATGGAACATTGAAGATGCACGGCGCTTTGACCTCCGAGAGTGTAGCGATTAACGGCATGTGTACGTTGAATGGACCTCTGACCAGTTCTCGTGTCCGGGTGGATGGCATGACGACGATTAACGGAGATCTCCATAGCCCTGAACTTGAAGTGAACGGAAAGTGTACCGTACGTGGAAGAGTAGATGGGGAACGAATTGATATTGGCGGTGTAATCGATATTGAAGGGGATGTCCAATGTGAGTCCCTGAATGTACGGGGCAATATTAAGATCAGCGGCTTACTGAATGCGGGAACAGTGGAGATCAGGCTGCATACATCTTCTTCGGCTAAAGAGATTGGCGGAGAGCGTATCGATATTCGTCGCAAGGAACAACAGAATGGCTTTTGGAAAAGTATTGGTCTGGGCGGGACCCCTTCATTTAAGACATCCTTAATTGAGGGTGATGAGATTGTGCTGGAAGATACCGAAGCTGACATTGTTCGGGGGAGTAACATTTTTATCGGTCGCGGCTGTAACATCAGACTGGTTGAGTATTCAGGTGAACTTGAGGTAGATCAGGATGCCAAGGTGGGCAGCAGTCAGCGAATTTAAAGTTTGGATATGGAGAGAAAGGGATGGGATCGACATGAATAACAATCCTGGGCGTTCATTGGACAAAAAAATGGATATCAGCATCGTTGGTGATGGCAGTTCTTCTGGTGGCGTGTACGGCAAGATCAAGGTTGTAGGGGACGCGTCCTTTAACGACAATCTATCTTGTGATCGATTCAAATGTACGGGTACATCGGTCATATACGGATCGCTTGAATCCACAGATATTAAAATTACCGGAACCCTGACTCTAAAAGAGCGAGAGACCAGCAACGATGGTGAGGATGGAATCCAGGCATCTGGCCTGCATACCAAAGCTGAGCATATAAAAGTGGTAGGTGAACTTCATCTGTCAGGGGATTGTCAGGCGGAAAATATCAAGCTGAACGGGCGTTTGACGATAGCGGGAATGCTCAGCGCTGAACACATGACGCTCAGAATCATGGGTCCATCCGAGGTCAAGGAAATGGGTGGTTCCATCATCTCGGTGAAGAGTGGCCGGTTGAATGACTTGTTTACGGGGAATAAATCAATTCTCAAGGCACAGATTATCGAAGGTGATGACATTGAATTAGAGAATACGGAGGCCGAGATTGTCCGTGGCGATAAAATAAAAATTGGTCCTGGCTGCCGGATTGGTACAGTGGAATACCGTTCATCTCTGCAAATTCATCCGCAATCGGAAGTTTTGCTGCAAAGCAATCGGTCCTTGGACTGATTAACGCAGACTTCTTTTCGGATATACTAATGCAGTCATATGAATAGAGCGTGAATGGAGAGATTGAGTACAATGGCTGCACGTAAAAACAGTATTGGATTGGTGCTGGCAGGGTTACTGCTCAGCATACTAATGGCTTCGATGGATAATACCATCGTGGCAACAGCTATGGGGGATATTGTCGGGAAGCTGGGTGGGCTCGACAAGTTCGTCTGGGTTACCTCCGCGTACATGGTGGCTGAGATGGCAGGGATGCCGATCTTCGGTAAGTTATCCGATATGTATGGACGGAAGAAGTTTTTTGTATTTGGTATTATTGTGTTTATGCTTGGCTCAGCGCTGTGCGGAACGGCAACGTCTATTGTGGAATTGACGATGTACAGAGCGATTCAAGGTATTGGCGCGGGGGCCCTGGTACCGATTGCCTTTACGATCATGTTTGATGTCGTTGCACCAGAATCTCGTGGTAAATTGGGTGGATTGTTTGGAGCCGTCTTTGGCCTCTCCAGCGTATTCGGACCTCTGCTCGGTGCTTACATTACCCAGTATGCGACATGGGAATGGGTATTCTATATCAACCTGCCGCTAGGCTTGATTGCATTTGTGTTTATTGCGTTCTTCTATAAAGAATCCCATCAGCATCAATCCCAACAGATCGACTGGCTGGGTGCTGTAACACTGATCGGTGCTGTTGTGTGCCTGATCTTTGGTCTGGAACTGGGTGGCAAAACATTTGCCTGGGATTCGTGGCAGATTCTTGGCTTGTTTGCCGGATTTATAGCATTAGCCCTGCTCTTCCTTTTTGCAGAGACAAAAGCCAAAGAACCAATCATCTCCTTCAGCATGTTCCGCAACCGGGTCTACTGGTCCAGTAACGTTATTGGTATGTTCAGTGGTGCGGCGTTCATTACAGCATCCGTGTACATTCCGATCTTCATACAGGGGGTACTTGGTGGTAAAGCGACCAACTCCGGTCTTGTGCTGCTACCCATGATGCTTGGGTCCGTTGTGACGGCGTCCTTGGGCGGGGTGCTGATGACCAAAATCAAGTATCGTAATATCATGATCCCTACGTTAGCTTTACTTGTCATTGGACTTGGATTGCTGACCACACTGGATGAGAATTCTTCCCTTTGGACGATACGTATCTACATGGTGATGGTTGGTCTGGGTGTCGGTGCGTCGTTCTCTGTACTTAGCAATGCAGCCATGAACGCATTTGAACCGCAAAGGCGCGGAGCAGCAAGCTCCACACTTAACTTTTTGCGGTCCCTCGGCATGACGATGGGCATTACGATCTTTGGTATCGTACAGAGCCAGGTATTTACGCGTAAAATGAACGATGCTCTCGCTGGTTCAGCTGCGGAAGCAGGCGGTGCTTCAGCGGGTGGCGTGCCGCAGGGAGTGGACCTGACCGATCCGCATGCGTTACTCTCACCAGAACTCAGACAGGCGATTCCGCCTCAGGTGCTGGATACCATCACACATGCCTTGTCTTCTTCCATCGTGCAGTTATTTGCCTGGGCTGTCATTCCGGCTGCACTCGCGTTGGTCGCTTCCTTCTTCATGGGAAGAGAGAAGATGGTTGTAGGCGAAGAGCAAGGCGAATACACCGGCGGTCACTAAACCGTAATGCAGTAAACCGTAAGTTACGGTAGTAAAGCTAATCTCAGCTTGGTAAAACTCGAATAACTTTTCTTGAAAATGTAGAGACACACTTCTCGCTTATCCCCAAAAGGGACGTGAAGTGTGTCTTTTTGTTTTCGTGTGATCAGCTTATGTTTATCCATGAATTACGGCAGGACCTTGTTTGTACCATTCCGTGATCTGTAAGTTGTCGGTTGCTTTGAAAAAAAATTAAGGCTGTTTCGTATCGCTAATCCCGTCCTCGACCACAGAAGGCCCTTGTGGGTCAGGCAGGCTGCTATGACCGGAGCGGGCAATCAGGCGATTCTGAGCTTTGTACGTGTCCCTTGTAATCGTTTTGGATTCGACCACTTTACCGTCCAGCCTCTTGGTTCTTACCGTCTCCACAATATATCCAGGCTGTCCGTCTTGCAGCACCTGCTGTGCACCATCAGGCAGTACCGTACTGGACACATACTTTACCGGAACACTTAATGTTTCAATGGTGCGAGATTCAAGTGCATAGCTGACATTCTCGGGGAAGGTGCCGAAAAATTTCACCATCAATTGGTGATTCTTCACCTCTGCATGAATGAGTAAGGATTTTCCAGTATTATTCTTGAAGCGAAAATTGATGGCTCCCGAGGCAAAGGTGGCATCCAGTCCTTTGGGCAAATATTTGACCGGCAGGGAATGGTTGCGGCGCTCAATAATATCAAGACCCGTCAACAGCGCTGCATTATACACCGTACTGGATACCTGGCAGATTCCCCCGCCAATTCCGGGGGTGAGTCTTCCATTAACAATGACCGGGGCCTCACGAAACCCATACTCCTTTTCAGCTTGACGGACGACCTTCTCATAATCAAATGTGGCATCTGGTGGCAAGATCATGCCGTTAATCGCTTCCGCTGCTGCACTGACATTATGTATCCGGCCTTCACTACTATTGCCCAGACCCGTGGAGAACTGGATGATCTTTCGGTCAATGCCTTCCTGGCGCAGCGAATCAAGAGTTACTTCGGGTTTCAGCGTATACAGTGGTACCTGGATCAGCAATGGGGCGGGTTTCTCATCCCGGTTCAGTACACTGAAATCCCTGTGCAGCTTCGTCTGAATGATACTTGTGAGTGTATCCCAATCAATGCGGCGGACGCCCTTTTCCGGGATATACTGGACTTTGTCACTTGTGGTAATGCGGCGAACAGCGTCCGCAGGTGTACCAAAGGTTTCTTTTTCCCAGGCAGGGCTGAGATGTCCTTGGAGTGGTCTTGAGTTATAGGTCATATCGAGAGAGAACTCTTTCGGAAAATGATAACGTGCATAAGCGCGTTCCCACAGGTTACCTTCCTCCAGCTGCTGTATTGCGGACTCCAAGCTGTTAACGTTGTAACTCACCCCCACCTGAGCTGCGGTATACGACATCGTCTGGGGGTTGGGTTCAGTCACTTCAAAGGTGACAGGCCAGTCCTCCAGCTTTTGGATCTGTTCATCCAATTCATGCAATACGTTCTTACGATTCTTCCCCTCCACCAGCATCTCGCCAACATGAACGTTTTTGGGCAGGGCAGGTTGATTCACGTACATGTACAACAATCCATAAGACGCGGAGCCGATCAAGAGGATGGAGAATAGAACAATGACCGTCAAATGTATTTTTTTCATAACCGTACGCTCCTTTATACTTCGGTTGTTCCCGACTTTGTAACACTTTCTATATATATGATCCAATGCAGGAAAACTTTCGGGTACTCAATAGGTAACAAATTTGTTACAATAAACTTCATATGAATCCATGCTTCACCATTGAAACAGGAACGAAGTGGATTTTTTCCTGATGAAATTCAGGTCTTTTTAAAGGAAATGCCGGGATTGTGTCGAAATGATAATGGCTAACTATGCGAGCAGGAAGTGATGATGTGATAGAAATGCAGGACGTGTGGAAGACCTACGCCAATGGGACCCACGCATTACAAGGGGTGTCGGTGAAGATCGACCGCAATGAATTTGTTTATATCGTCGGTCCGTCCGGCGCAGGTAAATCGACATTTATGAAATTGATGTACAGAGAAGAAGTTCCGACCAAAGGACAAATATCCATTAACGGATTTAATATTGGTAAGTTAAAGCCAAGAAAGATTCCTTATGTGCGTCGTAACATCGGCGTTGTGTTCCAGGATTTTCGTCTGTTGCCACGGATGACAGCATTTGAGAATGTGGCATTTGCGATGGAAGTTATTGAAGCGCCGAAGCGTCATATCAAAAAACGGGTGATGGAAGTGCTCGACTTGGTGGGACTGCGGAGTAAGGCAAATCGTGAACCTTCACAGCTCTCGGGTGGAGAACAGCAGCGTATTGCTATTGCACGGGCTATCGTCAATAACCCGTCGGTTATTATCGCGGATGAACCTACAGGTAACCTCGATCCGGAGACGTCGTGGGGCATTATGCAACTGCTGGATGAGATAAATTTCCGGGGAACAACCATTGTTATGGCGACCCACAACAAAGATATCGTGAATACGATGCGTAAACGGGTAATCGCGATTGAACGTGGACAGATTGTACGGGATCAGATGAGAGGGGAATACGGTTATGAATTTTAGTACTCTCTTGCGCCATCTGCGGGAGGGATTCAAAAACGTATTCCGCAACGGCTGGATGTCCGTGGCCTCCATCATGTCCATCATTGTGTCGTTATTTATTCTTGGTGTGTTTATGTTGCTGGTGCTCAATGTGAACTCCATGGCGAATCAGGTTGATAGCCAAGTGGAGATCAGCACGTTCCTCGAACTGAATGTGGACGAGAACCTGCGTAACACACTGGAGAAAGAAATCAGCGCGATGCCTGAAGTAAGTGAGATTCGTTTTGTTTCCAAGGAAGAAGGACTCAAGGAGTTCCGTGAGCGTCTTGGAGAGAGTGCAGATAACGTGCTTAGCGGTTTCGATGTGGACAACAACCCACTGCCGGAGACCATTGAAGTTGAGGTCATTGAACCGGAAACCGTCACTTTTGTGGCGCAAAAAATCGAAGCTTTGAACGAAAAACACCCGGAGAAGCCGATCATGAAAGTGAATTACGGCAAGGAAACGGTGGAAGTGTTGTTCAAATTTACGAAGCTTGTTCGTAATATCGGATTTATTTTTGTCGGGGGACTGGGTCTCATGTCCATGTTCCTGATCTCGAATACGATTCGCGTAACGATTCTGGCACGTCGCCGGGAGATCGGAATTATGAAGCTGGTTGGCGCAACAAATACCTTTATTCGCTGGCCTTTCTTTATTGAAGGTGCACTCATTGGATTTATTGGCTCGGTCATTACGGTTGGTGTGTTGTTTGTTGGGTACAGCCAGTTGATGAAGACGATTGGTCAGGATGTCTTCATGCAGATGCTTAACTTGATTCCGCTCGGCGAAATCTGGGGGCTGTTTGGAACACTGTTGATCGGACTTGGTGTGCTGGTAGGTATTTTGGGAAGTACACTGTCCATTCGGAAATCACTCAACGTTTAATTTTGTTTTCAACGATCGAATTGCAGAATATGTCGAAAAGAATGGTAAAGCAGGTTCATTAATGGACGCTGTTTGACGATATGTAGGAAAGACGGAGTCTTTTAAGATTGAAGAAAGCAAAGAACATGCTGTTCACCACCTGTGCAGGTTGCTTTCTTGTGAAATCATAGGATGGGGGATCATCATTTTGAAAAAAACCGCTTCGCTGCTGGCCTTTACGTTATTGGCCAGTTTGACGCTTCAACCTTCTGACGGATATGCCAAGAGTAGCATCAGCGATATTGACCAACAGATTCAGCAACTGGAGAGCAAGGCGGCTTCTGCCAAGCAGGAGCAAAAAAAAGCGGCTTCCAACAAAAAGGAAGCACAGCATTACAAGAACAAAACCAACGCTTATCTGAAGGTTGTTATGGAACAGATCAATGTCGTTAGTGATGAACTGGCGAGTGTATCCTTGCAGATCGAGAACACGGAGGAAGATCTTCGTACAACGAAAAAAGATCTGCAAGCGGCAGAAGAACGCATTGTTGCAAGGGAAAAATTGTTGGAGTCACGCGTGCGCCTGATGTATACGGACGGTGCTGTATCCTATCTGGATGTATTGTTGTCCTCTACTAGCTTCACTGACTTCCTGACCCGTGCGGATTCACTCAAAACGATTGTGGATCAGGATCAGCATCTGCTGGATGAGCACAAAGCGGACAAGCAACTTGTCGTGGACAAAAAGGCAGAATTGGATGTGCAATATGCGGAAGCCAAGAGCCTGTATGCACAGAAGAAACAGCGTAAGTCCCAATTGAATGAAAAAGAAGCGGAAAAGCAAGTGCTTCTCGCTTCATATGATGCTAAAATTGAAGAGTCAGAAGAGCTGACACAAGAGCAGGAAGATGTATTAATGCAGATTGCCAGCAAACGTTCGGCACTTCTTCAAGAGAAAAATAAATTGCGTGAACAGCAGGCGGCTGCCGCAGCCAAAGCAAAAGCCGCAGCAGCGGCTCGGGCGAAAGCTGCAGCCAAGGCGCCTACTAGAGTGAGTTCGGATAGTAGCAGTGAGGTCACGTATTCATCCGGTAATGGTATCTTCTCAAGACCGGTATCTGGAGGACGTATTTCTTCTGGATTCGGCCCCCGTACCCATCCGATTACGGGCGTAGTGGGTAAAATGCATGCCGGTGTCGATTTTGCTGTTCCTCAGGGAACTTCGGTTCATGCTGCTTCTGGCGGAATCGTGATCATGGCTGAATGGTATAGCGGTTATGGTTATACGGTTATTGTGGACCACGGCGGTGGACTATGGACGTTATATGGTCACTTGCGCGAAGGTGGATTCAAAGTCAGCAAGGGAGATACAGTAAGCAAAGGGGATACCATTGCGGAGTCAGGAAATACAGGGAACTCTACTGGACCTCACTTGCACTTTGAAGTGAGAGACAACGGTACCGCTGTAAATCCGATGAACTATTTGTAATTATTGCTCCATCGTTCGAATGGAAAAAACATATTCCGTACAAGCTAGACATATACTAAGCTGGCATGTTTAGGGAATGGATTCTGGCAACAATGGAATCTGACACGCTTCAAAACTAAAGGCGGTGACGAACGGATGATGAAGAAAAGATCGGCGCTACTGCTTGTCATTGTGGGTCTCCTTGGCGGTAGTTTACTAACCCTGGTATTAATGACGTATCCGGGAATAGCGAGCCAGGCCACACCGGGCGAAGGTTTGCTGGCCAGTGTAACCGGTAATACACAGCAGAAGAACGATTTGAAGAAGATTGAAACCGCGATGGATTTGATCTCAAGCAACTATTATAAAGATGTGGATCAGACCAAATTGATTGACGGTGCGATCAACGGCATGATGGAATCCCTTGGTGATCCGTACTCCAACTATATGGGGCAGGAAACAGCTGCTCAGTTTGAAGAGTCGATCGAAGGTTCATTTACCGGTATTGGCGCAGAGGTATCCTCACAGGATGGAAACGTTGTTGTTGTTTCCCCGATCAAAGGATCACCTGCCGAGAAAGCGGGTATTCGTGCGAAAGACATGATTATGTCGGTAAACGGTGAATCCCTGCAAGGTTTGGAACTGAACAAGGCTGTTAACAAAATAAGAGGTCCAAAGGGCAGTGAAGCGAAGGTACAAGTCAAACGTGCTGGATCTTCAGAACTGATTGAATTTGTGATTGTACGGGATGACATTGATCTGGAGACCGTATATGCTCACATGGAGGATGGCGGAATTGGCGTTATTGCCATTACTCAATTCTCTTTGAATACAGGCGATCGCTTTAAGGAAGAGTTGGCGAAGCTTGAGAAGCAGAACATGAAAGGTCTGGTCATCGACGTACGGAATGACCCAGGCGGTGTATTGCAAGTTGTTATTGATATTGCTGAACAGTTTGTTCCTAAAGGCAAGGTTATTGTGCAAGTTGAAGACAAGAACGGCAAAAAGGAACAAAGCAAGTCCAATGGATCAGCTAAAGCTTACCCAGTCACAGTCCTGATGAACAAAGGCAGTGCGAGTGCGTCGGAGATTTTGGCCGGTGCATTACAACAGTCAGCAGGTGCTAAGTTGATTGGTGAAAACTCCTTTGGTAAAGGAACCGTCCAGACGAGTTATGACAAGCAGATGGGTGACGGCAGCTTGCTGAAGATCACCATTGCCAAGTGGCTCACTCCGAACGGAGACTGGATTCATGAAAAAGGAATCAAACCGGATATTGCGGTAGACCAGCCGGATTATTTCTCGGTGGCACCGATTAACAAAGAGAAGTTACCACTGAAATATGACAGCAATAGCTCGGATGTGAAAAGTGCGCAGACGATGCTGAGAGGACTCGATTTCAAACCGGATCGTGTGGATGGATACTACGACCAGAAGACGGAAGAAGCGGTCAAGGCATTCCAGAAGCAAAAAGGCATTCAGGCTACAGGCCAGATTGACGAGAAAACCGCTGAATCACTGGAAGCGGCTCTGATTGAACGTATTGCCAATCCTCAATATGATGCACAGCTGAAACGCGCGATCGAAAATGTCTCGAAGGATATTTCGTCCGCTGTGTCGAAGCCATAAAGAAGGCTGATTTTCAGCCTTCTTTTTTTCTGAACCGGCTGAAAGAGAGGGGTGACCGACCACAATGGAATGGGTATGGCCGTGGTTAACTACATTAGGGGAAGCTTTGTTGCAGTTGTTTATTCAGCCGTTTTATTATATTGCGGTGATCCTGATTGCGCTGATCTATCATCGTCAGTTACTGCAGGAGCGTAAATTGTTTCATGTCCGTTTGCAAAGCTCGATAACACAGACGATTCGTGCGGTGCTCGGAGGCATACTCATTGGTACCATCGTCTCGATTGTGTCCCTATTCCTCGGTGCACATCTTACACTGGGAAGCCTGATATGCATATGGGCTGCAACATTAATTCTATCCTTGTTCCGTATCCGGTATCTGTGCTTTGCTTATGCGGCCGGGTTACTGGGTGTGCTACAATTTGGTTTGAATGTGGCTTCAGGCTGGCAACCATCGGGTTGGATGGGCACTATCACGGAAACGCTACGTACCCTGGATATGCCTGCACTGCTTGTCCTGGCTGCCCTTCTACATATGGGTGAAGCCTTGTTGGTACGCATGCAGGGGGTATCGATGGCATCACCACTTCTCTTCGAGGGAAAACGGGGGAAACTGGTTGGGGGATATCAACTGCAGCAGTTCTGGGCCATTCCTCTACTGATTCTTGTTCCAGTCACAGGAGGTGGCGCGGAGCTGGCATGGAATCCACTGATGAATGCAGGTCATAGTTACATGCTGGTTGCGTTGCCGATTATGCTCGGATTTGGTGAGATAACGCAGAGTATGCTTCCGGGACAAAAGGTAAAGATCTCATCCAAGCGGTTGATGATATACGGGGCAACATTGCTTGTGTTCAGTTTGCTTGCTGCATGGTGGTCTCCACTCATGGTGGTTGCTGCGCTGATCGCTTTTATTGGACATGAATTTCTGGTATGGTACAGCGCGTTTGAAGAGCAAAACCGCAGTCCGGTATTTGTCCATCCGCAGCATGGGCTGAAGGTATTGGCTGTTATTCCGGAGAGCCCTGCAGCGGATTTGGGGATTGAAGCAGGTGAGACCTTGTACAAGGTGAATGGTAAGTTGGTTCATTCACCAGAAGAGTTGCATCGTGCTCTGCGGATGAACCCGGCTTTTTGCAAACTTGAGGTTCGCAATCACCAGGGTGAAAGCAAGTTCATGCAACGAGCGATCTATGAAGGGGAGCATCATCAGCTTGGGGTCATTATGGCACCGGACAATCACGAGGTTTGGGCGATTCGGTTACGTCCACTGACGTTGTTCCATATCATCAACCTCAAATTGTTTGCCCGTCTGAAAAAACCACAAAGGGACGAAGCTCCCTTGGCGTTACCGCCAGCCCCGGTGGCCAGTGATAAAGGGTCCGTGGAGATGTAACTAGCATACGTGATGAAGTATGTTGCATAAATCGAGCAATGAAAAAGGTATTTCCGAACGCCGTCGCAGGCAAGGGAAATACCTTTTTGTTATTTTTTTAACATAAAGATAGCGATTTGAGTCCGATCACGCAAGCTCAGCTTGCCGAGAATATCCGTGACGTAGTTTTTGACTGTGCCTTCACTGAGGAACAATTTGGCGGCAATTTCCTTATTGGACAACCCCTCCGATATGGCCTCGGCAACCGCCAGCTCCATACGTGTCAGTCCATAGGCGTCGATTGGATTCTGTGTCAGGGGAATTGCAGCGGGACGAAGAAGGCCTGCCAATTTGCGGGCAATATCCGGATGAATTAACATATCACCGTTATGTACGGTCTTGATGCCTTGAATGATCCGCTCGGGTGGAACATTTTTGAGCAAATAACCGCTTGCTCCATTCTGTAATGCCTGAATAATATACTCATCGTCGTCAAACGTAGTTAGCATGAGCACCTGGATTTCAGGAAAACGTGCCTTGATGCGTCTGGTACCTTCAACTCCGTCACATTCCGGCATCCGAATATCCATCAACACCACGTCCGCAGGCGTCCCTGCTTCAAGCAATGCCAACGCTTCCTGTCCATTTGAGGCTGTGCCTGTAACGCGAATGCCGGAGCCGAGTCCGAGAAGCACTTTCAGGCTCTCACGAATGAAGTAATCATCGTCTGCGAGAATCAGCCGAATAAGCGGAGAGTGGGCTGAATCATTCTTGTTGTTTACATCATTCCGTTCGGACATGAGAACATTCACTTCCTTTTTCAGAGTATATCCATCTGGTTCGTTAATGGAATGCGTGTAATCACTGTATACGGATAAGCGGATTGAATCTCCAGGACTCCTCCCACCATTTGTGTGCGCAGAAGCATGCCTTCCTGTCCTATGCCATTTCGCTTGGAAGAATGAGGATTGATTTTGCCATCATTACTCACACTCATACACACTTCTTGATCCCCAAATACCAACTCCACTGTGATCGAAGAAGCATTTCCGTGTCGCAGGGCATTGGTCAGGGCTTCTTTGGCATTTTTGAACAAAACGATTTGTATGCTGGGATACAGCACATGGGATGGGCCATGAACTTCATAATTTGTCTTCACGCCGGTATCTCTGCCCACTTCCTCTAGGAGACGATCCAGGGCGTAGGCTTCGGATGCATAGGAATTAGGTTGCAGTTTGTGTAGTGTGTTGCGCATATCATCCATACTATCGGCCAATTGATCGCGAATCTGTCTCACCATTTCCGTTCCTTGTTCCATATTCAGGGGAAGGGTCAGCAGGGCGGCTTCCGACATCATTTTGGTGCGGATCAGTCGATGCCCGATATCATCATGAAGCTGTCTGGAGATACGGGTACGTTCCTCTGCCTGAGCCACTCCTTCAAGTTGCTTTGTAAATAACAGCAGCTGCGCACGAGTTTCTTGTAGCTCGTAATGTTTGCTGCGAAGTTCGTCATAGACTTGTTCCAGTTGTCCGCGGCTGCTCGCCGTTCTTGATCCCTGCCAGGACAGAGCCGCTGTGATGAGCAGAAGTAGGTTGCCAAGAACCATCGCAGTTGTCTCTGGGGAGAGTAATGTAGTGGCGGTTGTATTTAGTGTGGTTAACCCTGGCTGCGGTGCCTGTGGGTCAGAATAATGCCAATGCAAAGCGAGATTGTTAGCGACAAGCTGAATCGCAAACATCAACCATCTCGTACTTCCCTCCAGTCTGTATATATACACGTAGAGCACGGATAGAGAGAGGAAAAACATAAACGGTCCATACGAAGCAATCAGCCAGCAGCTCCAGAGTATTTCGGCCAGAAGCAACAGCCACTGCTGTGTACTTGAACGGTTGAAATCTTTCCATACGGAGAGTCCAAGCGCGATGATGATATACAGGGTGTAGACGGCTTCGTTTTCCAGAGGCAGGATCAACAGGTACAGCACTGCTGGAACGATAATTAATCCGTATTGCAGAAACCGCATCGGCATATGGTTGTGACATCCTTTTTATAAAAGTGGAGTAGAAAATCTCTCGGTGATGCGCCCTTGATTATACCATAAGCAGCATTCGAATCAGGAGATGACTTAAGTCACCTTCGATTCATGACTTTTTGTACCTTCGCTACAGAGTGCGATCCGTTACAATACAAATATGAAATCCAGCGGCGGAAGCCGAAACGGAAAAGGGGCGTAAAAGGGATGGGTATACTTGAAGTGGATCATGTTGTGAAACGATACGGCAGCAAGCTGTCCGTGGATCATTTGAACCTTAGTGTTGGCAAAGGCGAGATTTTTGGATTGCTCGGTCCCAATGGAGCAGGAAAAAGTACGACCATCAGCATGATTGCAGGGCTCCTGAATATGGATCAGGGTGAAATTAGATTAGATGGCATATCGGTCAAGGAGCGACCGCTTGAAGTGAAACGCAAGATTGGACTGGTTCCGCAGGATCTGGCTTTATACGAAACCATGTCTGCTGCCGAGAATGTGACTTTTTTTGCCCGACTGTATGGACTGCGTGGGAAATTACTTAAGGAAAGAGTGCAGGAGTCCCTTGAATTTGTAGGGTTACAGGATAAAGCAAAGGATGCTCCCTCGACCTTCTCTGGTGGTATGAAACGCAGGTTAAACATCGCATGTGCGATTACACATCGCCCGGATCTCATTATTATGGATGAACCTACAGTTGGCATTGATCCGCAATCTCGGAATCATATTCTTGAATCGGTACGCACACTCAACAAGATGGGTTCAACGATCATATATACAAGTCATTACATGGAGGAAGTGGCGGCGATTAGTCACCGGGTTGCGATTATGGATCAGGGGCGAATTATTGCCTGTGGGACTGAAGCAGAGCTGAGAGAACGGGTAGCATCGGAGGAAAAAGTAGTGCTCTCCACTTCCGGTATCGGTCCCGACGTCGTAGAAGAACTGAAACTTCACCCCCGTGTGCGGATGGTAGACGTTTCAGAGAATACACTGACCATTACGCTGCCTTCGGCACAGCAGGATCTCCAGGATCTGCTCTTCATTTGCAGCAAACATGAAGTATCCATTCAGTCGCTCAAGGTCGAAGAGCCGGATCTGGAAACGTTGTTCCTCAATCTGACCGGGCGTACGCTTCGGGACTAGGGGGAACAAGAGATGAATATATGGCATATTTGCATCTTTGAATTAAGGCGTATTCTTAAGATTCGATCTGTAGTGTTAAACCTGTTCATTTTGCCGTTGTTACTGATTTTTATATTGGGCACGGCACTTTCCAGTACGATGGGTACGGCGGATGACGTTATTCCGGATACTGTACGTGTGGGAATCATCCATTTGAGCACTGAATCTGATGGAGGATCAAGTACGCTTAATCAAGCGCTGGATACATTTGTTAAATCCCCGGAAGTGGCTGAGATGGTCAAGGTGCAGAACTTTACGACTGAAGAAGAGGCCGTTCATTCGCTGCGTACCGGCAAGCTGGACTTTGCTGTAATGATTCCTTCGGATTTTGAGCAAAACGTGATGATGGGGAAAGAGGCGAGGTTACAGTGGATACGAGGAAAGGACAATACACTTAATACCTTGGGTGAAACTTTGTTCACACGTTTTACGGATGAATGGAACCGACAGATGGCGATTACCAAAGTGCTCGGTCCGGAAGTAATTGCTGCCATGGACTCTGCTTCGGAGTCTGGTGCGGCGAATTCAACCTCCATTGCTGTCACTAATCCCGGTAAGACAGGTACGGCGTATAGTGCCTCCCAATACTATGCAGCTTCCATGCTGGCGATGTTCATGTTGTACTCAGGCATGACAACCAGTACCAGCCTTTTTGGAGAGCGTGATAACAAAACGTTGATCCGCCTTCAGGCTGCGCCTATAGGCAATGGAGTTATTTTCGCTGGCAAAATTGCAGGTAATAGTCTACTCGCTTTCTTACAAGCAACGACGATCATCCTTATGACATATTGGCTCTACGGTGTAGATTGGGGATCGCATCCTTGGTATATTGTGCTGACTTGTGTATGTATCACATTGGCCTCCATGACTCTTGGCGTGATCGTCGCACTGGTATGCAAAAGCACAGCATCGGCCAGTGCAACCTTACAAGGTATCATCGTTGCCATGACATTCATCAGCGGTGGGTTCATGCCCATTCCGATTGATTTTGTACAACGGCTTAGCCAATTTACGGTTAACCACTGGGCGCTCCAAAGTTTTCTGAGAATGATGCTGGATGCACCTGTAGCTGAGATCCAGTATAACATTCTAATGTTAGGCGTAGTATGCGCTGTATTACTGCTCATCTCAGGATTGATCTATAGAAAGGCAGGATACCGATATGAATAGTCTACACATCGCCTGGTTGATGATTAGACGTACACTTGGCCGTAAAATGGGCTTCATTACGTTTCTGCTTCTGCCTTGCCTGGTGGTTACAGGAGCAGTTGCTCTTTTTGGAAGCGAGCAGATTACACGTACTGTTATTCCCTATGTGAATGAGGATGGAGGGGTGGCGGGGACATGGATGATTCATGAACTTGCTGACAAAGAGGAGTATCTGCTCAAGCCGATGACAAACGAAGCAGAAGTGAAGGAAGCTATCGCTCAGCAAAAAGGAAGTTCTGGCATTATCATTCCCGCACATTATACGGAGGATCTGTTACAAGGAAAGCCAACCGAAATTCAATTGGTGGAACTGCGTATAAGTGAAAGTTCCTATACCCTACGAGCAGCAGTTGAAGGTTTGACGAGCGGATTGTTACAATCTGCTTCAGCTGTTAAGGTGGCGGCAGGTCCTGTCTCAAGTGAGACTGATATACTATCGAGTATACAGAAGCCATTTGAACAGCTTTTACAGGAGATAGGAAAACATCAGGTTGCTGGTGAAGTCACCGATCTTCAGATCTATCCCAAGCCAGGCCTGAACAATGTGACTGGATTTACAATCATGTTTATGATGGGGCTGTTGACCAGTGCAGTGGCTGTGATAATGGAAGATCGCAGGAAACGTACGATGGCCAGAGTATATACGGCACCCGTCCGTGCATATGAGATTGCGCTTGGTAATTTCCTCGGCAGCTTTGTCATTGGCATGATACAGATTGTTATGGTTTTGGGAGTCAGCAGGTGGCTGCTGCATTATGATGCCGGTATTCCTTTTGGCATTCATTTCATCATCTTGGCTGCATTCATGCTGGTCTCCATAGGGATCGCAAGTACCGTGGCAGGATTAATCCGTAATCCCAAAAATGCCAATATGCTGAATTCACTTGTCATTATGCCAACCTGTATGATAGGTGGTTGTTTCTGGCCGATCTCGTTGATGCCGGATTATATGCAAAAGCTCGCCAACTTTGTTCCACAGAAATGGGCGATTCAGGCGGTGGAGACGATCTCTGCTGGTGGTACATTGTCGGATATCACATTGCCACTATTGATTTTGTTTGGCATGGCTGCCATTTTACTGACTGTTGGCTCTGCGATTCTACGCCCTAGCCAGCCAGGAGTAGAGGCATAAGGTAATACGACATAAAAGAAAGCACGCTCTGCTGAATTGAATTCAGTTAGAGCGTGCTTTCTTTGCATAAGGAATGATGCATTATGTGAGATATTGATGATTAAGGTTGGAGTTGACGCAGGACCGTTATTTCAACCCGACGGTTCTTTTGTCTTCCGGCTGCTGTGGTGTTGTCACCCGTTGGGCGAGTATCCGCATATCCGGCATACTGGAATCCGTCTGGGTTAAGCTTCTCTGTATCCAGAAAAAATCGTAATACAGACAGTGCACGTTCCCCGGAAAGCTGCCAGTTATCGGTATAGGCGGAGTTTGCTCCCACAGGAATATTATCGGTGTGACCCTCAATGCTGACAACGGTGTTCAGGTCGCGGAACAGGCTGGCAAGCTTACTGAGCGTTGGTGCTGCCCCATCCTTTAGAGCGGCCTGTCCCTGGTCAAAAAGGAAACGGTCACTTAGTGTAATAGAGAGGCCCTGTGGCTTGTCCGCAACAAAAATCTGATTTTCCAGTTTATTATCCTCGATATATTGGGTAATCACATTGAACAGATTTTGCAATTCCTGCTCCTGTGATCTGAACTGTTCTTCCCGTTCTGTGAGGGGCTTGTTGTCATCGTCAGGCGTTGCAGTCCCGGAATCGGAAGGATTTTCTTCACCTTTTGAAGGATCCTCACCCTGAACCTCGGATGGTGGAGTCTCTGTAATCGTTTGACCGGGTTTCTCGCCGAGTCCCTCACCAAGCTCAAGGATAGAGTCGGACGCATTAAATGTATTTTGTAACGATTGAGTAACGACGTCATATTTACCTGAATCCAGATTGCTCATGGCGTACATGATGACAAAAAAGATCAAAAGCAGCGTTATGAGATCGGCATAAGTAATCATCCAGCGATCCCGATGATCGATAGTTTCACGTTTTCCGCGCCGTTTACTGCGCCGACTCATCCAATCCCTCCTTTGCTAGGGGGCGTATATGCTGACGATGCGTAAGGGTGAAGGACTCCAGTCTTTTGCGTACAAGCTGGGGATTCTCACCGTTCTGAATGGCAAGTACACCTTCGAGAAGCATTTCCATGGTCTGCACTTCATCGGCACCTCTGGATTTGATCTTGGAGGCAATGGGCAAAAAGATAAGATTGGCACTGGCGACCCCATACAGGGTTGCGGTAAAGGCAACAGCAATGGCAGGTCCGAGTCCGGTTGGATCGGTCAAACTGCCAAGTACCTGAATAAGTCCCATCACGGTTCCGATGATCCCCATGGTTGGAGCGTACCCACCAGCGGATTCGAATATTTTGGCGTAACCCTCATGTTTTTGTTCAATGGAATCAATCTCCATCTCCAGGATCTGGCGAACCACATCCTGATCGGTACCATCAACAACCATCTGGATACCGTCTTGCAAAAATGGATGTGGATGATCCATAACCTTGCGTTCCAATGCAAGTACACCTGAGCGGCGTGCGATTGAAGACATCTCCACCAGTTCTTCAACCCACAAGCCTGAATCATTATTGTTACGTCCAAAAGCCATACGCAGGGCAGCTGGAATCGTACGAAGGCGATGCGCCGGGAAACTGGCAACCACAGCAGCAATCGTTCCACCGAATACAATTAAAGCAGCCGTTTTTTGCAGGAGACCAGACAATTGGCCGCCTTCCCACAAAAAACCGCTAATGACTGCGGCAATTCCGGCAATAATACCGATAAGTGTCGCAATATCCATAAATTAACCCACTCCTATCTTCATTTCACGTTTGCATCACTAAAACGAACGAGGTATAATTAAACGGGAACAAATATTCCTATTACTATAAGTTTTCCCATATGAAAATTCGGGGAACTTCTACAATATATAGTGACTATTATTTTAGACGATAGGGTGAGATACGGCAATGAGCGATATTATAATGAGCGACAAAACGTTCGAAATCGAATCAGAGTTTTCTCCCCAAGGTGATCAGCCTGCAGCCATTATAGAATTGGTGAAGGGTGTTCAGGAGGGGAAGAGGTACCAGACACTGCTGGGTGCAACGGGTACGGGTAAGACGTTTACGATAGCCCAGACGATAGCCCAACTGCAACGTCCGACGCTGATTATTGCACACAACAAAACGTTGGCAGCGCAGCTTGCAAGTGAGTTCAAAGATTTTTTTCCTAATAACATGGTTGAGTATTTCGTCAGTTATTACGATTATTTTCAGCCAGAAGCATATATCCCGTCCTCCGATACGTATATCGAGAAGGATTCAAGTATTAATGAAGAGATCGACAAACTGCGGCACGCAGCGACAAGTTCGTTGTTTGAGCGCAGGGACGTCATCATTGTAGCGAGTGTTTCCTGCATTTATGGTTTGGGTTCACCGCACTCGTATTCAAGCATGTTGCTCTCACTTCGGGTAGGCATGGAGAAACCGCGCAATCAGATTTTGTCTCGTCTGGTAGAGATCCAGTATCAGCGGAACGATATTAACTTTGTGCGGGGTACATTCCGTGTTCGTGGGGATGTTGTTGAGATTTTCCCTGCTTCCAAGGGTGAACATGCAATTCGGGTTGAATTGTTTGGTGATGAGATCGAGAAAATTACGGAGATTGATGTGTTAACCGGAGAACTGATTGGTGAACGTGAACATATTGCCATCTTCCCGGCGTCTCACTTCGTAACGCAAGAAGAGACAATGAAGGTTGCGCTGGTGAACATTGAGCGTGAACTGGAGGAGCGTCTTGAAGTGTTGCGTGAACAGGGAAAACTGCTGGAGGCTCAGCGACTGGAGCAGCGCACACGGTATGATATCGAGATGATGAAGGAAGTCGGATTCTGTTCGGGGATTGAGAACTATTCCGGTCCACTGACTTTCCGCGAACGCGGCGATACCCCGTATACATTGATGGATTACTTCCCGGATGACATGTTGATCGTGGTCGATGAGTCTCACGTGACTCTGCCACAGATCCGTGCGATGTACAATGGTGACCAGGCGCGGAAGACGGTATTGGTTGAACATGGTTTCCGTCTCCCGTCAGCGCTGGATAATCGTCCACTGAAATTCGATGAGTTCGAAGGTAAGATGGATCAGATCATCTATGTATCGGCCACACCAGGCCCGTATGAGATCGAGCATACCGATACGATGGTGCAACAGATTATCCGTCCAACCGGACTGCTTGATCCAATCATTGAACTGCGTCCAACAAAGGGGCAGATCGATGACTTGATTGGTGAGATTAACGACCGGATTGCCAAAGACGAGCGTGTGTTGATTACAACATTAACGAAGAAGATGTCGGAGGACCTGACGGATTATCTGAAGGAAGTTGGAATCAAAGTTCGTTATCTGCACTCCGAGATCAAAACGTTGGAACGGATGGCGATTTTACGTGATTTAAGGTTGGGCGTTTTCCATGTCCTGATCGGAATTAACTTGCTCCGGGAAGGTCTCGATCTGCCCGAAGTTTCCCTCGTCGCTATATTGGATGCCGATAAGGAAGGATTCCTGCGTTCCGAACGCTCACTGATCCAAACGATTGGTCGTGCGGCACGGAACAGCGAGGGTCGCGTTATTCTATACGGTGACAAAGTAACGGATTCGATGGATAAAGCGATAAAGGAAACAGAGCGTCGCCGCGCAATTCAGATCGAGTACAACGAGAAACATGGAATTACACCACAGACGATTCGCAAAAAAGTGCGTGATGTGATTGAGGCAACCAAAGTTGCCGAATCCAAGAAAGACTATCTTACAGGCGCAGCCGAGAAGATGTCGAAGAAAGATCGCCAGGCGCTTATTCAGCGCCTAGAGGTAGAGATGAAAGATGCAGCCAAAAACCTGCAGTTTGAGCGTGCTGCCGAGCTTCGCGATGCGTTGCTGGAACTTCGCGCTGAATAAGATACAGCTCATTCATATGCTCCGGTAAAGATGGATCTGTAACAAGAGAACGGCCAATTGGCCGTTCTCTTGTTGAGTAAGGAAATCGTTGATATCTACCGATAATAAGAGATGTTGAAATCTTGAATTCAGGTCTATACTGATAGAAATGTTGAAATTGGTTAAAAGGTTTATAGGAAAGCAATTGGGAGTCGAGAGTGCCCCAGTGTTGACCTCGGAGCCGAGCCAAAGGCAATGGCGACCCTGTCGCGACCAGGGCGAAGCCGAGAGCGTCACCTCGCAGTAGAGCGGCCACATAAGGTTCCGGCAATGAGCCGGAACCTTATGTGGAGCCGCGGGCACACGACAACCCTTCACATAGCAAGACCCGACCCCTCACCGTTGCACCGCTTGTTTCGGGTGTCCAGAGGGCTGCGCCCTCTGGGGCCCTCCCTTGGAAGGGAGGGTTTGGGAGGGATCGAAAAGCTTTAAAGGTTTGGATTAACACACTGAGAGGATGAATACTATTGGCGAGCGATAACATTGTCATTAAAGGCGCACGAGCGCATAACCTGAAAAATATCGACATTACCATCCCGCGTGACCGCTTTGTTGTATTGACCGGCCTGAGTGGCTCAGGCAAGTCCTCGCTGGCTTTTGACACCATCTATGCCGAAGGACAGCGGCGTTATGTAGAATCATTGTCAGCTTACGCACGGCAGTTTCTGGGACAGATGGAGAAACCGGATGTGGATTCCATCGAAGGATTATCTCCTGCCATTTCAATAGATCAGAAAACAACAAGCCGTAACCCGCGTTCCACAGTAGGAACCGTGACCGAAATTTATGATTACCTGCGTCTATTATTTGCACGTGTGGGTCATCCGCATTGCCCAGACCACGGCGTAGAGATCAGTTCCCAAACCGTAGAACAAATGGTTGACCGCATTATGCAATACCCGGAGCGTACCCGGCTACAAATATTGGCACCCATTATCTCTGGTCGTAAGGGTGAGCACAAAAGTGTATTTGCCGATGTGTCCAAGCAGGGCTTTGTCCGTGTACGGGTGAACGGGGAACTGCGTGACCTCTCAGAAGATATTCAATTGGAGAAAAATAAAAAGCATACGATTGAAGTGGTCGTTGACCGGATCGTTGTTAAGGATGATGTACAGGCGCGTCTGGCGGACTCCATTGAAACGGCACTTAATTTGTCCGGTGGACAACTCCTGGTGGACATTATGGGCGAAGAAGAGCTGCGCTTTAGTTCCAACTTTGCCTGCCCGGTGTGCGGATTCAGTATTGAAGAGCTGGCACCACGGATGTTCTCATTTAACAGCCCTTTCGGGGCTTGCCCGGATTGTGATGGGTTGGGTGTCAAAATGATTGTTGACCCTGATCTTCTCGTACCGGATCGGACTAAGACCATCGAAGATGGAGCTTTTGATGCTTGGACAGGTGGCACATCCACCTATTATCCTCAGTTCCTGAAGTCAGTATGTGAGCACTTCAACATTCCGCAAAATGTACCTGTCGAAGATCTGCCAGCTGAGCAGATGAACAAGTTGTTACAGGGTACAGGTACGGAGAAAATCCGTTTCCGGTATGAGAATGATTTTGGACAACGGAAGGAAGCACTGGTTACCTTTGAAGGTATTGTGAATAATCTGGAGCGTCGTTACCGGGATACAGCATCTGAAGGCATCCGTGAGTTTATTGAGGGTTACATGAGTGCGAAGCCTTGTGGTACATGTAAAGGTCAGCGTCTGAAACGGGAAAGTCTCGCAGTTACGATTAATGATCACAACATGGCGTATGTGACTAGTTTGTCCATTGGTGAAGCTGGCCGATTCTTCGATTCATTGGAATTGTCGGAGAAAGAGCAGACGATTGCCAAGCTTATTCTGAAAGAAATCAACAGTCGTCTCGGCTTCCTGGTGAATGTTGGTCTGGATTATCTTACACTGAGTCGTGCTGCCGGAACATTGTCCGGTGGGGAAGCTCAGCGAATCAGACTGGCCACACAGATTGGTTCCAGCCTGATGGGTGTGCTGTATATTCTCGATGAGCCAAGTATTGGCTTGCATCAACGGGATAATGACCGTCTGATTTCAACCCTTGCGCATATGCGGGATATTGGTAACACATTGATCGTGGTTGAACATGATGAGGACACGATGATGGCTGCCGACTATATTATTGATATTGGCCCGGGTGCAGGTATCCACGGAGGTACCATTATGTCACAGGGTACACCGGAGGAGATCATGAACGATGAGAACTCATTAACCGGTCAATATCTGAGTGGTCGCAAATTCATTCCTATTCGTGCAGAACGTAGAAGTGTAGGAGACCGCTGGCTGGAAGTACGCGGAGCCAAAGAAAATAACCTGAAGAATCTGAATGTGAAGATTCCTGTAGGTGTATTTACTGCGGTAACGGGTGTGTCTGGCTCAGGTAAATCCACATTGATCAATGAGATCCTCTACAAAACGCTGGCACGTGATCTGAACCGTGCTCGGGTGCGCCCGGGTCAACATAAAGAGATTCGTGGTCTGGAGCATATCGATAAAGTTATCGATATTGACCAGTCACCAATCGGGCGGACACCACGTTCCAACCCGGCTACGTATACAGGTGTCTTTGATGATATCCGGGATCTGTTTGCTCAGACGAACGAAGCCAAGGTACGTGGATACAAGAAAGGCCGATTCAGCTTTAATATCAAAGGTGGACGTTGTGAAGCCTGCCGTGGAGACGGTATTATCAAAATCGAGATGCACTTCTTGCCGGACGTTTATGTCCCTTGTGAAGTCTGCAAAGGCAAACGATACAACCGGGAAACACTTGAAGTGAAATATAAAAACAGAAATATTTCCGATGTGCTGGAAATGACGGTTGAAGATGCAACCCAATTCTTCGAGAACATTCCGAAGATCCATCGCAAAATGCAGACGCTGATGGATGTGGGATTGGGTTATATCAATCTGGGACAACCTGCAACCACATTGTCTGGTGGTGAAGCCCAGCGTGTGAAGCTCGCTTCCGAGCTGTATCGCCGCAGTACAGGGAAAACCATCTACATCCTCGATGAGCCGACTACCGGTTTGCATGTCGATGATATCGACCGTTTGCTGAACGTATTACACCGTCTGGTTGATTCCGGGGAATCAGTGCTGGTGATTGAGCATAACCTGGATGTGATCAAAACGGCAGACTATGTTGTTGATCTGGGTCCAGAAGGTGGTAGCGGTGGAGGTACCATTGTTGCAACTGGAACACCTGAGGATATCATCAAAGTGGAAGCTTCCTATACTGGCAAGTACTTGAAACCGGTTCTGGAGCGGGATACCGAGCGGAGCAAGGCACTGCAATTAGTAGACTAAGGTCTTCTAACCAGTAGTTATATCAATATGAAGTGGCAGTATTGGCCCTTCTTTTCGAAAAGGTAAAGACGTTGGATTACGATCTGATGTGCTCTGCTTCCGAGAAGAAGGGCTTTTCATTATGAATTATGCACAGTGTTCCCTCGGACTAAGGTTATTTCGTGAAAGTGTTTACATATGCATTGCGACGAGCATTACAGGAATATTCGGCCAAATTGGCTTTTTTTCATTTTTATGGATGATAGGGCTTGCATTACAAGCAGGGTACAGATAACATAGAGGAAGATATTAGGGTATGCGTTAGCTGTTCAACTATGGTAAGGAGGTCTGTCTATCCATGCTGTTTGCAGAAGCTGCCACGGCGAGTACATCGAATTTTAATGCATTTGATATTTTTGTCATCTTATTTACGATCCTGATTTTCATCGGAGTTGTTCGGCTTCTTCGGGCACCGAAGAAAAATCTGTTTGCGATCGGATTTGCAGTAGTCAGCCTACTGGTATTTCTGATGACAGACTATGCGATGATAACGGGTTGGTTTGCTCAGTAGGAATGCCAATGAAGTGAATGGGATTTAAGCCAAAAGAGTTACAGATGAACACTTTCCACGAGAGACATGGAGGGTGTTTTTTTTCGTTTATATGGAGCGATTGAACAAGATTCTATCTTCTCTACTAAAATAGGACTTAAAACAATTGTATATCCAGATTCTGTATGATACATTGAGGGATACCGGAATTGCAGATGAGAGAAAAAGAGAATAGATTCAGCGATGAATCCGATGTCGAGTCGCGCAAGAAGGATGTATAGAGAGGGTCAGGTGAGAATATGAGCGTGTTGGGTAAAAAGGGGATAGCCATACTGATGGCTGCTGTACTCTCGATTAGTGTAGCGGCAACGGCCGGTGCAGCTGAATCCAAAGCGGCGATGCAAGCGAAAGTGGTAGACGGTCAAGTCTATGTGAACACCAAGGATCTGCTCAAGGCAGTTGGTGGAAGTGGACAATATGATGCCAAATCAGGAACGTACACGTACAAGGGAAGTGAAGCCATTCCCAAAGTGATCGAAAAGGTATCTCCTTCGGTCGTAGGCATTATTGGGAAATCTACCGAAGTGCAGGACGGTGCAACATCAGACGACCGTTATAATCTTGCACATGGTACAGGTGTCATTATCCGGTCCAATGGATGGATTGTAACGAATGCACATGTGGTCGACGGATTAACGAATCCGGTTGTCGTAACGACGGATGGCAATACATACAAAATTACGAAAATATACAGTGATGCACTCAGTGATCTGGCGCTAATCAAAATCAATGCCAAATCACTCAAACCGGCGAGCTTTGCCAAAGCTTCACAAACCACTGTTGGAGAAACAGTGATTGCCTTGGGTACGCCGATTTCCTTTTCTTTGCGCAACTCGGCAACGGTAGGGGTAATTAGCGGCTTGAATCGTGGTGTTGAGGCGACCTACCGGTTGATTCAGACCGACACGGCCATTAACCCTGGAAATAGCGGAGGACCGCTGGTTAACCTGAAGGGTGAAGTGGTTGGTATCAACTCGATGAAATTTTCTGCGGTCGGCGTAGAGAGTTTGGGGTTTTCGATTCCCGTGGATACCGTTCAATATATCATCGATCAGTTTTTTAAATATGGCAAAATAAAACGTGCAAGTCTGGGGCTGCAGCTGGAGGAAAGTTGGTCTGCGATTGTGGGCCTGCCTACAGATGATCCATTAACGATTACGGGCGTATTGTCTCCAGAAGCCAAGAAAGCCAAAATCAAAGAGGGCGATGTCCTTTACAGTGTCGCGGGCACACGTGTCTCTTCAGTAGTGGATATCAATGAGTTGCTCAAAAAGTATCTGCCTGGGCAAAAGGTAAAGCTGTTGATGCAATCGGATGGCGATATCGTCACCCGTACGTTGGTGCTTGCTGATCGCGCAGACATCGTAGACGAGGAAGATGAGGCGTTCCTTGCAGATGAAGAACAATAAAGCCCGGCGATCAGCCCGGATGGAGAGAGGACGAAAGAACGGAATGAAAAAGTCATGGATACGTGTGCTAAGCACAGGTGTATTAACCGGGATGCTGACCATTGGCGCGGCACTGCCTGTATGGGCATCTGATCTGACGACAAGTGAACTGCGTGTCAAAGCGGGTAGCACGAGCGCCTACATTAACGGCGATAAGCAGGCCATAGCCAAACCTTACAAGTTCAAGGGTGTAACGATGGTACCTGTCGGTGTATTCAAGAAAGCATTTGGCAGTGAAATCCGGCTGGAGAAAAATGATGTTGTCAAAATCAAGGAAGGCCCGCACACTGTGACTCTAACGATTGGCAGTTCAATTGCCTGGGTGGATGGTGTAAAACATGAGATGGGTATCGCTCCCAAGATGGTGAATGGCGTACTTATGGTTCCACTTCGTCCGGTTGCTGCCGGTATTGGGGCGACGCTAGCTCCAACCAGCTCCGGAGAAATGGTCATTCGTCTGTTGCAAACCGATGATTCGGTGGATGATGAGGATGGCATTCATCCGGATGAAGGCAAAACCAGAATCGGCAACAGTTTTTACGGTTGGTCCATTAACTACCCGGCAGACCTTATGGTTTTCCAGACCGGTGAGCAGGAGCGCATGATGACTTTTGGCGCTGCGGACAACAGTTATTATCTTGAAGTGTATGTCAGCGATCAGGATGTGGCTCTGGATGCGGATGATTTGTTGCAGCAACTTGTCCAGGAGGCCAAACAATCGGGAGATACGGTGCTGGATCGTGAAGCGGTGTCGAAAGGCAAAACGCCTTATGCACGGATTATCGTGAAAGATGTAGACGGCATGTTATGGGAGATGCGTCAGTATCTGAGCGAAGGTCGTCAATATGATGTGTACCTGGCGGATTATGAAGCCCTGAATTATAAAGATCTGGGCAAACGTGCAGCGCTGCTCAATTCATTCCAGCCAACCTATGCGGAATCGGATCGAACGATCAAGGATCTGTCCACCGTAGATAACGGCATGCGCTCCGCATGGAACGATGACTATGGTATTGAATTGAAGATACCTGCCGGCTGGTCGATGGATAACAATCAGATGATCTATGAAGCCAAGGATGGTGCGTATCTGCAATGGCGTGTCACTTCGGCGAAGGCAGGTACAACGGTAAAAGACTGGAGCGGCCAACTGGATAAGTGGATGCGTGAGACATTTACACCAGAGAGTTACAAGCCAATTGGCTCATACACGATGGATATCTCGGGAGAGACTGCCGAGGTGAATGAATTCCGTTATAACTTTGGCGGGGGCTGGCAGACCGAGTTTGATGTTCTTTTGCAGAAGAATGGGTATCGGTATTATGCAGAGTATACGTTCCCTGAGGAGCAGGTTGCAGATCGGGCATGGTTCGAACGGATTATGAAGAGTGTGGAGATTGATTTTGATACGGTTGCCGATAATTTCGGTCAGCTGGATGAAGATCCGTATTTGACAGACAAAACGAAGACACTTACACGTACGTCCAAACGTTATAAATACAGTGTAGATATTCCGCGTTACTGGACGCCGTATAGTGATCGATTCGAATATTCACCTGTGGTGTACACCTTTACTGGCGGAGAATTCTCCATTGCGGCGAGCGAAGACAAGTCGATCGAGATGACGGTCAGCCAATTGAGAGAAGCCTATGCCGAAGCCACCAAAACCCGTAAGAACTTCAAGTTGCTTGGCAGTGAAGAGCTGACGTTTGCGGGTGTGCCTGCATTTTCCTTTACGTATCATGAGCTGGACAAAGGCGTGCCATATGCGGGTCGTCAGATCGTGTTTGAAAAGGACGGAACAACCTATACGATCACAAGTGGGCTGAATGATGCCAACAAGACAGAAGTTCAGGCGGCAGCCTTGGAAAAAGCAGTGAACTCATTTACTTTTATTAAATAATATTGATGCATGCCGGAGGGTCAAAAGACCTTTCGGTTTTTTTCGTTGTACTGGAAATGAAAATGGTAAACGGTTTTTTCAGGAAAACGTAGAAGAGTCGGTGCAGAAGTGGTACACTATACTAGTTCAGGAGTTATGACTACTGATCTGATGAATAGGATGACTGTAAGCTTGGAGTTCAGGCAATACAGACATAATAGATAGATATTGTAATACCGTGACAATGCAGGTGTACCCGATAAGGTGCAGTCTTAGGCTTAGTATGTTCAGGCGTTTAAGGATATAGGGATGAAATCCGGCGGATAGCCGGTTATGGGGAGGATCTACATGAAAACAGCAACAATACGAAGAGAAGACGTTGAACTTCTGGCACCGGCTGGTGACTGGGATTGTATGCGTTCGGCGGTAGCTAATGGTGCAGATGCAATTTTCTTCGGAGTCGAAAAGTTTAATGCACGGGCACGGGCGAACAATTTCCGTATGGACGAGCTGCCGGAGATAATGGCGTTTTTGCACAGTTATGGCGTAAAAGGTTTTTTGACCTTTAATATATTGATTTTTGAAAATGAATTGACGGATGCCAAAGAACTGATTGACGCTTGTGTCGATGCAGGTGTGGACGCTGTAATTGTTCAGGATTTGGGTTTGGTGAAGATGATCCGCGAGATATCACCGGATTTCCCGATTCACGGTTCAACACAGATGACAATTACGTCTCCGGAAGCGGTTGAGTTTACGAAGCCGTTTGATATGGAACGTGTCGTTCTGGGACGGGAGAACAACCTGAAGCAGATCCAGAAGATCGGTGAGCAGGCAAAACTTCCAATGGAAGTATTTGTTCATGGTGCGCTGTGTGTATCCTACTCGGGGCAGTGTCTGACTTCCGAAATGTGGGGAGGACGTTCGGCGAACCGTGGGGAGTGCGCACAAGCTTGTCGTCTTCCATATGACCTGATGGTGGATGGGGTGCACAAACCGATGGGTGATGTAGCCTATCTGTTGTCTCCAAAGGATCTGGCAGCGATTGACCTGATGCCGGAACTGATCGAAGCAGGAGTAACTTCTTTCAAAATTGAAGGACGTCTCAAAACGCCGGAATACGTAGCAAACGTAGTAAGCAAATATCGTAAAGCGATTGACCGTTATTTTGATGGAGATAACACACCGCCAAGCAAGGAAGAAGTTCGCGAATTGCAGCAAAGCTTCTCCCGTGGATTCACACATGGTTTCCTGAGCGGTACAAACAACAAAGAACTGGTGGATGGAACGTTCCCGAAAAGCCGTGGTGTCTACCTCGGTCGTGTAGATCAAGTGTTGCGCGATGGTGTGGTCCTGAAACTGGATGCACCTGTGAAACGTGGAGACGGAATTGTATTTGACGCCGGAGACCCGAGTCAGAAGGAAGAAGGCGGACGGGTATACGATGTGCGTCGCAAAGGTGTAAAACTCGAAGGCGAAGCCGAAGAGGGATGGATCGTTGACGTTGTGCCAGGCCGCAGTGACGTAGATCTGCGCCGCGTGAAAGTTGGCGACAAAGTGTGGAAAACGAATGACCCGGCGCTGGACAAACGTCTGCGTCAAAGCTTCGAGACCGAGAAGCCGTACCGTGTATTCCCAGTGAAGGTGAAGGTCATCGGCAGCCCGGGGCAGCCGCTTAGCACATGGTGGACAGACGTACAGAAAGGCACGACCGTCCGTATTGATTCCGAGATGGAACTGGACATCGCCCAGAAGCGTCCAATGACACATGAATTGCTCGAAGAGCAGTTCGGTCGTCTGGGAGGCACTGTGTTCCAGTTGGAAGGAATGGACGTCAATCTGCACGGTGACGTTATCATCCCGATGCGTGAGTTGAATAACATTCGTCGTCAGGCGGTAGAACAACTCGCGGGCGAGCGTCCTAAACCGCCCGTCTACGTGAAACGCGCGGTAGATGTGTACGGCGATTCGGTTAAACCGGCATCACCAGTCGCTCGTGGTCAAGCAGAACTGACCGCACTCTGCCGTAGCCTGCCACAAGTGGAGGCAGCGATTGAAGCAGGAATCGGTATGATCTATGCCGACTTCGAGTTTATCAAACAGTTCCCGGCAGCCGTGGAAGCTGTGCATGCCGCTGGTCGCAAGATCGCGCTGGCAACACCGCGTATTCACATGCCTGGGGAGAACGGATATCACAACAACATCTTGCGTCTGAAGCCGGATGCGGTATTGGTACGTAATACAGGCGCACTGTACTTCTACCTGCGTCACCGGATGGAAAACCCGGATGCGAAGCACCCGGAATTGATCGGCGACTTCTCATTGAACATCGCCAATCACAAAGCAGTAGAATTGTTCCTGGAAGCCGGATGTGACTGGATTACGCCATCCTATGACCTGAACATTCAACAAATGGTTGATTTGCTGGGTCACTCCCGTACAAGTCAGACCGAAGTGGTTATCCATCAGCATCTGCCGATGTTCCACACCGAGCACTGTGTGTATTGTACGTTCATGAGTGAGGGTACGGACTTCACGAACTGTGGCCGTCCTTGTGAGGAACAGCGTGCATCACTGCAAGACCGGATTGGCATGTCCCACCCGGTACGTGTGGATGAAGGTTGCCGTAATACCGTGTACAATGCAGTGGAACAGTCAGGTGCCGAGTATCTGACCAACTTTATGGATCTGGGTGTATCCCGTTACCGTGTGGAATTCCTGGAAGAGACACCGGAGCAGGTACGCGAAGTTATCGATCTGTACAACCGCGCACTGCGCGGCGAGATCAGTGGTACACAAGTTTGGAAAACACTCAAAGCAACAAACCAACTGGGAGTTACACGTGGTCAATTGGTGAAATAAACAGATTGTATGTTACATCAACATTTACAATCAAGCATGAAGCAACCCCAATCTCTGCTTTACGGAGCTCTTGGGGTTTTTTTACATCATGTACAGGAGGCGAAGAAGCGTGGCGCCATTCACAATTATGGATATCAAATTGCTGTGCGGGGTCACGGCATTCAAGCGCGGAGAAGATTATAACCAATCTGGCAGGGTGACCAATCTGGTGGTCGGTGAGGACAAGCTTCATTATGAAGCTCAGGTACGTGGATCGGAGCGCTATCAGGTGACCGTGGATATAGATGGAACGCGTGAGGTTGTAGCAGGCTGCAGTTGTCCGGGTGATGGCAGGCATTATGACTATTGCAAACATGTCGCTGCTGTCCTGTTGGCTATTCACGAATGGGGTGAGCAGCAGGAGCGTAATGCCACGATTGCCTCTGGAAAACCCCTTCAACCTGCTACAGGCCAAGGAGCCAATACCAGTTCCAGCTCAGGTTCCAAGTCCATAGTTGGGACGTTGGTCGAAGAGAGCATGTGGGAGCGACCACAGTCTGCTTCACAACGAGAGCAACTGAATGATGCTCCAGAGCGTCCGCCCGTTCACTTTGCCCAAGCAGGTCGTCCAAGCTCAGCTTCGGGGTGGGGCCGCTCGGCAGATAAACCTTCTTACCGTACGGCGGATCAGATTCTGTCCATGTTTGCCAAGGATCGGAGACCGCTGCATGGAAATGATCGTAAATACACTGCCCCTGTCAGCCGTTCCTCCCTGCGGGAAGAATTGCAGGTTCAGTTTATATGTAAGCTGATACAGGTTCACAAGGGTGGTGGGAAACTTGCTCTTGAATTGAAAGTGGGTAACAAACGTCTGTATGTGGTGCAGAAAGTGAAGCAATTCCTGAACTGTATCGAGAAGGGCGAGCCCATGTCATTTACCAAACTGTTCCACTATGATCCATTGATGCATGTTTTCACTCCGCAGGATCAGGCCATTCTCTCGATGCTTATTCGAATGAGACAGAGTGAGGAGGCCTATCGCCAATCCATCTCCGGTTATCTGGGAGCTTCGGACGGACGGGATATACTGATTGCTCCGCTCGTATGGAAGCCATTGCTGGAATTACTACTACAGGCCGACAGCCGGATGGAGGGCACGGGATTTGCCAATGGACCACTCACACTGGGTGAGGGGGTACTTCCTTTATTTTACCGGATCGCCCAGGGAGTGAATGAAGGATATCAGCTTGAAATTTCCGGACTGCGTGAGCTGATTCTTCTCCCTGCTTATGATGCCGCTGTGGTGGAAGGGCAGTTGCACATGTTGGAGCCGATGCAGATGCGAAGTCTGGAGGACTTGAGTGGGGCGCTCACGTCGTATGGAATCAAGGAAAGCATCGATATTTCGACTCAGCAGGTGGATGAATTCGTACAGCATGTCGTGCCAGAACTGCGTACGCTTGGACATCTGTCCATTGATTCACAGGTGCGTGAACAGATCGCGGAACCGGAACTTTCACCGAAGCTGTACATCGACTTCTATCGTGAACGTATTACAGCGCGTCTGGAATTCGACTATGAGGTCATGGTTATTAATCCACTTGCAGAGTATTTAATAGATGAAGAAGAGAAAAAGGTTATTTTGGTGCGTGATCGATACAAAGAACGGAATCTCATTGAACGGCTCGATCGTTCTTTCCTGGAACGTGATGGTAGTGTCTGGGCGAGCGAACGGGAAGATGCCATCTATGATGTTATGTATCATCTGTTGCCTGAGCTTGAAAAACAGGTAGACATCTATATGCCAAACGCCGTGAAGGCCATGGTGCAATCCTATCCAACACCGCCGAAAGTACGAGCAGATTTGGGGAGAGGACTGGACTGGCTTGAGATTTCATTCGAGATGGAAGGTGTGGACGAGCAGGAGCTTCAAGAACTCATGCGTCGCATTGTGGAAAAGAAACCGTATTTCCGTCTCAAGAGCGGTATCTTTCTGTCGCTTGAAAATGAAGGTGCAGACAGTTTCGCTCATATGGCCGATTCACTGGGACTTGGAGCAGATGACATCAAGAGCAGCCATATCCGGCTGCCAGCTGTTCGGGCGTTACAATTGCCAGGCAGGGATGAAGTTTCCGGTCATGTGAAGTGGGGAGGCTCCCTGAAACGTTTCCTTGATGATCTGCGAGATCCCGAACGGATGGATTTTGCATTGCCAGAGACACTGACCCCCATCCTGCGGGATTATCAGAACAGTGGATACCAGTGGCTGCGTACCCTCGCTTATTATCGTTTTGGCGGCATTCTGGCGGATGATATGGGACTTGGCAAAACGTTGCAAAGTATCGCCTATATCACAGCGGTTCTTCAGGAGAAGCCCGACTACAATATGGACAATACGGGCGTTGATAAATACCGGGAGAGCGGATCATTACGGGGCGGTGAAACGTTGGCGACTTCCAACATTGATTCCGAAACTGGGCTCCCATTGGATAAGATGGATTCAGAGAATACGGATGGCCTATGGTCCACGATGCAGCAGGATGGACTGACAATCCGAACGAGGGTCATTCATCCCCCGGTACTTGTCGTGGCGCCTGCCTCGCTAACCTATAACTGGGCTAATGAGTTTGCACGGTTTGCCCCGCATCTGAAAGTCCTGATCGCAGCCGGTCAGAAAGAAGAGCGAGCCAATATGCTTTCTGGAATGGATGAGGCAGATGTGATTGTGACGTCGTATCCTCTGTTGAGACGGGATTTGGATACCTACCTGGGCCGAACCTTTCATACGCTCATTCTGGATGAAGCTCAGGCAATTAAAAATGCTTCTTCTCAGACCGCGCAGGCAGTCAAACAGATTCAAGCTCCGCGTCGTTTTGCACTCACAGGAACGCCTGTAGAGAACTCACTGGATGAATTGTGGTCCATTTTTGAAGCGGTATTCCCTGGATTGTTTCCAAGTTACAGAAGATTCCGCGACCTTCCTCCGGAACGGATCTCGCGGATGGTCCGTCCGTTTATTCTGCGCCGTCTGAAGAAGGATGTGTTGGAAGAATTGCCTGATCGAATTGAAACGGTACAGCGGTCAGAGCTTACGGTTGAACAGAAGAAACTGTACGCCGCATACCTTTCCCAGCTTCAGGATGAAGCATCGAAGGACATGGAGGATAACGGATTCCAGAAGAATCGCATCAAAATTTTGGCTGGCATCACGCGCTTGCGTCAGTTGTGTTGTCATCCGGCCCTCTTTGTGGAAGGATATCAAGGAGATTCCGGGAAAATGGAACAGTTGCTAGAAACGGTCGAGGATTGTTTGGCTTCAGGGAAACGAATTCTCATCTTCTCCCAATTTGCGAGCATGTTGAACTTGATTCGTCAGACCCTTGCGGCACAGGGAAGGAATCTGTTCTACCTCGATGGTCAGACACCTGCACAGAGCCGGGTTGAGATGTGCCACAGATTTAATGAGGGCGAAGCTGAACTGTTCTTAATCTCCCTGAAAGCTGGAGGTACCGGATTAAACTTAACAGGGGCAGATACCGTTATATTATATGATCTGTGGTGGAATCCTGCCGTGGAAGAACAGGCCATTGGGCGAGCCCATCGCATGGGACAGAAACAAGTCGTGCAAGTTATCCGTCTGGTTACCGAAGGTACGATCGAAGAGAAGATTTTGGAACTCCAGCAGCGGAAGAAGGACTTGATTGCCGAAGTTATCGAACCGGGAGACGGAGTATCGACGACCTTATCCGAACAGGATATCCGCGAATTGTTGATGGTATAATGGAGTCCAAGCATCGTAGCAATAAGAATCATTAAATATATGAATCTATACAAGTTGAACTAATCATTTACACGAGAAACGTAGAGGACAAAAAAAAGCTGGAGAAGCGTAGCGTTCGCCTTTATCACCAGATTTCACCTTTGTAAAAGTGAATTAAAAAATCTGGGGATAACAGCGATCGGAAGGTTGTTCTGTCATCGTAGTGTCAGTGTAAATAATCTTTAGTTCAACTTGTTTAGCAAAAGGAGTGGGTTCGTGTGCGTATTCGCAAAGCGATTATTCCAGCCGCAGGGCTGGGTACCCGGTTTCTGCCTGCCACCAAGGCGATGCCTAAGGAAATGCTGCCCATCGTGGACAAGCCAACGATCCAGTACATTATTGAAGAAGCCGTAGCTTCAGGCATTGAAGATATCATTATTGTGACAGGTAAAGGGAAGCGCGCCATTGAAGATCACTTCGACTACTCTTTTGAGCTGGAGCAGAATCTGGCGGATAAACAGAAGTGGGACTTGCTTAACGAAGTACGCAAACCCTCCGAGATGGCAGATATCCATTATATCCGTCAAAAGGAACCGAAGGGACTTGGTCACGCCATTTGGTGTGCCCGCAAGTTTATCGGCAACGAGCCTTTTGCCGTCCTGTTAGGGGATGATATTGTGGAAGCGGAACATCCCTGCCTGAAGCAGATGATCGATGTCTACGATGAACTGCAATCTCCGATTGTTGGTGTACAGCCTGTTGATTGGAGCGAGGTATCCCGCTATGGGATAGTGGACGGAGAGTTGCTGACCCCTACCGATGATCGTGTCTTTCGGGCCCGCCGCTTAATTGAGAAACCAAAGACCGAAGATTCCCCTTCGAACCTTGCTATTATGGGACGTTATATTCTTACACCGGATATCTTTGAGATACTAGGTCAACAATCTGCTGGTGTCGGGGGAGAAATTCAGCTTACGGATGCCTTGTCCCGATTGAATGAACAGCGGCAGATTCTCGCATATCACTTTGATGGATTGCGTCATGATGTTGGTGAGAAGTTGGGCTTTATTGAGACATCGATTCACTACGCATTGCAACGCCCGGATCTACGGAAAGATCTCTTGAAGTATTTGGAACAGGTCGTAAAGAATCAATAAATGGTTTTCCGCATGCCCTTGAAGTCCAGCCGAAGAATGATATCGCGGCTGGGCTTTAATTTATTTTATGGAAGAGTAAATATGAGGGTTATACAGGCCAATGAACAAACACATACCCGACACTGTACATATACATAGTCAATATGAAGAAATGATGTCAACAGCAAAACGGAGGGATGTCATGAAGGTACTTCCGCTGTTTATGGATGGTGCTGCCATATTGGAACCCAAGGTTTATGGTGATCACCGTGGATATTTTATGGAGAGTTATAATGAGCAGGTTCTGCATGAACAGGGGATACAGCACGTCTTTATTCAGGACAATCAATCCTTGTCGGCTGAAGCAGGTGTTCTGCGTGGGCTTCATTATCAACTTCAGCCCAAAGCACAGACTAAATTGGTGAGGGTTATATCTGGGGCTATATATGATGTGATTGTGGATGTCCGCACCTCATCCCCTACTTTTGGCCGATGGAAAAGTGTCATTCTAAGTGAGTACAACCAGCGGCAACTGCTTGTTCCTCAAGGATTTGCTCATGGATTCTGTACCTTGGTGCCTAATTCCCGGGTAACTTATAAGGTAGATGCCTATTATTCACCTGAACATGATCGTGGAATTCTGTGGAACGATCCGGCGCTCGCCATTGATTGGCCTGTGACGAAACCTATATTATCGGAGAAGGATCAGAAGCATCCTTTACTGAAAGATGCTGAACTGAATTTCGACTAATTAATCAGACTTTTCAGATACTTCTGTATCTGGAGGCAGAGGGAGAGAGACAGCATGAAACTACTGGTTACAGGTGGGGCCGGATTTATCGGCAGCAACTTTGTGTTATATATGCTTCGTGAACATCCGAGTTATGAAATTATCAATGTGGATGCATTAACGTATGCAGGGAACTTGGAGAACTTGCATACGGTAGAGTCCAATCCCCGATATACCTTCATCAAGGCAGATATTGCAGATGTACAGCAGATGGAAGCTGTTTTTTCTCAAGGCATCGATGTGGTTGTGAATTTCGCTGCCGAGTCTCATGTGGATCGAAGTATTCTGTCCCCGGATATCTTTGTGCGTACCAATGTGATGGGGACTCAGGTTCTGCTGGATGCGGCAAAGAAGTATCAGGTCACCAAATTTGTTCAGGTATCGACGGATGAGGTATATGGATCATTGGGTGCAACAGGTTTATTTACTGAAGATACACCTCTGATGCCAAACAGTCCGTACTCTGCAAGTAAAGCTGGCGGGGATCTACTCGTAAGAGCTTATCACGAAACCTTTGGACTTCCTGTAAATATTACACGTTGCTCTAATAACTACGGGCCTTTTCAATTTCCAGAGAAACTGATTCCGCTGATTATATCCCGGGCATTAAATGATGAAGCCATTCCAGTATATGGTGACGGCCTCAATATTCGTGACTGGCTTTATGTCGAGGATCACTGTAGCGCGATTGATTTGGTGATTCATAATGGACAATCTGGAGAGGTATACAATATTGGTGGTAATAATGAACGTACTAATATTTACATTGTGGAGAGCGTATTGGAACAACTGGGTAAACCAGCGAGTTTGATTCAATATGTACAGGATCGATTGGGACATGACCGACGTTATGGTATAGATCCTACCAAGATACGTACAGAGCTCGGATGGCAACCTGCACACAATTTTGAGACAGGGATCAAGGAGACGATCGAGTGGTATCTGAAACATCAAGATTGGTGGACGAGAATTCAATCAGGCACATATCAGGACTATGTTCAGCTTCAGTACGGTAAGCGGATGGGTGATTCGTCCAAATGAACTATAGAGTTATGGTGACTGGCGCGGCAGGACAGCTGGGTTATGATGTGGTGAAGACCTTTCAAGCAGAGGGTCATCAGGTATTGGCCTGTGACAAAAACCAGATGGATATTACCGATCAACAGCAGTGCACAGATATGATTACAACCTTCCGGCCTCACATCATTATTCACTGCGCTGCTTACACGGCGGTCGATCAGGCTGAGGTAGATGAGGATACAGCATACGCAATTAATGCATCAGGTACTAGAAATATCGCGGTTGCCGCCGAGAAAGTGAAAGCAAAACTGGTATATATCAGTACCGATTATGTATTTGATGGGAGCGGGAGTACACCTTACCGCGAGTACGATGTAACGAATCCGCAGAGTGTATACGGCAAGTCGAAGCTTGCCGGGGAACGGCTGGTTCAAAGTTTTTGTACGCAATGGTTTATCATTCGAACATCATGGGTGTATGGCGTGTATGGCAGTAATTTTGTCAAAACCATGCTGGAACTTATGGAGAAACGTCCACAACTGCAAGTTGTTCATGACCAACAAGGTTCGCCTACCTATACGGTGGATCTTGCCCGATTCATTCATATCCTTTCCATAAGTGAAAAATATGGTATCTATCATGCCTCCAATTCAGGAACTTGCACATGGTACGAGTTTGCAGAGGCAATAAAAGAAGAAGCCAATAAGCAGAGTGGGTTCGAGCCTACAGCCGAACTTACGCCATGCACAACCGATCAGTTTCCGCGTCCAGCCCCTCGTCCTGCATACTCGGTGATGGATCATTTGGCAATTCGAACGAACGGACTGGAACCTCTGAGACCTTGGCGTGAGGCGCTGATTGCGTTTTTGAAAGAGTTGAGTGTACAGCAAAAGGACTGAGCATGTGGAGGGTCCGTGCTTTATTTCCAAACTACACCCACCATTTAACAGCCGCCTCGGGCGGCTATTTTGTTTTACACCTCATCAATTCGGGTAGATAGCTAACAAAAAGGTACTGAGGATGTGAATGTGATATGAAACGCATTGCCGCCGTGTTAATACTACTGATCGTTACCGTGGGCACACTCTTTTTCGCCTATGAAAGCGAGAGTGAGGAACAACGGGACGGATTTACCGCTTATAGATTAATCGCCCATGCGATGGGCAGCATTCGTGATCAACCATATACCAACGCCTATGAAGCGATGATTGCCAATTACGAGAAAGGCACACGTGTATTTGAGATCGACTTTATGTTAACCTCGGATCGCAAAGCCGTAGCCAGACATGAATGGACCGCTAATATGAGCAAAATGCTAGGACAAGACGAAGAGCTTCCGGAGGATAGACAAGCCGGGGCACTGACACATGATGAATTTATGAATACGCCTATTTTAGGCATGTATCAACCCATGGATGCTGATGGCATTATAGATGTACTGGCCAAGTATCCGGATATGTATATCGTAACCGACACCAAGGAACAGAAGGATGAGGATATTCAGCAGGTGTTAAGATCCCTCGTGGATGCAGCCAAAGAACATGACCCATCCGTGCTGGACCGGGTGGTTGTACAGATCTATAACGAACCGATGCTCGAAACGGTGAAAGAAGTCTATGCATTCCCTTCCATTATCTATACGTTATATGCCACACAGGATACAGAAGCTCAGGTTGTTGATTTTGTGCAAAAGAATGATATTGATGCCGTGACTATGCCGGAATATAAAGTAAACCAGAATTTCGTGGCCAAGCTGAATAGTGCAGGCTCAGTCACATACGTGCATACCATCAATGACACTGAACAAGTGGCTAATTATGAGAAATGGGGCGTGTACGGGGTCTACTCGGACGTGCTGACAGAGCAAGAACTGGATGAGATGAATACACGTTTTGCCTGGAAACCGTAAAAATTCATGTTTTCCTGTTCCCCTTTTTATACGAACATTGACACTCACTGTCTGCTGACTTAGACTTAGTTTACAAGCTTTCTAGGATGCAGAAGAACCTCTGGAGGAATGTTCGTTGATAGACATGATTAAGCAGTGGAGACATGTATTTAAGCTTGACCCGGACCGGGAAATTACAGACGAAGAACTCGATCTGGTCTGCATGTCGGGGACCGATGCAATTATCGTCGGCGGATCTTCCGGAATTACTTATGATAACACGGTAGACCTGATGTCCCGTGTGCGTCGCTATGAGTTGCCTTGTGTGCTTGAAGTATCCGATCTAGAGGCCGTTGTTCCCGGGTTTGACGGATATCTGATCCCGATGGTCCTAAATGCAACGGACAGCAAATGGATGATTGGGCACCACCAGCAGGCCATAGAGCGTTATGGTTATCTTATCCCTTGGGATCTGCTGATTGCCGAGGGTTATATTGTGCTTAATGCAAACTCCACGGTAGCGCGGTTGACTGGTGCAGATACGGATCTGACGACAGGAGCTGCGGTGGCATATGCCCAGGCTGCGGAGCGTCTGCTCAATCTTCCCATTGTATATATGGAGTACAGCGGAACGTTCGGAGATATGGAACTTGTTGGTGAGACACACAGACAATTGGAGCGGGCACACCTCATCTACGGCGGCGGAATTGATGATCCGGAGAAAGCCACGCAAGCTGCCCAGGTGGCAGACACCGTCGTGGTAGGTAACATTGTGTACAGCGATTTGACTAAGGCACTTGAGACAGTGTTGGCTGTAAAAGGAACCAATTAATCGGTTTAGTTTACCATTCCCCCATTTTCCCCTTATGATCTGTTAAAATAGAACTTTGCCCTTACTAATTTTAAGAAGTTATATGAGCGTAATGTCTTTTACACGAGAACGATGAGGAGAGAAGTGAGTTGGAGAAACGAAATGCTCGTTAAAAGCTTTCTGTAAGAAAGCTAAATCCTAAGCATACTTCTATTACCTGATTTTGTTCTTTTTTTCTAAGAAATTTGTATACAGGGACTATGTTTACACGAAAACGGAGAGTGCAGAAGCAATCTGAAGAAACGCAGTGTTCTCTCTTGTGATTTCACTACCCTTAAATATAAGCTAAACTAAATTTTACACGAGAACGTAGAGGACAGAAATAAGCTGGAGAAGCGAAGCATTCGCCTTTATTTCCGGTTTTTAACCTCTTACCAATAATTCGTATACAGGATTATGTTTACACGGAAACGGAGAGTGCAGAAGCAATCTGAAGAAACGAAGTGTTCGTATTTATCACCGGATTTTCCCTTTATTAAAGGGAATCAAAAAATTTGGGGATAACGACGATCGGAAGATGCTGCTGCAATCGAAGTCCAAGTGTAATGGATAGATCAGGTATACCGACCAACCAACCAACGAAAGGAGCATGCATGCATGCAACCTGTAAATATACATGATGCCGTTGCACGGCTTAACACCCCTCAACGGCAAGCCGTCGAGGCGACGGATGGCCCGCTGCTGATTATGGCCGGAGCCGGCTCCGGCAAGACCCGGGTGCTGACACACCGGATTGCCTACCTCATTGCAACACGGAAGGCACCCCCGTGGGGCATTTTAGCGATTACATTTACGAACAAAGCCGCCCGTGAGATGCAAGATCGTGTATCCCAACTAGTTGGTGGCTCCCAAGGCCGCGACATATGGGTATCCACGTTCCACTCCATGTGCGTGCGTATTTTGCGTCGTGATATTGAACGTATTGGCTTTACCTCCAACTTCAGTATTTTGGACTCATCGGACCAATTATCTGTTATTCGCAGCTGTATGAAAGACCAGAATATTGATACCAAGAAATTCGAGCCCAAAGCAGTTCAATCCATGATGAGCACGGCCAAGAATGAACTGATCAGTCCGGAGCAATATGAGAAGCAGTCGGGAGACTATTTCGAGGGTATTGTGGCGAAGGTATATAAGATGTACCAGAAACGGTTAAGAGCCAACAATTCACTTGATTTCGACGATCTCATTATGCAGACCATTCAACTGTTCAAGGAAGTGCCGGAAGTCCTCGACTTTTACCAAAAGAAATTCCAATACATTCACGTGGACGAGTATCAGGATACGAACCGTGCACAGTACATGCTGTGCCGCATGCTTGCTGACAGCCACCACCACATCTGCGTTGTAGGGGATAGTGACCAGTCGATCTATCGCTGGCGTGGGGCGGATATCAGCAATATCCTGAACTTTGAGAAAGATTACCCTGAAGCAAACACGATTTTGCTCGAGCAGAACTACCGTTCTACTTCCAATATCCTGAATGCAGCGAATGAAGTGATCGGCCTGAATACAGGGCGTAAACCGAAGAAACTGTGGACGGACAAAGAGGGTGGTTCGAAGATCAAGGTGTACCGTGCGGATTCCGAGCATGATGAGGGGTATTTTGTTACCTCTGAGATTAGTAAAAATGTGAAGAACGGCAAATCCTATCAGAACCATGCCATTTTGTACCGTACCAACGCTCAGTCCCGGGTTATAGAGGAAATTCTGATCAAGTCTGATATTCCGTATCAGATTGTCGGCGGCATCAAGTTCTATGATCGTAAAGAGATCAAGGACATTCTGGCGTATCTGCGCCTGTTATCCAACCCCGACGATGATATCAGTCTTACACGGATCATTAATGTACCAAAACGTAGCATTGGTGATACAACAGTAGCGAAGCTCGCGGCTGCGGCAGGAGAGCGTGGAATTTCTATTTTCCGTGTGCTTCAGGTCGTAGATGATCTTGGTTTTGCTGGTCGTACGCGGAATGCGCTGGTGGAGTTCTATGACATGATCGCTGCGTTGCATCAGATGGTAGAGTATCTGTCTGTAACTGAACTGACCGAGAAGATTCTTGAGATGAGCCAATACCGTCTTGAGATGCAAAATGAAAACACACTCGAATCCCGTGCACGGCTGGAGAACATTGAAGAGTTCCTGTCGGTAACGATGGAATTTGAGAAAAATAATGAAGACAAAACGCTCGTGTCGTTCCTCACCGATCTTGCATTGATTGCTGACATCGACAGCATGAACGATGATGAAGAGGATCAGAGCGACGCGGTTACCCTGATGACCATGCACAGCGCCAAAGGTCTGGAGTTCCCGGTTGTCTTTATCGTGGGTATGGAGGAAGGGGTCTTCCCGCATAGCCGTGCCTTTATGGACAATGAAGAATTGGAAGAAGAACGCCGACTTGCTTATGTAGGGATCACCCGTGCGGAAGAGCAACTGTTCCTGTCTTGTGCACAGATGCGGACGTTGTTTGGACGTACAACTGCGAACCCGCCTTCCCGCTTCCTGGATGAAATTCCGGATGAGCTGAAGGAAGACACCTCCATGGCTCGTGATCGTTACCGCCGTGGCAGTAGCGGAGGAGGCTCATATGGTGGACGTGGGTTAGGCTCTAGTGGAGGAAGTAACTTCGGTGGTGGCACCAAGCTGTTCGATCACCAAAGTAAAAGCGGTTCATCTGCTACCTCATCCACGCCAACTTCGCGTGTGACCACAAGTGTCTCCCGCCCAACATATTCTACGCCATCCTCTGCTTCCAAGCCGGTAGCTTCTGATGGTGAAGCAGGATTCAAGGCAGGAGATAAAGTGCAGCATGGCAAATGGGGGACAGGCACCATTGTTGCGGTCAAAGGGACAGGTAATGATACCGAACTGCAGATTGCCTTCCCGGCTCCGGTGGGTGTGAAACGTTTGCTTGCCGGATTTGCCCCAATTACAAAAGTAGAATAAGAACGAAACCCCCTTTTGTACGATAACAGAGAGAACAGAAATAACTTGAAGAAGCATAGCGTTCGCCTTTATCCCCGGATTTCCACCTTTTAAAATGGATTAAAAGAAATCCGGGGATAACAGCGATCAGAAAGTTATTCTGTTATCGGAGTTCACGTGCAATAGGAGTGTTCGTTCTACATAGATCAAATTAACGGAGGGATGGCCCTGTATGGACCCGATGCACCGGATGGAGCAACTCGTTACCGAGCTGAACCAGCATAATTATCAGTACTACACGATGGATCAGCCACAGATCAGCGATAAGGAGTATGATCTTCTGTACGATGAACTGGTTACGCTGGAACAGGAAAGCGGCATGGTTCTGCCTGATTCTCCAACACAGCGTGTGGGTGGCGAACTGCTAAAGGGGTTTACCCCGCATCGCCACTTATCCTCCTTATGGAGTCTGGACAAAGCACAGAATATTGAGCAGCTTCGGAGCTGGAATACCCGTGTACTAAAACTGATTAATGACTATAACAGTAAAAATCCCGATACGCCTTTACCGGAACCAGGTTATGTCATTGAGTTGAAGTTTGACGGATTGACGCTGAACCTGACATACACCAACGGTGAGTTGGTGCAAGCCTCTACACGAGGGAACGGTACCGTAGGTGAAGGTATTTTGGCACAGGTAAGAACGATCCGATCCGTTCCACTCAAAATTCCTTACACAAGCGGTACGATTGAAGTACAGGGTGAAGGCATCATGAATCTGTCTGTCTTGGACCGATACAATGAGACAGCGGCAGAGCCACTCAAGAATGCGCGTAATGCAGCAGCAGGAGCGCTCCGCAACCTGAATCCGAAGGCGACGGCTGAGCGTCGGTTGAATGCTTATTTTTATAATGTAGGTTATTCGGATGACATTCAGTTTGCCAATCATCATCAGATGATGGATTTCCTGCGTGAGAACCGCTTCAAAGTTAATCCATCGATTACTTATTTCCATGAGTTTGATGATGTGATGGAACAACTGGCCGCGATTCAGGAGAACCGAGGGCAGCTAGACTATCTGATCGATGGAGCTGTTATCAAAATTACGGACATGCGCACCCGCGAAGTGTTGGGTTATACCGATAAGTTCCCTCGCTGGGCGGTGGCATATAAATTCGAGGCTGAAGAGACTACAACGGTTCTTAACGCTGTGGTATGGAATGTGGGCCGTACTGGCAAAGTAACTCCGCTGGCACGCGTAGAACCGGTTGAACTTGCCGGGGTAACGGTACAGAACTGTACTCTGAACAATGTCGGCGATATTGAGCGCAAAAATCTGAAGTTTGCTCTGGGCACACGGGTCTTTATCCGTCGCTCCAACGACGTCATTCCTGAGATTCTGGGTAAAGTGACGGAGGAGAGTGATGGTGAGGAGATCGTCTTCCCTGAGCATTGTCCTGCATGTGGATTCCCACTGGAGCAACGCGGAGCGCATCTGTTCTGTAACAATAGACTTGCGTGTAAACCACAAACGGTGGCACGTATTTCCCATTTTGCTTCCCGTGATGCTATGGACATCGAGACGTTCAGTGAGAAAACAGCGATTCAGTTGTATGATGAATTGAACGTACGTGAGCCTGCCGACCTGTATACGTTACAGTTTGATGATCTGGTGAAGCTGGAGCGGTTTGGGGAAAAGAAAGCGAACAACCTTATCGCTGCGCTTGAGCTTAGTAAAGATAGAGACTTGGCTTCCTTCTTATACTCACTGGGTATTCCGAACACAGGTAAATCGACAACGCGCATGCTCGCTGATCATTATCGAGATCTGCACGCCATTATGAATGCAACCGTGGAAGAACTGGTTGAACTACCCGACGTGGGTGGTATTGTGGCAGAGAGCATCGTAAACTTTTTTGCAGATCCGTTTACACAGGCTGCAATTGAGAAAATGCTTAACTTGGGCGTGAAAGCTCAGGCACCTGAGGCACCAGCCGTTGCTGTTGTGGAAGATTCCTTCTTCAGTGGTAAAACGGTCGTCTTGACCGGAACGCTGCACCAATTGACGCGGGAAGAGGCAACGCAAAGACTGGAAGCGCTCGGAGCGAAGGTGACTGGCAGTGTGTCGAAAAAGACAGATTTGGTTATTGCCGGAGAGAAGGCAGGTAGTAAGCTAACCAAAGCCCATGATCTTGGCATTCCTACGATTGAGGATGAGGACGAACTTGTACGTCTTTTGAACCCACAGGGTTAAAGTGTAATCAGAGAGTTCATAATGAGGAAAAAGAAAAAAGCCCCCGAAGACACGAATATGTGATCGGGGGCTTTTGCTGTTTATTGAATTATTTTTACAACGAAAGAACGCTCACCAATCTTATCTTATCTCATCATGATCCACTTAAATTGTTAGGGATGCGCTGAGATGCCCCTGTAAGCCATGCATCCTTATCATATCCTCGTTCTTCCCAGTAACCGATATGTTCGCTGTCGATGAGTTCAATGCGATTCAACCATTTTACTGATTTATAGGCATACATCTGAGGAATGACGAGCCGTACCGGACCGCCAAGATCAGCAGGGATAGGTTTGCCATCATGCATGACAGCGACCATAATATCTTCCATTTGTGCTTGATCCATCGTAATGGCATCCGTATACACACCATCACCGGAATAAAACTTCACGCTGTGAGCTTCCGGTTTGACCCCGGCTTGTTTCAAAAGCTGTGCAAGAGAAATGCCTTCCCAGGTATTCTTATATACAGACCAGCCCGTTACACAGTGGAAATCACTAACCTGTACGGTGCGCGCCAGCTTCACGAATTGTTCCCAATTCCAGACCTGTGCCCGTTCAACCAGTCCATCGATTCGGAAAGACCAGTTAGCATTGGAGAAGGACGGTATAGGCGTAACCGTATATACGCGGAAATGACCTTCAGCTCCGCCTCCAATGGGAGGTGAAGAGGCAGACAGCGGTTGTGGCAGAGGAACCATACGGTTAGGATCGTTCTCCAGCATGCTATCAATACTATTATCGATCTTGAGATTTCGACCTACCCAGGATATAAAAGTAGGACCAAGAGTCACGGCGAGACCAACCCCCACAGCAGAACGGATGAAAGCTCGTCGTGTATACAACGGTTGAGGTCGCTCCTCTGATTTGAGGGGATCTCTCTGGGAACTGCGATCAAACTGGGAAGAAGATATAGCAGCCGGAGTTTCTTTTTCATCCGATATTGAATCAGATGGATCAGCTGTATTTTGAGTTCGTGTTGAAGTTGTAGTGGTTTTAACCGCACGACGTGCAGGGTCCTTTAACCATTTGGTCCGAGTGATGGAGTGATAGATAATATAAGGTAAGCCCACCCAAGTCAGCAGGTCATGGATCAAAAGTGCAGCATTCGACCATCGAGGTCCAGCTAGCTTGAACTGCCATAATACAATACCCGAGAGTAGCCAGCCTACCAGCAGCGCAAGAACAAAGATGGTGTTCACCTTTTGCCAGGGTCTATTACGAAGCTGTTTCCAGTGCTTTCCGGCCAAAATCAAGTAATATACTACGGGTGCCAGCATAGCTAGCCCAACGATGATATGTAGCCATTTTAACCAGACACGTCCAATTCCGAGTATCTCGCGCCAAAAGCCGCCTACCAGCATAAGACCTGTTATAGCAAGGATCACAACAATCCAGGCATTCCACGCATGGATGGAAACCAACTTTTTGCCGTAACCTTTCCGTCTGTTCTTTAACCATTGCTTCAAGTGCGATCACCCCATATAGGTTAGTAATGAGTTTATTCAGAACTTTGATATGTACTAGCTAGCTGTGAATGGAGTACGTGATCTGTGTAAAGGTGCAATGCGAGATGGATATACGATTGTTCATAGGCTACTTATGAAAGTAGTACACTTGACTGCTTAACCTTATCTCTATATCTATATACCTTATTATAGAGTTTTTGGATCACTTTCTTCAAACCATCAGAAGGGCAGGGATCGTTATCCCGATCGGTACTCTAACTAAAACTCATCTAGATCATTATTACTTGTGGTTATAAAAGGGAGTATTTATAGAAATGAGTTATTTCTTTTATATGTAATGCACTTTAAGGGTAGCCTTTCACTTGTTCAGAGCATGTGCTAATCTGTCGAATACAGGTTGGAAACAAGACACCGTAGATGAAGATATCATGATATCAGAAGGTTGATTAAAAATGCTTGCTAAATAAATCACTACGTGATATATTATTTCTTGTCGCTTCAAACGAATGATTGTCATAATCATTTGAAAGATGACGAAAACAAAGTGTTGACAGTAAGTTAGTTAACATGATATGATAAGATTCCTGTCCGGTTGACAAACGTCAACATAAACGGACATACAAGTTCCTTGAAAACTGAACAAATGGATAGTAACTTTTGATTCACAATGAATCGTCAGATTCAAAATGAGCTTATCGCTCTTTTCAATACTTTATTGGAGAGTTTGATCCTGGCTCAGGACGAACGCTG
>NZ_ASPR01000001.1:0-41021 GCF_000517845.1 Paenibacillus sp. FSL R5-192 | reverse complement strand
AGCCAGGATCAAACTCTCCAATAAAGTATTGAAAAGAGCGATAAGCTCATTTTGAATCTGACGAGATTAAAAATCTCAATTGTGCTCCAGTCGATTCAAGCCAAGGCTTGTCTCAAACTTTTGCGTTCATTCTGCAAGCAGAATGTTTACTCACTCGTTGTTCAGTTTTCAAAGATCAAACTCGTTTTTTCGTCACCATTTTCTCTCAGCGGCGACTTTTATAATATATCATACTTCGTTTGTTTTGGTCAAGTGTTTTTTTGAAATTATTTTTCGAAGTTCGTAATGAACTCCTTGATTTCATCTAAAGCATCTAACCAAGCAAGCAAAGCAACGAGATATAATGTACCATATAAATATCCTGCGAGTCAACTATCCGAACAAAGAAATTTTCAGCCCTAATAATAGCCCCACACCTGGCAATCCCAAAACAGTTACAGTCCCTATCGTTGCAGGGTTCAGCGGGATGTAGGTTCCTGTAATCCAGCCGGAATAATTCACGATATATATCCCTACTGCAGCCAGCACCAGATGAATTCCAAATGACGTGAAAAACGATAACCCTATCCGCTTTCTGAATAAAATAACGATAAGCCCCAGTAACGATATAACCAATACACTTCCCAGTATAATACTCTTCATATGTTTCACCTCCGTGTTTAATGTAAACGTGACTCTACATACTAACCCCTCGCTGTGATGTAACATCATCATTAGCTCTGGCTCGCTTTGCTCTTCTCAAGTGGATCTGGTACTTCCGCTCAGCTGCCTCCAATACATAAATAGCATAATCAATCTCATCCTGTCCCTGTGCATCTTCAAACTGTCTCATAGCCCGTTCCCATTCCTGCTTAGCCATCTGAATATCTGCATAGATCTGATCCGCCTCAAGTTCCTTCAACATTCTGTTGTGTTTCTCTACCGAGTTCCGTGTGTTTCGCCACAAAAACATAATCTCTCCCCCTCCTGATCAGCACAGCATATTCTCATACTTATCAGGGAAAGGACAAACTTAGAACTCGGGCATTCATTTTTTCCATAAAAAAAAGAGAGCCCTAAGGCTCTCTTTGCATATCGAAACTTATTTAGCATCCGAAGTTTCCAAGGAAGTCCGCTACGTAATACAAATCGATCACACTAACGCATCTCCCTGCGACCTTCCAACGCTTTGGAAAGGGTCACTTCATCCGCATACTCAAGATCGCCACCTACAGGCAATCCATGCGCAATACGAGTCACACTGATCTCAAACGGACGCACCAACCGGGAGATATACATCGCTGTAGCCTCACCCTCAATGTTGGGGTTCGTTGCCAAGATGATCTCTTTTATACGTTCATCACTTAATCGAACCAGGAGTTCCTTCAAACGAATATCGTCTGGGCCAATTCCCTCCATAGGTGAAATCGCGCCCTGTAACACATGATAGTACCCATCGAATTCCTTGGTGCGCTCCATGGCCACCAGATCTTTCGAATCCTGAACTACACAGATAACAGATACATCCCTGGACTTATCCTGACAGATGCGACATGGGTCCGTATCAGTAATATTACAACATACAGAACAGTAATGAAGATTACGCTTCACACTAACGAGCGCTTTGGCAAAATCGATAACGTCATCTTCCTTCATGTTAAGCACATGAAAAGCTAAACGCGCTGCCGTCTTGGGACCCACACCCGGCAACCGGGTGAAGGCATCAATCAGCTTGGCTATTGGTTCGGGATAATACAATCGATTGTGTCTCCTTTGACAGGATCAATTTTTTAATTAAAATAATCCCGGAATATTCATGCCGCCTGTGAACTTGCCCATATCCTTGTTGGCAATCTCATCGGCTTTGGCCATAGCATCATTAACAGCTGTCATAACGAGATCCTGCAACATTTCAACATCTTCCGGATCTACCGCTTCAGGTTTGATCGTGATAGCAAGCAATTTCTTGTGTCCGTTAACTTCAGCCGTCACTACACCGCCACCAGAAGTACCTTGGACTGTTTTGTCCGCCAGTTCCTCTTGTGCTTTCAGCATTTGCTCCTGCATTTTCTTCACTTGTTTCATCATTTGGTTCATGTTGTTCATAATTGTTCATCTCCTTTGTTATGGTTATCGCGCTATGCGCATTATTCTTTGATCACTACAAGATCCTCACCAAAGAGCTGGATGGCTTCATCAATCCAAGGCTGTTTGTTGCCTGAACCGCCGTCTTCATGCTCAGGTTCAAGCTTAAAGTCCTCCTTTGGCGCTTCAGAAGCTCCCTCCATTGCTCCGGTCCAATCTTTGAGCATCATCGTCACCAATCGTGCCGAACGCCCAAGATGTTCCGACAACACCCGCTCAATGACTTCGCGGTTAGCCTGCTTCTCCGTCGTTTCACGGTGAATATTGTTTTTAAAAGCAACCAACACATTGTCTTCAAGCAATGATACCGGCTCACCATCCACAAACCAGGCGTGAACGGTAACCCGCTCTTCCTTCACTCGTTGCAGGATCTGACTCCATTTTTTGCTGATCTCTGCGAACTCAGGGGCTCCCTTGCGCGCAACATACTGATCCAACTGTGCAGGAAGCTTCGCAGGTGAATTGCCTCTCGATACCGGCGCTCTTGTTGCCGGGCGAGATGGAGCACTCGATGAACCTTCTCCACCAGACAAACCACTTTTCAGTGCACGATCCAACTTCTTCTCCAACTCAGCAAGCTGCTGCTTCAAGCGGTTGATCTCTCCCCCATCAGCAGGTGCTGCATGAGCTGAAGCTCCCACCTGAACAGAAGCCTCACCTTGAGCTGGAATACTACACAGTTTAAGCAATGCAACTTCAAATAATGTCTGTGGTTGTACTGCATATTTCATTTCACTCTGGTACCGATTAAGGGTGTCAATCATGTGGAACAGTTGTTCCTTGGTGAATGACTCCGCCATATCACGGAAAGACTCCGGATTAAGTACCCGGTCCGTCAGTTTATCTGCATCAGGTACCATCTTAATCATAAGCAAATCACGGAAATAATACAGTAAATTCTCCATGCACTTGTCTGCACTCTTTCCTTCATGCATGAAACCTTCAATCATCTGCAAAATATGACCAACATCACCTTTGAGCAGCGAAGCAGCCAGTTTGGCAAATTGCTCTGAAGCAATTCCACCCGTCATGTCCATAACCTGCTGGTACGTTACTCGTCCATCCGTAAATGAAGAGATCTGATCCAGCACACTAAGTGCATCCCTCATTCCACCGTCCGATAAACGGGCAATGTATTGGAGCGCATCCTGGTCAGCTTCCATGCCTTCCTGTTCACAGATCAGTGTAAGTCTCGCTGTCTGCTCTTCCAGGGACACCCGACGAAAATCAAATCGCTGACAGCGCGATATAATGGTAGCCGGAAGGCGGTGCGGTTCCGTTGTTGCCAAAATAAACATCACATGTGGTGGTGGCTCTTCCAATGTTTTGAGCAAAGCATTGAATGCCTCCGTTGTCAGCATGTGCACTTCATCAATAATATAGACTTTCTGCCGGACTTCGGTTGGCGCATATTTAACCTTTTCCCGAAGATCACGTATTTCCTCAACGCCCCGATTGGATGCAGCATCAATCTCTTGCACATCCATCACAGCGCCAGTCGTAATTCTGCGGCAAGCTTCACACTCGTTACAAGGTTCAGGCGCAGGCCCACGTTCGCAGTTCACAGCTTTGGCCAAAATCTTGGCGGCACTTGTCTTTCCCGTTCCTCTGGGCCCGCTAAATAAGTAGGCATGGGAAGTCCGCTGTTCACGAATCGCGTTCTGCAAGGTCTGAATAATATGCTGTTGCCCCACCATATCTTGAAACGACTGGGGACGCCAAGCCCGGTATAACGCGATATGCTCCATGATGCGTTACCTTCCTTCCACTTCGCATTCGAGTCCTTTGTCGTTCCCCTATTATACTATATTCCAGGGTGAATCCAAACTTTATCTGACTCATTCATGCGTGGTTTATTAAGACATATCAAAAAGACCTCTGCATACATACAACTGCAAAGGTCTCTACATTTAAAAGGTAAGCCGTGCACCTGCTATCGATATTTGCGATCCAAGTGGCACCCCTGAACAATAGCTCGGGCTAGGCAACCCTCCGGCACAAGAGTGATCTCACTTATGGCTGCTTCCTTCCGGACCTGACCAGGTTCATGAGTACTCATTGCGGAGGACCCAACCGTCAACACCACGTTTAGGGACCAAACCTCACATCGGCAAAACCTCTAGCAGGAATTCAACCTCGCTATAGCGGATTGCGAGTTACAGGGCACCGCTACCTCCCCATCTAGCACGGTAAGAAATAGTATAACGTAAGGTTATCCAAATTGCAACCAGAGGAACGTGAATGCGATTATGCTTAACATATAACATATAAAAACCCCTGCCAGATCAGCAGGGGTGTGTTGGATGCAATTAGCAGACAACTCCAAGAATTGTCCAATTAGATTCCGTATTTCTTTTTGAAACGATCAACACGGCCGCCAGCATCGATAAACTTCTGTTTACCTGTGAAGAACGGGTGGCACGCGGAGCAAATCTCTACACGAAGTCCGTCTTTAACCGAACCTGTCTCAAAAGTATTCCCGCAAGCGCAAGATACTTGACCAATCGTGTAATTAGGATGAATTGCTTCTTTCATTACCTTTCACCTCTTTCCGCCCTGAGCCTCAAGCGGACCCAGAGTAAATGGCACAACCCTGAGATTATAACACGACCTTGCGCCTGTTGCAATCCATTATTGTTAAGAGGTAATCAACCGTTTTGGACGTGCCATTCCAGCGGGTGGAACATGAGTATACGATCCAATCACAACACCAGGCAACTCGTCTTCAAAGATCTCAATCATCTGCTTCATGCCCAAGATATCACCTTGAGCAGGAGGAATTAATTCCAGATAGCTCTCTGGATCAATATTGAGATTACGCATCTGAATCAAGCGTAGATCGGTTCTTCTTGCAAACTCAATCATCGCCTCAATCTCTTCTTCACGATCTGTTACGCCTGGGAAGATCAGATAGTTAATGGACGTGTATACACCCTGCTGCGCTGCGTATTTCATCGACTTCTCAACATTGGCTAAGGTATAACCACGTGGTTTATAGTAAGCGTTATAATGGTCATCCAGTGCACTAATTGTACTTACGCGCATCAGATCCAATCCAGCATCTACAATACCTCTAATGTGATCATTCAGACCGGCATTGGTATTAATGTTGATATACCCCATGTCCGTTACGGAACGCACTTCGCGAATCGCTTCAATAATCAGCTTGGCCTGCGTGGAAGGCTCCCCTTCACAACCTTGTCCAAAACTAATGATGGACTCCGGCGTCTTCAGGTGTTCCAGCATAACCTCCACAATCTCATCCACACGTGGTCGGAAGTTCATACGTGTCTGCGGGGAAACAAAGCCGCTATCATCCGGTTGCTCGGAGATACACCCGAAACAGCCCGCATTGCAAGAATAGGATACCGGCACTCCACCTTCCCAACGATTCAGGAACGTGTTTGATGAAGTTAGACATTCATATCCAAGCGCACAGTTGGATAGATGGGTGTAAAGACGGTTCTCGGGGTATTGCTCCGTCAATCGTTTGACCCCGGAACGCACATCGTCACGATCACAGTTGAGTGGATTCCATTTTTCAGGACTATCCGACTTCGAAGCGGTGACATAGAAACCGCCATCTTTCCAGACTACTGCGGAATAGCCGAATAACGGCAATTTATACTCTTTATCCGTCTTCACATAACCAGGGAGACACAAACGAGTGAATCCCTGTGGAAGCAATGCACCTACAGCCTGTGTGTCTGATGGCATCGGCAGCATCTCACCGGTGTCCGGGTCCATACCAATGGGCCGGGTACTCGGGAGTCCAACCAACGTTGCACCTTCTGGCAGAGGAATCAACTCATCCTCCATAATCTCCACGATCATATCTCCACTGCGGGCAAGCCCGTACAGGGAAGGATGATCAAATACATTACCTTTTTCATCTGCGTATACTAAATACATGATGTTCTCCTCACATCTAATGGGTTAAACCTAACGACGAGTGTATTGTAACATTCACAGCAATGCTGCAAAAAGAAAGTGATTAGTCGAACGACACTTACGTCGATGTACCTGACGTTGCTGTCTGTCTAGGTGAGCGACGAGTTGTTGTTGTACCCGAATTGCTTGTCGGGCTGTTACCAGCCGAATCAAATGCCGCCAAAAACTCTGCATTTGTCTTGCTGTTACGAAGTTTTTTCAGGAATCCTTCAACAAAGTCATGGGAATCATTCATGTTTTTACGAATTGCCCAGATTGTATCCAACTCTTCCTTGCTAAGCAACACTTCTTCACGACGTGTACCCGAACGACGAATGTCGATCGCCGGGAATATGCGGCGTTCTGCCAGACGACGGTCCAGATGGAGCTCCATGTTACCTGTACCCTTAAACTCTTCATAAATGACGTCATCCATACGTGAACCAGTATCAATTAATGCCGTTGCCAAGATAGTCAGGCTTCCGCCTTCTTCCACATTCCGAGCAGAACCAAAGAAACGTTTCGGACGATGGAATGCAGCTGGGTCAATACCACCACTAAGCGTACGACCGGATGGGGGAATAACCAGGTTATATGCACGGGCAAGACGTGTAATGCTATCCAGCAGGATAACGACATCCTTTTTGGCCTCAACCAGACGAAGCGCACGCTCAAGCACCAATTCCGCCACCTTGATATGATTCTCAGGCAGTTCATCAAATGTCGAAGCCACAACTTCCCCTTTTACCGAACGCGACATATCCGTTACTTCCTCTGGACGTTCATCAATCAACAGGACAAACAGTTCAATTTCAGGATTGTTAGTTGAGATGCTGTTGGCAATTTCTTTGAGGAGAAGCGTTTTACCCGCTTTGGGAGGTGCTACGATCAATCCGCGCTGTCCCAATCCTACCGGGGCGAGCACATCCATAATGCGTGTGGACAAATGGTTGGGGGATGTTTCGAGAACCAGTTTTTTCTGCGGATACAGTGGGGTTAGTGCCGGGAAGTGAAGTCGCTCTGCAGCCGCCGATGGATTCTCACCATTTACAGCGTTGACTTGCAACAAACCGAAGTATCTCTCGTTTTCCTTAGGCGTTCTACACTTACCAGATACGAGGTCACCTGTTCTTAGGTCAAACTTGCGAATCTGAGAAGCTGAGATGTAGATGTCTTCCGTACTTGGCAAGTAGTTGATAGGTCTTAAGAATCCGTAACCTTCAGGTAAAATCTCGAGTACGCCTTGCATGAACATCAGGCCACTCTGTTCAGCTTGTGCACGTAGTATAGCAAAGATTAATTCTTTCTTTTTTAACGTACCATAGTAAGGTATCTGATATTTTTTGGCCAGTTTGTAGAGGTCCGTTAGTTTCATTTCTTCCAAATCGGAAATTTGTAGATCCATATAATAACCACCTATTCAATTAATAAGTCCGTGTGAAATGGATAGTTTCGCTAGATGTTCCGGCTATAGAGAGTGGCGTCTGCCACAATCCCTTCTGTCCATTGTACGGAATGTAACCGTTATAATGCAAATACTTGTCTTTGAGTGTAAGTTTCCGGGTGGGATGGCCAACATTCGGCAAGATCCGCTATTGAGTGAACGATGCATTGAGGCGATCAATCCGGATAGACCGGCTATGGAGCGCAGTTCAAACAAAACCGGGGGTTGGGGATGAGAAATGATGTTCTTACAGCCATATGAAGTTTATTTCAAAAAAAGACCCTCCGGTAAAGGAAACAGAAACATTTCGTCTTATGCCGGAGAGACTGAGAACTCTATTAAAACAGGTTTACCTAATCATCAAAAAGATATGCAGTTCAGTTAAAATAAACATGTGTAGGACTGAATCATGCATAATGCTTCCTATTAATCAGTTTCCCGCCATACATCTGCACCGAGCAGGCGCAGATTAGTCACCAGATGATCATAACCGCGGTCGATATATTCGACCCCCGTTACTTCAGTCACACCTTCACTGACGGTGAGACCTGCAATCACCAGCGCTGCTCCAGCGCGAAGATCGGATGCTTTTACTTTGGCCGCGTTTAATGCACTGCCTTCAATAATCGCTGACCGTCCTTCTACTCGAATCTTTGCACCCATCCGCACTAACTCAGGCACATGCTTGAATCGATTACTGTATACAAAGTCGCTCAGGACGCTCACACCGGTTGCCTGTGTCAAAACACTGGTCATTGGTGACTGTAGATCCGTTGGGAAACCAGGATATACAAGTGCCTTCACGTCCACATGGTTATAGCTTGGTTTACCAATGACACGTATACTTTCATCCAATTCCTCAATGCCAACACCCATTTCTAGCAGCTTTGCCGTTAAAGCTTCCAGATGTTTGGGAATCACATTGTCAATCAGAACATCTCCGCGCGTCGCCGCTGCAGCGATCATATACGTACCTGCTTGGATACGGTCCGGAATGATGGAATGACGGCAGCCTTTAAGCTCCGAGACCCCTTCAATACGGATCGTTTCGGTACCTGCACCCTTGATGCTGGCACCCATGGAATTCAGAAGTGTTGCTACATCTATAATCTCAGGCTCTTTAGCCGCGTTTTCGATAATTGTAGAGCCTTTGGCACGAGTAGCCGCCAGCATGATATTAATGGTTGCGCCGACACTGCTTACATCAAGATAGATTTTTGCTCCCCGCAGCTCTTTGGCATGCAAATGGATGGAGCCATGTTCGTTTGTTACGGTTGCGCCAAGCGCTTCAAACCCTTTGATATGTTGATCAATTGGACGAGGCTCAAAATTACAGCCCCCTGGTAAACCTATGGTCGCTTCTTTGAAACGCCCTAGCAATGCACCCATCATATAATACGAAGCACGAAGCTTCTTCACGGGACCATTCGGCATAGGAATGGATTTGATGTCAGAAGGGTCAATCTTCATCTGACTGCCTTCCCAAGTCACGTGTGCTCCGAGTTCCTCCAAAATTTCTGCATAAACCGCCACGTCACTCAAAAGCGGCAGGTTGTCCAACACGACTTCTGACTCGGCAAGCAATGCTGCAGGAATAAGCGCAATGGCGCTGTTCTTGGCGCCGCTTATAGTTACAGTTCCCTGTAACGGACGTCCGCCACTAATCATCAATTTTTCCATAAAGCTTAATGTCCCCCTACGTGTTTTGCAGCCGATGAACGGCAATACGTGCTGTTGGCTTCCGATGTAGAAATAAGGTGTGAAAATGGAAAGACACCGGCTAGGCGGTGTTTTTCCATTTCACAGTATGGAACTGGTAAAGATAAATTACGCTTTGTTGTTAGAACCAAACTCGCGGATTTTACCTTTAACGGTTTCTTTAATTGCTTCACGGCCTGGTACGATGAATGTACGTGGATCGTAAGCGTCTGGTTTAGCTGCAAGCACTTCACGAACCACTCTTGCAAAAGCAATTTGGTTCTCTGTGTTTACGTTGATTTTGGACGTACCCAGGGAAATGGCTTTGTCGATGTCGTGTTTAGGAATACCTGTACCACCGTGCAATACGAGTGGAACTTGTACCGCGTCACGAACTTCTTCCATTTCTTTGAAGCCCAGGTTAGGCTCGCCATGGTAAGGACCGTGTACGGAACCAAGAGCTGGTGCCAATGTATCGATACCTGTTTCTTTAACGATACGGATACACTCGTTCAGGTCAGCGTACATGATACCGCCAATAACGTCGTCTTCTTGTCCGCCTACAGTACCTACTTCAGCTTCTACAGAAACGCCTTTAGCGTGTGCATATTCAACAACTTTTTTAGTCATTTCGATGTTCTCATCGATAGAGTGGTGGGAACCGTCGATCATTACGGATGTGAATCCAGCGTCGATCGCTTCTTTACACTTGTCGAAGCTTGAACCGTGGTCCAGGTGAATTGCAACTGGAACAGTGATTTTCATGTCGTGGATAAGTCCTTCTACCATTTTAACTACAGTGTAGAAGCCACCAATGTGACGTGCTGCGCCTTCGGATACACCCAAGATTACTGGGGATTTCTCTTCTTCAGCAGCACCAAGAATCGCTTGAGTCCACTCAAGGTTATTGATGTTGTATTGACCAACTGCATATTTTCCTTCAAGTGCTTTGTTCAACATGTCTGTCATAGATACTAATGGCATGGTTTCAATCCTCCTAGGGGTTTGGGTTGTGTCTATGGTTTTTAGCCGAAATCACATACGGGCTTATTATACCACATCCCATGTCAAATACTAAACAAGCATTTGCAAAAATGCTGTGCTTTGCAGCACAGTTTTCATAGACACCGCTTTATAACTTCCCCATTTCCAATATTCCCCGGATGAAGGAGTGAAATACCTCATTTTCCCACCAAGTACCTTCTATGTTCTCCACACGCAAAAAAATCCTGTATCAACAGGATTCAGCTGCATTTATTGGCGGTACCGTTGCGAAGTTGCATATTCACAGCCACTCGCATCTCGTCGATATCAAACGGTTTCGTAAAGTGCATGAGCGCTCCGAGATCCGTGGCTTCCTTAATCATGTCCAGTTCACCATAAGCGGTCATCATGATCACCTTGATACCCGGATCAATTTCTTTAATATGCTTCAGGATTTCCAGACCGTCCATCCCAGGAATCTTCATATCGAGCAATACCAGGTCAGGCTTGTCATTATTCACAATCTCCAGAGCAACCTTGCCGTTGGGTGCTTGAAACGTGTTATACCCCTCACTGCTGAACACTTCCATTAACAGGATTCGAATACCATTCTGGTCATCAACAATCAAAACTTTTTTATCTTCCACTCTGTAACCTCCTAGAATTAGGAAAGCATGCACACCTTCGAATCTGGATAACTATCCCATAGTCGTCATGATAAGTATTCTACCTCTTCCATTAAAATCCTGCTACCTTCACAAAATGACAAAAAAGCATTCCCACCTGCTCTTTACGCAAAAAAAGGGATGTTCAGGCAGCCGCTATGGTTGCCAGGAACATCCCTAATATCTATTACGTTAACACAAAAAAATTTATTACTTCTGCGCATTCACCAGAGAAGCTTTTACAAAATCACGGAACAAAGGTTGCGGACGGTTCGGACGGGAAGTGAATTCCGGATGGAATTGTACCGCCAGGAACCATGGGTGTCCTGGAAGTTCCACGATCTCAACCAGACGTCCATCCGGGGATGTACCCGAGATAACCAGTCCTGCTTTTTCGATCGTTTCACGGTATTCATTGTTGAACTCATACCGGTGACGGTGTCTCTCATACACCAGCTCGTCATCATAACAAGCCATCGCCAAAGAACCTTCCTGAAGCTTACAAGGATACAGACCCAGACGCATCGTGCCACCCAGATTCTCAATATCTTTTTGCTCAGGCAACAGGTCGATCACAGGGAATTCCGTAGCCGGATTAATCTCGGAACTGTTCGCACCATTCAAACCAACAATGGAACGTGCATACTCAATAACGGAAACCTGCATACCCAGGCAAATACCGAAGAACGGAATTTGTTTCTCACGAGCATAACGGATTGCCGATACTTTACCTTCAATACCACGATCTCCGAATCCACCAGGAACAAGGATACCCCCAATACCATGTAACAGGTCGCCTACATTCTCATCCGTAATATCTTCAGAAGGAACCCAGCGGATTTTCACATCAGCATTGGATGCAAATCCTGCATGAGACAACGACTCAACAACACTCAGGTATGCATCATGCAACGCTACATATTTACCAACAATAGCGATCTCAACTGTATGCTCCAACTTGTTGATCCGGTCAACCAGCCCTTCCCACTCGCTCATATCCGGTGCAGGAGTAGTCAGTTTCAGGTGATTTACCACGATCTCATCCAAGCCTTCTTCACGCAGGTTCAAAGGTACTTGATACAACGTGTCTGCATCACGACATTCAACCACGGCATTCTCATCAATGTCGCAGAAGAGAGCGATCTTGGCTTTCATGTCTTTAGACAATTCATACTCCGTACGGCATACAATCACATTCGGTTGAATACCGATGCTGCGTAATTCCTTAACACTATGTTGCGTTGGTTTTGTTTTCACTTCACCAGCTGCTTTGATATAAGGAATAAGTGTTACGTGGATGTACATCACATTGTCGCGACCTACATCACTCTTGATCTGACGGATAGCTTCCAGGAAAGGCAAACTCTCAATGTCGCCCACTGTTCCACCAATTTCCGTAATAACCACATCCGAACCCGCTTCACGTCCAGCGCGGAATACACGCTCTTTGATCTCGTTCGTAATGTGTGGAATAACTTGTACCGTTCCGCCCAGATATTCCCCGCGCCGCTCTTTGCTGATGACGGAAGAGTATACTTTACCAGTCGTGACGTTGCTGTTTTTGGAGAGATTGATATCAATAAAACGTTCATAGTGGCCAAGGTCCAGATCCGTTTCCGCGCCATCATCCGTTACAAAAACCTCGCCGTGCTGATAAGGACTCATTGTTCCCGGGTCGATGTTAATATATGGATCAAATTTCTGGATCGTTACCTTAAGCCCTCTGTTTTTCAGCAATCTGCCCAGAGAAGCAGCCGTAATCCCTTTGCCCAGGGAGGACACAACTCCGCCCGTCACGAAAATATACTTTGTCACTGTTATTACCCTCCTAATATAAGTACAGAAATTCAGGCGATATATGGTGTTATCGTAACCTGTTTCCCAGGTAATCATCGTTAAAAAGAGCAATGGCAGAAATTCCCTGCATCTGCGAACTGCTCTTTCTGCGAAGACGGTTTAAATACACGTTGTTCTACAGCAAAAAATGGTGCAAATATTCCGATGGCCTTCATTCCATTTGGTGTTTTTGATATACAAAAACGGGCCACGAAATGTTGGCCGGGAGCATACGGAAAAAAATCATTTTTGCAAAATTATGCCTCTAAAAATACAAAAAAAAGTACTCCCGCAGGACGGGGCACCTTCTATAAAAAACATAAATATATTGTCGCTCATTCATAAGCCCATGCAATAGTTTACCCGTTACCCCGTCTGCTGTCAAGGCTGACTATTCCGGGGAAACGGGTAAATTATAGACGTCAAAAATGACTACCGATTATCAGAATCGTCGTCAAATTCATCCTCGTTTTCGGACTCTTCTTCGTCTTCTTCGAGGTCTTCATCTTCCAGATCGTCATCTTCAACCAGCACTTCTTCTTCGCTGTCTTCTTCGTCAAAGATGTCGTCTTCTTCTTCCTCTTCTTCGTCTTCTTCTTCCTCTTTATCCGTGCTGTCGAAGCCTTCATCGCTGCTATAGCTGTCTTCTTCTTCACCGAAGTCTTCATCTTCCAGATCATCGTCTTCATCGTTGATGATACGCGGACGCTTCGCACCCGTCATGGAATCTTCTGTTCCAGCTACCGGATACCAGCGCTTTAAGCCCCACAGACTTGTACCGACGCAAGCAAAACGGCCATCGATATTAATCTCGGTATATAGCTGGGCGATAAACTCGTTGATTTCTTCATCAGTCATTCCGCGCTGCTTCGCTACCTCATTCATTAAGTCACGATAGTAATACGGCGTATTAGCCGCTTTCAGCACCATAAAGGCAAGGTCCACCAAAGGGATCTCTTTTACCTTTTCTTTATCAATTTTCAAATTGAGCGAGGTACTCACTGCAGACACTTCCTCTCACACAAAATTCACTTTTTAACCCCTACGAACTGGACTGTTACGTATAACATATCCATTAACAAACCTAAGTAAAACCTATTTAGCGTTAAAAAGCAAGTTTTTATGTACGGATGTGACGCAAATGCGGAGAGCAGCAACAATATGTCCACATATTAAACGTGAAGTGACATCAAACCCACAGGAATATCCTCTTTGCCAAAGAGACAACTCCATAATAAAAAAGACGGAGTCCCCTCCGCCTTCTGACTGTATACCCTTGGAGGATTACTCCTCACCAGGTTCCCCGCAAGAGCCCTCTAGCTCTCCATCCATCATATGTCCCTGCGCCCGTTTTGACACGAAGAGAATGTGTTTTTGTAAAAAAAGGGCAAGTTCCCCATGCGGCGGGATGAGCGCATTCATAGAATACCTCAGCATGTTCATCCCGAAGGGGGCTGCCCATTATGGACTATACTGGTTTATTGCATCAATTGATTGACGGAATGCGACGCCCTGAACCAGAACAGGGAGGGCGATATTTGATCCGATTTGCCAAACCGCAGCAGTACGAGGCCTGTCTCGTAGAATTGTCCCGAATGCGGAATGAATTCACCGACCTTGGGGCTGTCCGTTCCTCGCGACTAGCTCGTTCCATTATCGCTCCAGTCCAACGCCCGGAGGACCTATACCGCTATGGGGATGAAATTACGATTGAAGAAGACGTTCCCATCTCCCTTCATGCCAACGCACTCCACAGCAAACCAAGCAATGCTCAAGGCATACCCTGGGGAGTGAAGCAGATTCGGGCGCCCAAAGTATGGTCTGTGTCTACCGGACACCGGATTAAAATCGGTGTGATTGATACAGGTGCTGATTATCACCATCCTGATCTTCGTTATTCCCTGGCACGCGGAATCAATCTGTTAAACCGCAGCCTGCTTCCTCATGATGATAACGGACACGGCACCCACATAGCAGGGACTATCGCTGCTGCCAACAGTACCGCAGGCATGATTGGTGTAGCTCCACGCTCCCTGATCTATCCGGTGAAAGCATTTGACCACAACGGATCGGCTTATGTATCCGATATTGTACTTGGCATCGACTGGTGTGTGCGCAACAAGGTCGATATCATCAATATGAGCTTTGGCATGAAAACACGCAGCAAGGCGCTTCTTGACGTTGTCAATCGTGCATACCATGCTGGAATCGTTATTGTTGCTTCGTCAGGAAATGACGGCAAACGCCGCAGTATTGATTACCCTGCACGGTATCCCCAGACCATATCTGTTGGGGCAACCGACAAAAACAGACGTATTGCGTCCTTCAGCAATCGTGGCGCATATGTGGATGTCTATGCACCCGGTGATAAAATCGTCTCTTCCTGGGTACAAGGCAAGCATCACGAGATGAGCGGCACATCCATGGCGACGTCCCATGTGAGTGGCGCTATCGCCTTGCTGCTCTCCAAACATCCGGGGTTATCCCCTAGTGAAATCAAGACACTCGTCAAACGTGCTACGATCCCGTTGCGCGCCCGCAAGACTACCACAGCAAAGAGCAAGGTGCGTGGTGGTGAGATTGATGCCCTGAAGCTAATGCAGGAGGGCGGGGAGTGAGCCAGCTCTGTCAGCCGTCAGCCGAACTTGATTGAGGCTTCGTGGCGAAACGCAGTAGCCCGGCCCAGGCAGTACGCACGAGGGAGTATTACGTAGCGGCTGAAACTCTAGGTTACACCCACTGTGATGTCAGAGCAGGCTAGTGTGCCTTGGATGGGTCAGGCATTTCGTTTTCTTCAACTCCGGGTACACAATAAAAAAAGTCTCCATGTACCACGTTGAAGTTGCAACGTGGACTTGGAGACTTTTTTTGTTAGGCAGAGCGGCGGATGTGCCGCTAGCCTGGAACTTACATTTTGTCAGGAGCGGTTACGCCTACCAGACGAAGCGCTGTTGCGATAACGGTACGTACAGCACCGATCAGTGCCAGACGTGCTTGAGTTTGCTGCGTGTCTTCCGTAATGACACGTTCTGCACGGTAGTAGCTATGGAACAGGGATGCCAGCTCGTATACATAACGGATGATACGATGAGGCGCATATCCTGTTGCTGCTGCCGAGATTTCCTCAGGCAACTCTCCCATTTTGCGGAGAAGGTCATACTCGTGCTCTGTTGTCAGCTTGGACAGGTCAATCTGTGCCAGTGGCAACAGTTCAATACCTTGTTCTTCAGCCTGACGGTATACGCTACATACACGTGCATGCGCGTATTGTACGTAGAATACCGGATTCTCATTGGATGTCGAAATCGCAAGGTCCATGTCAAAGTCCAGATGGGAGTCCATGCTGCGCATTGTGAAGAAGTAACGGATGGCATCAATGCCGACTTCATCCATCAGATCTTCCATCGTTACAGCTTTACCTGTACGCTTGGACATCTTCACTTTTTCACCGTTCTGGAACAAGCTCACCATCTGTGCAATCAAGACCACCAGTTTCTCAGGGTCATTACCCAGTGCTTGCATCGCGGCTTTCATCCGTGGAATATATCCATGGTGATCGGCACCCCAGATGTTGATCATCGTATCGTATCCACGAGCATATTTGTCGCGGTGATAAGCAATATCTGGCGTCAGGTAAGTATACGTGCCATCGTTCTTGATCAATACACGTTCTTTGTCGTCACCGTACTGCATCGTTTTTAACCAAGTTGCTCCATCTTGCTCATAGATCTCATTGCGGTCACGCAATTCATCAAGCACTCGCAGCACTTCTCCGTTGTCGTACAGGGAAGTTTCGCTGAACCAGATGTCAAAGTTAACACGGAAGCGATTCAAGTCACGTTTGATCTTGTCCAGTTCCTTCTCCAGACCAAAGTCACGGAAATAAGCCGCACGGTCACCCGGATGCATGGACAGCAACTCGTCACCCTTTTCAGCAACAAGCTGCTTGGCGAATCCTTTAATATCTTCACCGTGATAACCGTCTTCAGGCATCTCAGCATCCTGACCCAGCTCTTGCAGATAACGAGCTTCAATGGAACGAGCCAGATTAAACACCTGATTACCTGCATCATTAATGTAGTATTCACGGGTTACATCATATCCTGCGTAGTCAAGGATGTTACATAGTGCATCACCTACAGCTGCTCCACGGGCATGACCCAGATGCAGGCTGCCTGTCGGGTTGGCACTGACAAACTCCATCTCGACTTTGCGTCCTTCTCCGATGTTAATTCTTCCGTAATCTTTACCCTGCTCCTGCACAAGCGCAAGTACTGGATAAAGGTAACTCTTGTCCAATTTGAAGTTAATGAATCCTGGGCCCGCAATCTCAGCCTTCTCGATTCCGGCTTCAGCCAGATTCAGATTGGCAATGATCTCTTCAGCAATCTGACGCGGATTGCGCTTGGCAATCTTGGTCAGCTGCATGGCAGCATTGGTCGCCAAGTCCCCGTGTGTCTTCTCACGTGGCACTTCCAATGTGATGGCTGGCAATTCGTCCTGCGTAACAATTCCGGCCGTCACAATGGCGTTGCCGATGGCCGTACTTACCCGTTCGTTAATCGTATCTAGTGGATTACGTGTCATGAAATTGGTTCCTCCTGTATATGCAAACTAATCGCGAAATGTCCAGATTCTTCATCAAAGCGGTAAAAGTCGTAGCTCCACGCTGCGCGTGCGCTCAATCCCTGAATGGAAAGTTCCAGCTTCTGTGTATGCGTGGACAGGGCAAACGACATGTATGGTGATCGGTAGAAACCAGGAAGCTTCCGATTCAACTCAAAAGTCTGCTCCGATTCCACCTCACCATGACGTATAATCTTGATGGATTGTCCGCCCAGCTTCAATGTTGTACGGGTTGTACCTCCCTCAGGTCCAACCTGCGGTTCTTCATAACGAACATAAAGAACAGACCCTTTTAACACGGCTTCACCCTGCATTTCCTGCAGCACATCTTCACCTTCATAACGGCTGTGCAGCCGGATGTGTACCGGTCGCATGTTCGACATGAATGTTAACCTCCATTATATTCGAGGCGACGCAAAATCAGGCACGGCTGGTGAGAACAGCCCTTCCCGTATTGTTGTGTCGCTATACGCGCTCATATTCCCGGATAGCTCGCTATCCTACACTCTACTGTATAACTATATCCAGTTCCCTCGCTCAATTCAAATCCAAATTCAGAGTTTTTTCCTCATCAAGCCAAAAAAAGAAGAGCCGCACCGGTAAAGTGCAACTCCCTTTTGCTTCATTATAATAAGATTCGTTCCTCCGATCAGGCCCATTGGGATTCATAAGGAAAAGGACATGTCGACTCACTCAGCTTCGCTCGCACCTGTACGAGACAACCACAATGCCGACAAGTTGTGCCATATTGCAATCCCGGACAAGCAGAGCAGATGGATAGCCGACGTTCATATTCCTCATCCTGTACCGTCGGACGCGAACGTGAGGCAATCTCCACAAGTCTGGCCATTTTGGCATCGCTAATCTTCACATCGTACTGATCATTACAGCCTTTGCAAGGTTCCTGCCTTTTCATGCATTAACCCTCGACAGCGAGCACCCCAACCGATGCTGGTGGAAGGACAAAACGCAGTGTGTTATTCTCCAGTGTGATTCCATCCCACGCCACAGGCTGAACATGATTCGGCTGTTCAAAGGTATTAAATGCACCAAAATCAGTATGGTGCAGAATCTGCCCGTTTACTTTAGCCGCTTGAGCTGCGTCCAGCTGACACACAACTTCCAACTCATCCGTGTGACTCAGATTACAAGCTGTCACATGAATGACCCCATCCTTGTTGCGGGAAGCTGATAAGCTGAGCTGCGGAATGGTCTCTTCTCCGAATGTGTATCCTGGGCTTTCATAATTCAAATCCAGTCGCTGTGCATCCATATGGACCTGATACATATCAAATACATGGTACGTAGGGGTCAGGAGCATTTTGTCCCCTTCCGTGAGCACAAGCGATTGAAGCACATTGACGATCTGCGCAAGATTTGCCATGTGTACCCGTTTGTTATGTTGGTTGAAAATATTCAGGTTAACACCTGCAAGCACAGCATCCCGCATCGTATTCTGTTGATACAGGAACCCTGGATTGGTTCCCTGCTCAACGTTATACCACGTGCCCCATTCATCCACAATAATGCCGACTCTGCCCTCTGGATCATATTTGTCCATAATCTCGGAGTGCTTCACCAGTAATTCATCCATATGGAGCGTCTTTTTCAAGGTAGTGAACCATTCAGCCTCACCAAATCCTGTAGCTGCGCCTTTATCATTCCACTCTCCTGTAGGGATAGTGTAATAATGAAGACTGATTCCATCCATAAAGCGAGCAGCCTCCCGCATCAGGACTTCCATCCATTCATAGTTGCCTTCGTTGGGCCCACAAGCGATTTTATAAATCTCGTTCCCGGAATAGTTACGTACATATGTAGCATACCGACGATATTCATCCGCATAATATTCAGGACGCATATTGCCGCCGCATCCCCAGTTCTCATTTCCCACGCCAAAATACTTCATTTTCCACGGTTCTTCCCTACCATTACTCTTACGCCAGTTCGCCATCGGGGATTCGCCGTCAAATGTGATGTACTCCACCCATTCCTGCATCTCCTGCACTGTACCGCTACCCAGATTGCCACTGATGTATGGCTCCGTGCCGAGCAACTCACATAATCTCAAGAATTCATGTGTACCAAAGTGATTGTTCTCTTCCACACCGCCCCAGTGTGTATTGATCATACGAGCACGCTCACTCTTCGGACCTACACCATCTTTCCAGTGATATTCATCGGCAAAACAACCGCCTGGCCAGCGAAGTACTGGAATATTAAGCTTCTGCAAGGCCGTCAATACATCATTTCGAATCCCATCCGTATTCGGAATAGGTGAATCTTCTCCTACCCACAGCCCCTCATAAATACAACGTCCCAAGTGTTCGGAAAAGTGACCATATATATTGCGATTTATTAATCCTTTATCAGAATCCGCCTTTAAAATAACATCAACCATGATTTCAACCTCCATATAATGTATTGTTATCGCTTACAATAACTCGTTTTAGAGTAGGTTTCAACCGTTTTTATTTCTACACAAACAAGCCTCTTCCTGTGTAATTGATTAGGAAGAGGCTTGTTTATTATAGAAATTCATACAGAGACTTACCAAATTGATTTTTATACATTTCTAATTTGGATTTGCCCGTTTATTATTTCAGAATAACAGGCTACTTAATCCTGCTCTGAAGGCAACAACATTTTTTGTGTCCACGTCGTTCCACCATCTATAGTCTGATAGATCGCAGGAGAGTTATCACTTGTGACTACGAGCCAACCCGTCTTGGCCGATGGGAACGAGATACGGGAACTGTATCCCGGATCTCTCAGGTCAATATTTTTCCACGTGGAACCTGTATCATAAGAACGTCCAATACCCACTTTGCCAGCTGCGGGTGAACCTGCAGACAGATACGCCGTCTGATTACCAATCAACGCCATGTTGCCGGGATGACCACCCGGGTTGGCTGGTCCGTTTCCTTTGCCCGTACTGTTTGTACCCGGTGCAGGACCTCCCCCTGCTGTGGATTGTGCAAATACTTGGGTCCAGTTCTTGCCTTGATTATCGCTCGCATAGAGGGAGTAAGATTGTTGGGACATGCCTGCATCACCATACAGAAGGGCCCATACTTGTTGGCCATGTGCATACAGATCCGCTCCGCTCCATGTGTCTGAGACAACTCGAAGAGAGGTTGTCCAGTTCTTGCCGCCATCACTCGTTTGCTTCAGATGATATCCCGATCCAGGTACAACCACGACGGCATACCCTTGTTTCTCTGTCGCAAAGGCAGCTGCACGCGTGTTGGCAGGTGTATTCAATTTACTCCAGGTTACCCCGCCATCCTTCGTCTGATATGCACCATTATAGGTGTAACCATAACCTACATCTTTATTGCGAAAATCAATTCGCTTGAATTGAATGCCCGGCGTATCGAGCCGCGTCCAGTGCGATCCCCCATCATGGGTACGGATCAGATAGGTTGCAGGTGAATCCTTCACTCGCGCCAGCGCATATCCGTTCACATTATTCGGAAAATCAAGCTGAGTGAATTGCCACTGCCCGGTATATATGGACTGCCACGTACATCCTGCATTCGAAGTACCGATCAGGAAGCCTTCACCCCCAGCTCGTCCAGTCGTATCATTAAGAAAATCAATGTCAGTAAATTGCAGGTGTTGCTCTTCCACACTGCTGCCCTTTTTTAATGTAGCAGATAGTCCATGATCTCCCTTTCCACATGCCTGTGAGGATGCAGCGTTAGCACCTGATAGCGTATGTACCGGACCCATCCCCCAAGCCAGCATTAACGATAATGCGAGTGCACCAATCCGTTTCCATGTCATTGTACTCTTGGTTGTCATCGTAACACCTCCTTCTATGGTTTTACCCAAATTTGATGGTTCTAACGTAACAATCTGATTAACCCTGATGACAATTTTGCAAGAAAAAAACCACCTTTACCCATGATTGGATCATGTAGGCAAGGGTGGTTCATCACCAAACATTGTGTACTCTAAGTTAAATGGGATACGTCACCACAGCAAGGATAACAAAACTGATACTTAATAAAAGGCATAAACTAAAATATATTTTGTTGTATTTATATTCCCGAATACTATATGCAGCAAAAAGCATAGCCAGATCAGCCACCATCAACGTAAAGTTGAGAAATATCGTCACTGCTAATACAAAATTGATGACAAACACTATAAAAACTGCAGTCAGCCACTTGGGATACATACTCAATTGAGTCCGAATCACACGCATTCACATCCACCTTTCCCTTCCTCTATTTCCATATTATACACATATATTAAGATAGAGTCATACCAAGGCACGATATCTGCGTAAGAGGAGAGTCCATACTAACACATGAAATAAATGGTAGAGGCAAGGGAACATACGTGCTATAATTAATGTTATGGACTTTTGAATATCGGTGGATGTTTTCCAGACCACGGCGCAGCTTCCCGAAAGGGGGTGACGTCGTTGGTCAAACTTGTGGCGTTACTTGATGTAATCCGATGGATTGCTGCGATCCTCAGTATTGTACTGAGTGGGCGAAAGCTTTACCGTTGGTTGCGCAAAAAGTTTCGTAGCAAGCGAAAACCCACCTCATAAGGTCGGAAGCCTGACGGTGGGTTTTGCTTGAATAGCATTATTTAGTTCATGCGCGCCGTGGCAATCCACAGCCTTTCGGGTCCTAAGAGTCTTTACCGTTGGCAGCGGTAAAGGCTCTTTTTAGTATATGACCGAACCCGATCACCATATACTTCACGAATGTAATATATCAATTAATATACTACTGAATACTTATGTAGTCAGTATAGCACAGCTCTGTACAAAAGTTAACAATACAAAACGCCCTCCCCTGCGCAAAGTTGAACCCGCGCAGACAGAGAGCGTTATACTTATCGATTATTCAGTAATTATTTCACAAATCCAAGCAGCATTTCACGAATCAGCTTCGCAGCTACAATCTGTGTCTGTTGTGTTGGATCATAGATTGGTGCAACTTCAACCAAGTCACAACCAACTACATTTACATCAGATCCTGCGATCATATGAATGGCTTCCAGCAGTTCCTTGGACGTAATGCCGCCCGCTTCTGCTGTACCTGTTCCTGGTGCTGCTGACGGATCAAGTACATCGATGTCGATGGTCACATACACCGGACGGTTGCCCATCTTCGGAAGAGCTTCCTTCATCGGAGCTGCCACTTCAAATGGATAGAAGTTGATGTTCTCGCGACCATACTGGAACTCCTCACGGGAACCGGAACGGATACCGAACTGATAGATGTTTTTGCCACCCATCAACTCAGCTGCTTTACGCACTGGTGTGGAGTGGGACAATGGCTCGCCTTCATAGTTTTCACGAAGGTCTGCGTGTGCATCAATATGAATCAGAATAAGATCCGGGTATTTCTTGTACATCTGTTGGATGACTGGCCAAGTAACCAGATGCTCGCCACCGAGACCAACTGGGAATTTGTCGTCAGCGAGCAGACTGCCGATGTATTCATGAATTACTTCAAGGCTGCGTCCCGCGTTACCGAAAGGCAAGAGCAGGTCTCCAGCGTCAAAGTATGTCATGTCTACAATGCTTTTGTCGAGATATGGGCTGTACTCTTCAAGTCCAACCGATGCTTGACGGATATGAGATGGGCCGAAACGGGAACCCGGACGGAAGCTGACGGTGTAATCCATCGGCATACCATAGATAACCGCTTTGGAGTTCTCATAATCCTCAGAGCTGCAAATAAATACGTTTCCTGAATAAGCTTGATCCAGTTTCATTAATGATTTCCCCTTTTATTTCGTTAAATCTTCCACGAATTTAGGAAGTACAAATGCTGCTTTGTGCAGACGCGGAGAGTAATACTTGGTATCCATCTCCGGGATTTGAGTCTCATCCACTTCGAGCGGGTCATGTTTCTTGCTACCCATAGTGAATGTCCACAAACCACTTGGATAGGTTGGAATATTACAGCCGTACACATGTACGATCGGGAAGATTTCTTTGACGTCTTTGTTCACCTTCTGGATCAGATCCGCCTTGAACCAAGGATTGTCCGTTTGGGCAACGAAGATTCCGTCTTCTTTCAATGCTTCGTAGATGCCTTGGTAGAACCCACGCTCAAACAATGGCGCAGCCGGCCCTACAGGCTCCGTGGAGTCTACGATGATCACATCGTATTCATTTTTATGTTCAATAATATGCATGTAGCCGTCGTTCACGAGCACTTCAACATTAGGCTCGTCCAACTTGCCGGCGATTTCAGGCAAATATTTTTTAGAGTATTCAATAACCTTACCGTCGATTTCGACGAGAACTGCTTTTTCTACAGCATCATGTTTAACGACTTCACGAATGACTCCGCCATCGCCGCCACCGACAACCAGAACTTTTTTCGGATTCGGGTGAGTGTTCAGCGCAGGGTGTGCCGCCATTTCGTGATATACGAATTCGTCTTTTACAGTCGTCATCACCATGCCATCAAGAAGCAACATGTTACCGAATTCTTCGGTCTCTACCATGGCCAAATCTTGAAAATCCGTTTTCTCTGTAACATAGGTCTGCTTAATCTTCGCGGTGATCCCGAATACCGGGGTCTGTTTCTCCGTAAACCACAATTCCATAATCTCTACCTTCTTTCCGTAAAGTTAATGATCAGCCATACCCGACCAAGTGCTGTGCACTATAATCGGTTCGCCCAAGCACGTCCAGCGTTCGGCGCCATATCGCGTTATCATTGCTGGCCTGCGGGAAAGGTCCGCGGTTCACTTCATTATATAGATTAAATTGACCAGAGCGTGCAGAGCGTCTGACTAATCAATGAATCAATGACCATTCGTCTGTTCGTCCTTACGCGCTTTAGTATCTTGTGCCGAATCTTACCTTTTCATTACCCTTTTGCATTATACGCGATTGACGTTTATACTGCAAAACGGTTTTTAAGGTGAAAATGCTACATTTTGTTTGCTTATGCACCCGATTGAATATCCCTGCCAATCAAGTCCCATACTGGAAGAAAAGGGAGGAGCCCGTTCCATGACCAAGCCAAATCAAAAGACCCGCAAACGCGGGTTCCCTGTACGAAAATTCATTAAAAACCTGTCTCTGCTCGCTGTGCTCGCCATACTTGCTACCGCTGCAGGATTGGTCTATCTATACGCAACCAGCCTGCCCCTAGCAGACTCTGACCGGAATTCCAGATTACTGGACAGTCAGGGTGAAGTCATCGCTACCTTCTCCGCAGGTGGCAAAGACTCTGTACCCGTTCAACTGGAGGATATCGCTCCAGATCTGGTCAATGCCACTCTGGCTGTAGAGGACCGCAAATTCTATAATCACTACGGGTTCGACGTGCAAGGGATGGGACGGGCTGTGCTCGTTAACCTCGAACATATGCAGATGTCGCAAGGTGCAAGTACATTGACTCAACAGCTGGCGCGTAACCTGTATCTATCTCATGAGAAAACATGGACTCGCAAAGCCAAGGAAGCCATGTACACGGCGCAATTGGAGATGAAATACAGCAAGGATGAAATTTTGCAGATGTATCTGAACGAAATCTATTATGGGCATGGTGCGTACGGAATTGAAGCGGCTTCACGAATGTATTTTGGCAAATCAGCCAAACAGCTGGATCTCGCAGAGAGTGCCATGCTGGCAGGAATCCCGAAAGGACCTACCTACTATTCACCCTATAACCATATGAAGAATGCCAAAGACCGACAGAAGATTGTGCTGAATGCCATGGCTGATATCGGCAAGATCACCCAGGCCGAAGCGGATAAGGCCTATGAGAAAATGCTTTCGTTCAAACCGGAAAGTGAGCGTAAAACGGTGGAAAGCGCCCCGTATTTCCGTGACTATATCCGGAATCTGGCCATCAAAGAGTTGGGAATCAGTGAAGCGATGCTGGACCATGGGGGATTGAACATCTACACCACCCTGGATCTGCGTGTACAAAAAGCAGCGGAAGACGCCATAGCGAAGGGTATGGATGCCAAAAGTGAGCTGGAGACGGCCCTTGTGTCCATCGACCCTCGTACGGGTTACATCAAAGCCATGGTAGGCGGCAAGAATTACCGCACCAATCAGATTAACCATGTACTGGCGACAACGCGCCAGCCAGGTTCGGCGTTTAAACCGATTATGTATCTGGCAGCCCTAGAGTCCAAGCAGCTTACCAGTGCATCCATATTTAACAGTGAACCTACCCTGTTTCACTATGACAATGACCGCAAAACCTATAAACCCGGCAACTTTGGAGACAAGTATCTGGGTGAGATTGATCTAAGACAGGCGATCGCCGCTTCAGACAATATCTATGCGGTGAACACCATTATGCAGATCGGTCCTGAGCAGGTTGTGAGTATGGCAAAAAACCTCGGCATTACAAGCAACCTGAGCGCCGTACCTTCTCTTGCACTGGGAACGTCACCTGTCAGCCCGTTGGAGATGGCGTCCGCCTTTTCCGTCATTGCTGCTGGTGGACAACGGACGCCACCTGTCGCCATTCTGCAAGTAACAGATGCCGCAGGACGTGTGCTCTATGAATCGCCTCAGACGAAGGCTGAGACCGTTGTGGAACCTGCGGCAGCTTATGTACTGACTCGTTTAATGGAAAGTGTCTTCGAAAATGGAGGAACGGGTAACCGCGTGTCTAAGGCGATCAAACGTCCGGTAGCGGGAAAAACAGGAACAACCAACACGGATGCCTGGCTCGTTGGATTCACACCGGAGCTTTCCACCGCTGTATGGGTTGGTTACGATCAAGGCAAATCCATCTCGACTTCGGATGGCCGCCGGGCAGCGCCGATCTTTGCCCAGTTCACAGAGCAGGCCCTTGCGAGCGTACCACCCAAAATCTTCACCGTGCCTGATCATGTCGTAAGTGTATATATTGATCCGGAATCCGGCAAGCTGGCAGGCAACGGTTGTGAAGAGAAACGATTGGAAGTTTTTATTGATGGTACTGAACCGACAGAGGTATGCCATGGCACAACGGATGATTCGGATTCTGGAGAAGATGAGAAGACCCGTCAGGTACAGAATCAACAAGGCATACAGGAAGAGAAACATTCTTGGTGGGGAGATTTCAAACGTTGGTGGGTAGAATGACGTAAATGCGCAATGACTTAGTTACGTCACCTATAACCCCTGGTTATATTGAACAATTGGTAATTCACTTCGGATGAAAACTCATAATTATTCAGATCGATGAATACGATTAAGGCACAAGCAAAAGACCCCCAACCTAACTTTCCGGTCAAGGGGCCTTTTGCTTTTTTTTTTAGACTGTGTTGAAAGATCTGCCTTAGGCGAGTGCTTCCTTCAATACATCTGGAGAAGCATTCCACCAGTCTTCGTTGTGTGAGATCAGCAGTGTCTTAAGTGCAGCTCGAGCTTCAGGTCCAAGCTCATCCAACATGAAGCGACGCTTCAAGGCATAATCCATGCGATTCACATGTTCCGCCAGCAGTTTCCATCCACGTCTTGCTTCCGTATCAATCCACATCTCACATGCCGTTGCTCCACCATACAGTTGGCCTTCCTCCGTGCGATCGACAGCTACCCATACCAGCCATACCTGGCGTCCGTTGGGCACATCCTCACGATTGGTAGAGAACTTGATATTGCGTTCCACTTTGCTCTTCGCATGCATCGCACCAATATCGATTTTGGCTTCGCCATTATCAATAATGACCGGGGAAAGGTTATTCAGCTCAATGGAGCCTGCACCGAAGCCTTTATGCTTGCTTTTTGCACTAACGATATTCAAGGCAATCTGTTTTTTGCCGTTTTGCTCGTTTTGGTCCATGTTTATAACCTCCAAGGGTTGATACAAATATTTTAACTAATAATTGTCCCATTGCAAACATATACATGCTGTAGATGCTTGTCAACGGGAGGTATTTAACGATGATTCCACGACGCGCCAAGAGCTGGCTCACTGCATCCCTGGCCCTGTGTGTACTTGCCGGAGGGATATGGATCACTCTGGGTTATAATCGCTCAACTCATTCCGAATTGCCAGTACTCGCCCCCGAATCGGGCAAGCCTAAGGCAATAGCCCCAACGCCAGCACCTCCAGAAAGTGTACAGACCCCTACTGCCGAAGTGTACAGCAACCGTGTTGTGGAATATCACATGGATGTAAAACTGGTCGAAGGGAATGTACTGGAAGGGACTCAGACGATTACCTGGACACATCCAGGTAAAAAAACCGTCAGCGAGCTTTACTTTCATATGTATCCCAACGCCTTCTCTTCTGCTGACACCACCTTTATGAAGGAATCCGGTGGAAAGCTTCGGGGTGATGTCATGCCTACCAATGGTTATGGCTCCATGAACATTACCGAAATGAAAACGGAGGACGGGCTCTCTCTGCTGCATCGGATGCAGTATGTGCAACCAGATGACGGAAATATCAAGGACACCACCCTCATTAAAGTACGCTTGCCCAAACCCGTCAAAGGCGGGGAAAGCATCACGCTCCACACCCGATTTGAAGTGAATCTGCCGAAGATTTTTGCCCGGATGGGAACTGCTGATCATTTTGTCATGGCAGGTCAATGGTTTCCAAAATTAAGTGCCTATGAACCTGTGGGCAGACGTGGACGAACAACGGAAGGCTGGAATCTGCACCAGTACCATGGCAATTCAGAGTTTTACGCTGACTTCGGTATATATAGTGTGCGTATTCGGGTGCCTGAAACATACAAAGTAGCTGCTACCGGATTTCCGACACAGCAAGCCGTGGTGAAGAATGGAGAAAAGGTCTATCAATTTTACGCCGATGATGTGCATGACTTCGCATGGGCAGCTTCACCGGATTTTGTCTACGCCGAGGAACCCTTCTCTGCACCCAATGTGCCTGGTGTACGAATCAAGTTATATCTGGACCCTGCTCATCAGGATCTGAAAGAACGTTACTTCTACGCCGCGAAGGCCGCACTAGCCAATTATAGCAAATGGTTTGGCCCATATCCTTACGCAACCTTATCCATCGTTGTTCCACCCAAAACGGGGAACGGTGCCGGAGGCATGGAATATCCTACGCTAGTTACAGCCTTTGGAGCCGATGATACTACGCCAGGTTATGACCTGGAACGTACCGTAGTCCACGAGATCGGACACCAGTACTTCTACGGCATGGTTGCCAGCAACGAATTCGAGGAAGCCTGGCTGGATGAGGGGTTCACCTCTTATGCAGAAGACAAATTGATGGAGCAGGAATACGGATTGATTCCGAATCTGCCGGTACAATCGGGACTGATTACTTCTCCGTCATCCTTAACACAAGAATCCTGGAAGTTCGATTCACAGAATGAGTATGCAGCCAATGTCTATACACGTGGCAAACTTGTATTGCTTGGTATCGAACATCAAGTCGGTGCCAAAAAGATGGAACGTATTCTCTCTACCTATGTGAAGAAGTACCGTTTCAAACATCCCACTTCATCTGATTTTCAAAACGTTGTGGAACAAGTGACCCGCACTTCCTGGTCTGATTATTTTGATCAATACGTCTATAGTAACGGAATGGCTGACTTTGCTGTAGAGAAGATTCGTGTTACGCCCGTACAGAAAGACGGTCAAACATTGTACGAGTCATCCGTGACGATAGCAAAAAAAGGGAGTGATTACAACGCCGTTCCTATTCGCATTGCTTTTGAAGACGGGCATATCCTCACCAAGCAATGGAATGGCAAAGAAGATCGCATCACGTATAAATTAACTCACACATCCCCCGTATCCTGGGCCATGACCGATCCCCTGTACTCGATCGTGCTGGAGAACCGCCATATGAACAATTTCCTGAAATCCGGACTGGATGAGCAGACGAAGTCCCGCTGGAGCATGAGTGTAACCAAACTAATAGAAGCCATATTCGGAGGTCTGTCATGGTGAGGTGGAAACGGTGAAAGCGAAAATACGTGAAGGCTGGTTTCTCGTCCGTCAGCATATGTTCATTGCCGCACTCTTATTTCTTTATCAACTCATGTGGGGATATTTCTTCTATCGAATGGTACAATCGGCGGTCATCCCACTACTCCTGCGCTATCCAGATGCTGATGCCGGGGAGCTGAGTACACTTTTGTTCAAAATGGAAAGTCAACTTAACCTATCTACCCATCCGGAGGTTCATCGTTATCTATGGATTCTCGGGGGCATGCTGCTGGTTCGCATGTTGATCAGCCCCCTCATTCAGGCAGGACTGCTCTACTCACTTCAGCACTTTAATTCTACAGAAGAGCGCATTCCGTTTGTCCGCGGAATCAAAAATCTGTGGAAACCGATGCTGCTGCTCCACACTATACGTACATTATTGATACTTCTGCCCGCCTACTGGCTCATACCGAGGCTCTACTCGATTCTCATGGACGGATTTCATTCCCTTCAATTACTTTTGCCTGGCATACCTTATGTTGCTGCCTGGATTGTATATGGTTGGATCATCCACCATGTCATACTCTATATGCAGTTCGGTGTTTCGGCACCAGAAGGAGAAGGCGGTGCTCACGGTACCCTCAAAGCACTCTGGATTGCACTGCGTCATCTCATCGCCGTAATCGGCATTGCACTCCTGCTGGGCGGAGTACACCTGCTCGTCTTTGGGGCATTCACTACAGCCTCATGGTTATTAACGGGACTTACCGGACTTATACTACAACAGACGTATCCACTTGCCAGATGTCTATTGAGTCTGTGGAAAATATGCAGCCATTTCCGATTATGGCAGTCCAAAATATCCAAAGGTGAGAGCAGATAGTTTAAAAATTGTTACCATCACATGTTAAACTCATGGCCTAATATGTACTTATAAATAGGCAAACCTCAACCTTTCCCCGTCAAAGGTCGAGGGTTTTTTTGCTAAATTTGTTGCTAAACGTTGCCAAAGCCGTACTCCTCTGTTACAATAATCGCAGTGAGTTTTTAGTAACAACTTTGTAATCTTTACATTCATATTTGTAACTACTTAAAATTAAATCGTCATTTCTTGATTTCGCAGGTGCATAACTAGCATAGCCAAATTCCTGGCACCTGGGAAGCGGGGGAACCAGTTATGGGTGAATTGATCTTGCTACAGAGGGATCATAGGGGACCTTCAACCGAATCCTTAAGCTAACCTCGCAGGCATTGGAAGGGGAATATCTCTTGTTCAAGAAGAAATTAACCGCAGCTGTACTTAGCATCACATTCGCTTTATCGCTTGGTGCAGGTAGCGCATTCGCAGATTCAAAGATGGACACAGTAATTGATTCAGCAATGGGAACTACATACAAAAGTGGGGGAACAACGCTTAACGGCTTTGACTGCTCCGGATTTACCCGGTATGTATTCGACAAGTTGGGTATTGATTTGGCACGCCAATCCAGTTCCCAATTCGACATGGGCGATTCCGTATCCCGCATGGAGATGAGAGCTGGCGATCTGGTGTTCTTTAATACAACAGGTAAAGGCGTATCCCATGTAGGAATCTTTGTAGGGGATGGAAAGTTCGCACACTCCTCTTCTTCCAAAGGCGTTACGATCAGTGCATTGAGTGAAAACTATTGGGCCAATCGTTATGTTGGCGCGAAACGGATTATGAGCACGGACGCATATGAATCACTGGCCCTTGACTAGGGACAAGCTGAGCAACATGATGCTGTAACCATTAACCATACTGGAACGAAGCAAGAAGCATAACAGAACCGCCCGGTACATTCTCCGCAGGAATGTATCCGGCGGTTTTTTTGTGCTTCAATCCTTATTCATGTTGCAAGTTATACTCGGGGCATATCCTGCGACATCAACAGGTTCATTTTGCGTTCGTTCGTCCGTGCCCTTATGATGTTTTTACCCATCCCGTTATAATATAAACGAAATTACCGGAACTTTTGTTTCATTTTTTTTCTTGGGAAGGAAGACTTGCTAAATGAACATCTCTTTTGTAGAGTGGACAAAGAGTTCTGTTTCAAGGAAAGGAGCATGCAGGTGTATGAAGGAAACCCCTGTGACGTTTCACGTTGTACCCATGCGAGAAGAACATGCGGAGCTTATCTGCAGTTGGCAGTATGATCCGCCTTACAATATCTACAGCTGGCTCCCCTGGGAGCAGATGAAAGCTCTGGAAGTGGAATTCGGAGATGCACAGCTGCGGCAGGAGCAATATGCAATCGTCCTGGATCAGAACGATCGTATATGTGGGTTTGCTCAATACTTCCCACTTCAAGGGGTAACCCGGATTGGCCTTGGCATGCATCCAGAGCTGTGTGGTCAGGGTCAAGGGACAGCTTTTGTCACTGCCATTGTACAGGAAGCTATTCGCCGAAATCCCACGAATGAGATTGATCTGGAAGTACTCACTTGGAATGCTCGTGCCATTCAAGTCTATCTGAAGAGTGGATTTGTCACCCAGGATACATACGAACGACAGACCCCAAGCGGCTTGAAGCCCTTTCACTGTATGGTTTATGAAGGGCCTCGCGCTTAGAATCCATTGCAAAACAACTAAATTTGCCCCTTGTTATGTGATTAGTTCAAAAAATTCCCACAAAATGCTATGATGTCAGTACAGGTTCCGTTATAATGATATGGATAGTTTCAGGTTAGATGATCTTTCATTCTGGAGGGGACATAAGGGATGCACAAATGGATCATGAGCGGAGTATTTTTTGCAGCATGCGCTTTAGCTATTGTTTTAATGTTTACGCTTCCAGGGAAAGAAGAAGTGGCTGAAGAAGCCAAACCAACCATGCCGGAAGTAACATTGGATGCCGGACAGGCTGAAGCACTGGTCAAAGCCAATTGTATCTCCTGTCACGGGGATCAGCTTCAGGGTGGCGTAGGACCTGCTCTGGCTAACATCGGCAGCCAGGATGATCTGGAGAAGATCTATTCTACGATTGTCAAAGGTAAAGGTGGCATGCCTTCCTTCAAGGGAAAACTGCAGGACGAAGAGATTGCAAATATCGCCATGTGGCTGTCAGAGAAGAAATAATCTCTGCACACGCATAACAAAGAGGCGCTTAATCCCCTTTTCGGAGAATAAGAGCCTCTTTGTTATATCAATTATTAAGCCTCTGCGGCATGCTCAGCCAAAAAGGCCTCAACTTTACGTGCGGACGGCATCCCGGACTGGGCGCCGAGCTTTGTCACGGATAACGCGGCCGCACCCATGGCAAAGCCTACGGCCGCGTCCAAAGTCTCACCGCGCGCGAGAGCTACTGCCAGCGCGCCGTTGAAGCAATCGCCAGCGCCGGTCGTATCCACGGCGCTTACGGCGTAGCCGGGCGCACGGCACGCGCCGGCACGCCCTGCTTGTACGCGGCCACCAGGCGCCGCCGCGTAGACAGCCCCCTCGGGGCCGAGCGTCGTGACGACAGCGGCCCCGAGGGATGCGGCGAGCTCTGCGACCGCCGCATCCAGGTCTTCCGGCCGGAGATGATCCCGGCCGGTAAGCACGGCAAGCTCACTGCGGTTTGGCGTGACAACGTCGACGCACCGCAGGAGCTCCTGGGGCAGACCCGGCACCGCAGGAGCCGGGTTGAGCACCACCAGTGCGCTGCCTTCAGCCGCCAGTTGGGCGGCGCGGGTAACCGCTGGCAGCGGGATCTCCAGCTGTAGCAGCACCGCTGCGGCTGCAGTCAGGCTTTTTACCGTATCCGCCTCTTCCAGCATCTCAGGCACCACTTGCCCATTCGCACCAGGAATAACGATAATCCGGTTGTCTCCCCGAGAGAGCCAAATGGAAGCCGTCCCTGTAACCGTGTCTTCCAATATGCGAACCCGCGAGGCATCTGCACCACTTTCCGTCAGACTGTGCAGCAGACGTTCGCCAAAACCGTCCGATCCCACCGCACCAATCATCGTAGTCTGTCCACCCAGACGCGCAGCAGCAACAGCCTGGTTCGCCCCTTTGCCACCAGCGAGATAATGCAGCTCCTCACCGCTCACCGTCTCTCCCTCTTCCGGAATCGTGTCTGTCTTCACTACAAGATCCATATTGAGACTGCCTACGACAGCAATAAGAGGTTGTTTCTGATTATAGTCTGACATGTATGGTTCACTCACTTCTGGCCGCGTGATAATAACCAACCTCGTTATTGCGACCTCATTTTGTCATAAGCTTCGTTATATTGCCCTGCTTCCTTGATATCTACAGATGTAATACCACCCGCATCCCATGATGTGAGACGCAGCGTAACCGTTGTATAATCAATCGTAATAAAAGGATGATGATTGAATGCTTCCGAGATCGCAGCGACCTCATCCACAAATGCAATCCCTTTCATGTAGTTGGAGAACACGAATTTACGTACAATCCACCGTCCCTCTTCCAGTTCCCAGCCTTCCAGCCTTCCCAGATGAGCTTCGACTTCCTCTTGCGAAAAAACCATGCGTTATCTTCCTCCCCATAGGGTGGTACATTACAGACATGCGTCCGTATAACCACCGACACCTTCGGCGCTATCAACAGCAACCTCAAAGGCCAGGCTCACCGCCATGCGGTTGGCCCATTTCACGACTAACATCTTACCACGGACAAGCTTCAAAATCCAATCAACTACATGGCATAGAACCAATAACCATAAGGCTTTGAGGGAAATTCCAATTCCATTTACACCCCTGAAAATGCATGTAAACACACTAAATTAAAGGTACAAATGTCAACTCTTCTTCCCCGATCAAAATATGAATGCGGTGCTGTTCCTTATCATGGATGACCACGCCACTTCCAACCGGAATAACGGACTCCTCGCCCAGCGCATAGAACAAATCCTCCGCCAATGCCTCATCCACTTCAAGTTGGTCAGATGCAGCCAGTCTCCCCCACTCTTCCGCGTCCATTTCAAAGAAAACATACCGATCCGGTATGCGTCCGATTGCCGTTGTCAGATCTGTCAAAATTCCTTCATAATCCCGTCCATGCTTTACGCCCATTGGCTTTTCACTCCTATTCGGCCCCTAAGGAGCGGATTTGATCTTATTATACCTGAAAATAGCCCTTAAAAAAAAAGGCCTTCTGGTCGATAAATACATATATGACCGTTTTAACTGTTTTAGCAACCGTAAGGAATGCCTAACATTGAACGGATTGCGGCCAAAAATTCGTCCGGAAGCCCGAACACAGCCGCTTGAAAGGATTCAATTTTATCTCATGGATGAGGTGTATGATGAACATTTCAACGATTATTGGACTAATTTTGGGGCTGGTCTCCCTTGTATTTGGTATGTTCTTGAAGGGTGCGCCCTTAATCAACCTGGTTAACAATCCCGCAGCCTACATTATTATCTTTGTTGGTACGGCAGGAACCATCTTTATCGCATTTCCGATGTCTGAAGTTAAGAAAATCCCTAAGCTTTTCGGGATTGTTTTCAAAAATCAAGTACTTATTGATCGCGTATCCCTGATCGGCACATTTATGGATTGGGCTTCCACTACCCGTCGTGAAGGTTTGCTTGCACTGGAATCAAAAGTAGAAGAGATTGACGATCAGTTCCTTCGTGGCGGTATGCGTATGATTATAGACGGCAACGATCAGGAATTTGTAAGTGATGTGCTCATGGAAGATATTCATGCTACAGAGGAGCGCCACCGTGGCAGTGCCTTGATCTTCGCTCAGGCGGGGATGTACGCACCAACGCTCGGGGTTCTCGGGGCCGTTGTAGGTCTCATCGCAGCACTTGCCGATCTCAGTGACATGGAGAAACTCTCCCATGCGATTGCGGCAGCATTTATCGCAACACTCCTTGGTATATTTAGTGGTTACGTGTTATGGCACCCGATGTCTAACAAGCTGAAACGGATGTCCAAGCAAGAAATGGAGATCAAGCTGATGATGGTTGAAGGACTGTTATCCATACAATCCGGTGTCTCCACCATCGCCATCAACCAAAAGTTATCCGTATTCCTGACACCTTCCGAACGTAAACAACTGGAAGAGAAGGAGGGATCACCAGGTGAAAAAGGCTAAGAAGCACGAACCACATGAAGAGCATATAGACGAGAGCTGGTTGCTTCCCTATTCCGACTTGATGACCTTGTTGCTCGCTCTGTTTATTGTATTGTTCGGTATGAGTTCAATCGATGCAGCTAAGTTCGAGCAGATGGCTTCCGCACTAAACAGTGCATTAAATGGAGGTTCCGGAATTCTGGACCATTCGTCCATGAATCCGGATACGCCAGGTGCTGATTTGGGTAAGAACAAACAGGAACCTACAGAAATCACCAAGAAAACACCAGCTCAGATTACAGATGCACAGATGGCTAAGAAAGAACAAGAAGACCTGGAGAAACTCAAAGAGCGACTCGACAAATATATCTCGAAGAACGGACTTTCAGACCAGCTGAACACCAAGCTGAATCAGTCTGAATTGAAGATCACCATCAGTGATAACGCCCTGTTCTCCTCAGGCCGAGCAGATGTGAAGCCTGAATCACGATCCCTGGCCAAAGCAATCTCAAGCATGCTGCAGGAGTTCCCTGAATATGAAGTGGTTGTATCCGGTCATACCGATAATATTCCCATTTCGAACAACCAATATAAGGATAACTGGGATCTAAGCGCAGATCGTGCGCTCAACTTCCTGAAAATCCTGTTGCTGAACTCGCAATTGGACCCTTCCAAATTCACACCAAGTGGTTATGGAGAGTATCACCCAATTGCCAGCAATGACACCAATACGGGACGGGCACAGAATCGCCGTGTAGAGGTATCTATCATTCGGAAGTATCAAAGTAACAATACAAATGTAAAAGCCGTTGGCGGAGGAAACTAGAGGCCTGCAGCGATTCATTAACCAAAGACCGTTCTCCAGGTACAAGGAGAACGGTCTTTTTGATTTATATAAGGCTTATGCCTGGTTCATCTACATATTTCCGTACTATTCGGTATTATTGACTAGTCTTCATTAAATCTGCACCAAAAAGCCCTGCGCTCCTTTTCGGAAAGCAGGGCTTCAATCAGTTAATTAGTGGAACTCGAATCAACTATTCCAGTGAATAGTCTAACAGACCGCCCAGCTCCGCTTTTTCAGCAGGGGTAAGCTCTCTCCATGAACCTGTCGCCATTTCTCCAAGATGGATGTTCATGATCCGAATACGCTTTAACTTACGAACCTCGTAACCAAAGGCACTACACATCCGCCGAATCTGACGGTTCTTTCCTTCAGTCAGGATGATACGGAATACTCGATCCGTCATCCGGGTCACTGTACAAGGCAGGGTCATTTCACCCAGGATCTTCACCCCAGTGCTCATACCTCTAAGGAAACTCGGGGTTACAGATCGATCAACAGTAACGATATACTCTTTCTCATGGCGCCCTTCTGATCTAAGAATCCGGTTAACGATATCACCATCATTGGTCATCAGGATCAAACCTTCCGAGTCCTTATCCAGACGTCCAATAGGAAAGATACGTTCATCGTGCCCGACAAAATCAACGATATTGCCCTGAATATGCTGCTCGGTTGTACTTGTGATCCCGATCGGTTTATTCAGCGCGATATATACGTGTTTTCTCTTTTCCTTGATTGGCTTGCCATTGATTCGTACATCGTCGCCTTCTTCTGCCTGACTGCCCAGTTCAGCCTTAACTCCATTAATGGTTACCTGACCACTATCCACCAACTTGTCGGCTTCACGCCGGGAGCAATAACCTGTTTCACTAATAAATTTATTAATACGCAAAAGGTAATCTCACCTCATCTATTTCTCTTCATCTGTAAGCGTGTCATCTGTTACCTGATCTACCTCAATAACTTCCAGTTGTTGCTCGGATGCAGGCAGTTCAATAATAACCGTTGTTCCCTTGTTCATGACGCTTTTAATATCCATCATGCCCTTATGTGATTGAATAATGCGCTGACTGACCATCAGGCCAAGCCCTGTTCCAGACTCTTTATTCGTAAAGAAAGGCTCCCCAAGCTTGGGCATCATCTCTTCCGGGATACCAATGCCTTCATCCCTGATCTCAATTCTGACGCGTTTCGACTGCTCGTCATGCTTGAGCTTGATATGGATGTTTCCTCCATTTGGCATGGCCTCCATACCATTTTTCAGCAAATTGATGAATACCTGCTTCAATTGGTTCTCTTCACAGTGTACCATAGCCGAATCGGATGAGGCACGCAGTACAAATTCTACACCATGCAGATGCGCCTGACTATCCAATAACGAGATGACATCGCCAAGAATAAAACGAATGTCCCGATTCTGAAAATGAACCGCCTGTGGTTTCGCAAGAATCAGAAATTCACCAACAATAAGGTTGATTCGATCCAGCTCCGATAACATCAGATCCAGATGACGATGATTCAGCTTGTTGCTCTCTTGCTGTAACTGCAGGAATCCGCGCAGCGTGGTCAGTGGATTACGAATCTCATGTGCCACACCTGCTGCAAGCTGGCCCACGGTTGTTAGCTTCTCAGAACGTCTCAGCAGCTCTTCCATCCGATTACGGCTTGTAATGTCCCTGGAGACACTAATGAGCGCGGTAATCTCTCCAGCCTCGTCTCGTACCGGAGCCGTACTGACACTGACCTCTACTCGGGTCCCGTCTTTCTTCATCCAGGTGGTTTCGTTGGACGTAATGGACATCCCCTCAACGAGTTGGGCATGCTGACGTTTCATTTCTTCTTCTGCCTCTGGCGGGATGATCTTCAGATTACGACCTTCCACCTCACGACTTCGAAAGCCATATAATTGTTCAAATGCGCGGTTAACCCGAAGCACTTTTCCTTCAAGATCCGTAATGTGAATGGCATCCGCTGTCTGATTGATAATGGACTCCAGATGTTCTTTCACTGCCCGATTCTCTTCATACATCTGTTTCAGACGGCTCGTATAATGGCCCAGATTACGAATCATGGCATTAATACGATTGGCCAGTTGGCCAAGTTCATCCTTCCTCCGTACTTTCAGACGGAAATCAAAGTGCCCATCCGCTACATCATTCACTTTGCCCAGTATGGATTGGATCGGACGTGTAATATACCCTGCGAGCAAATAGCTGCCAAAAATCACAATCTCCAGCAAAACCAACGATATGGAGGCATGGCTCACCAACTGCTCAGATACCATGGAGGATATTTGCTTATAGTCCATGACAATACTGATCACATAGGAAGACTGATTGGGTGTGAAAATGGGAATAAAACTCTTCAGTACCTTCTGTTCGTGCGTTTCACTGACAAAAGATACATTTTGCCCTGTTCGAATGGCGCGCACCACAGCACGATGATCCTCATCCGTAGAACCATACTGGTATGTACCAAAACGAATCGGTCTGTTATTCAACTTGCTAAAGTTCGAATCTCTTCCGTCATCACCCATGTTCGGGCTGCCAAAAGTCAACGGATTGATGCCTGTAATCTCCAGAATGGAGGGATTGACCTCACGAATTTTATTTAAAATCTCATCCGGACTAGAGATTTTCACATAGTCATCAACTTCCGTATTATTATAGAAGGGATTGATTATGTAGTTTCTCTTTCCATCATGGTAGTAACCCCAGATATCAATATCCGAAGGACTGGATGTCGAGTATTCGAATCCATCTGACCAGAAATGCTCCAACTTCTGCCCTTGGGGAATCGTCACCTGTTGTTTTTCAAACAATTGCTTAAAGGCCTGATACCAATATGTCATGGATTTGGTGGACAGCCCGATTTCTCTCGGATCTGAGGAGCGGCTAACAACGATGTCATCATCCGTCTGCTCCATTAACGAAATATGTGAGACGCCGACCTTTTGGCTCAAGCGTACAAGTTCTTCATTTGTGATATTATTAATATTCGGGTCCAATTCTTCCGCTGCCATGACAGCAGCAAGCCACAGATTGTTTCCAATCTGCCGTTTTACATAATCCGAACTGTATTGATTCTGTTCGACAGCAATTGCAATCTGCTTTGCAGTGAGCACCATCTTGGTTTCACTGTCCTGCCTCAGATTCTCTTCTGTAGTATAATAACTCAGTGCGATATTCAACACTAAAATAACGAGCACTGAGCACGACATAATCATGGATAATTTCGTTTTAATAGACAAGTTTTTTTGTTCACCTCTCGGCTTGTACCCTCTGGCGATATATGGCAAAACCTATCTCCATCATAACGCTTGTATGTCTTTTTGAAAAGGATAATTGACCCGTGTCCAAAAGTTACCGAATGACTGAAAAGCTCGAAATTCGTTGTTTTTTGCATTTTCGAACTCTACAATGAAATTAATCACTATATTTATCCACATACCCACAGGCTTGTGGATAGTTTGTTTATAACTATGTGAGCAACTACACGGTTATCCACAATTCTATACACAACATGTTAACAACCCGAATATTTGTTCGCTGAATAAACGATTTTGGAAGGAGTTATATAGTAATGACTGACCATTTTCTTCAGACCGATCTCGCGCATTTATCTGAGGAAGCTCAGCATGAGCACTGGATGCGAGAGGCCATTGCCGAGGCCTACAAAGCTGAGGCTCTTGGGGAAGTGCCGATTGGAGCTGTAATCGTACAAAATAACCAAATTGTTGGTCGGGGATACAATCTACGTGAAACTACACTGGATTCCACCGCCCATGCAGAGATGGTGGCTATTCGTCAGGCCAGCGAGACCATCGGAGCTTGGCGTTTGTTGGATTGTTCTCTGTACGTCACATTGGAACCTTGTCCAATGTGTGCAGGTGCAATTGTACAATCCAGAGTTCCACGAGTTATCTATGGTACGGCTGATCCCAAGGCTGGCTGTGCAGGTACACTGATGAACCTGCTACAGGAGCCTCGTTTTAACCATCGTACGGAGGTGATTCCGGATATCCTTCAGCCTGAATGCTCCACGATGCTAACTCAATTTTTCAGAAGTCTGCGCCAAAAGTTAAAGTAGTCACCGACTACGAACATCCCAATTAGAAAGGAAGTGTGCTGTAATGGCACTAACACTCTATGATACAGCCAATGGCATAAGCCTTCGGTTGCTTACACCCCAGGATACACAGTCCTATCTGGACCTGATTCAGATCACACGCGTCCCTTACCAGTCTGTAGAACCCGTGCGAGACGATGAATTCTATACACTGGATGCTCAGACTCGGCGGATTGAGGATCGGGTCAAGGCAGCAGAAGATGGTACAGGATATCAATTTGGAATCTATACCATTAAAGACAGCCTGCTAATTGGACAAGTAAGTATCAACAATGTCGTATTGGGCGTTGCCAATTATGCGGATATGGGTTACTTTATCCATCCAGATTATCAGGGTGGCGGACGAATGACAGCAGCGGTTAAACTGGCCGTAGCTTATGGCTTCCGTGCGCTGAAGTTAAATCGGATTCAGGCTGCAGTATTGCCCTCCAACAAAGGTTCACAGCGCGTTCTGGAGAAGAACGGATTCCAGTTTGAAGGTACTGCTCGCAAATACCTCAAGATCAACGGCAAATATCAGGATCATCAGATCTATGCTGTACTTGCTGAAGACTTGGACGAACTTACGAATTAATTGATTTAAAAGCTTCCCAATAAAGCTGTCTGTATTCCCAATTCAACAATATACAAGTTTAATGTACAAAACCGCACTACCCTAGTTATGTAGGAGAGAGTGCGGTTTTATTTGTATATATCACCAGCCACGATTCAACTTCAAAGATCAATTATTTTACGGATATCCCCTCTTACGCTGTCTAACAAAAACCAGCTAATGTTTGTCAAGCATTTCTGGTTGGATGAGTTCTCTTTTCGTGGTATACTTTTTCCGACCAAC